>NZ_ALKF01000203.1:0-209291 GCF_000283315.1 Paenibacillus sp. OSY-SE | reverse complement strand
TTTTCAAGAGTTATATTTAACTTAGTCTAGGCTCATACAGAACAAACAACTAAGCCGTGTTCGGCTCTGCGAAAGTTGAGTTACTGACTATGATTTATTAAATGAGCAATTTCTTTAACTCTCCCCATTGTAATTCCTTCTCTTTGTTCAACTGCAAGTGGATGATTCGTTTGTTCTAATTCTATTAACGGAACAGCACCAACTTCTTGTGTATGTACCATTGTCTTTAACGATAATGTAGTTATTGGATATATTGAAAGTTCAGTCGATAACCAACCAAAATAAGGTTTTTCATTTTCCCTTCCTTCTACGTGCAATAATTCATTAGATTTCAAAAAGTTTTCTTCACTAAGAGAAACCCAAACACTCCATATAAATTTCTCTTTACTATCAATTATTGGTATTTCAATATGTCCTCTAATAAAGAAATGCTGTTCATCAATTACACAAAAATCTCTAATTAATTCTGTTCTTTTCTCTTCTGGTACAGTGTAAAAATAATATGGTGCTTCAAATCCGTAACATAAAGGAACTTCACTTAATTCGTTGTTACAGTGAGGGCATTTCATGTTTTCTGCTCCTTATCATTTCTCGCCGATTTCTTATAACGTAATATTCACGAAGTTAGTGAATTTATAAAATACAATTAAATAACCAAACCGTGATTGAAATTGCTCCTATGGACTATAGTCTTATTATACTATTAAATGGAAGGATATGAAGAGAACTACACTCTTCTGCTGGCCTATATAACGAGATTAGCAACCATAAAATAAAAAGAAAAACCCATGTCTGTGGACACGAGTTTTTTATTATCAGCTTTGAAGATTATGGTAATGTTTTTGTTGCTTTTCGCACTAGCCAATAAATTCTTGAACCCACTCGCTGTTATAGTAAGCTATTCCGATTTGGGTGAAGCTACTATTCAGGATGTTGGCACGATGGCCTGGACTGTTCATCCATTGGTTCATCACTTCCGCCGGGCTCGTCTGGCCTTTGGCGATGTTTTCCCCTGCTGAGCTATATGTGATCCCGAATGCCTTCATCATATCAAACGGGGATCCATAAGTCGGAGACTGATGATCAAAATAATTGTTGTTGTACATATCCTGCGCCTTAGCCATGGCCATTTTCGAGAGACTGCTATTTAAACTAAGGGGTTTCAAGCCTGCGTTCGTTCGTTCTTGATTCACCAGATCCAACACTTGCTGCACAGATTGGGATGGATTGGCGGACTGTTGCGGATTTACGGTCTGATCCGCTGAGCTTTCTGCCGGTGCATTGTTGCGTATGAACCCACCCAGCCAATTCGAAGCGTCATTGGATGCTTGTTTAGGCGTAATCGATGATTTCCCTGCACCCGTTGTGGAAGTGGAAGATGCTTGAGTTAAGGTTGACGTTGAAGCAGCATTACGAGCATGAGTTTCAACCTTCGTTTGTTTAGGAGTCATTTGCTTGTTTGTCGAATGATTGCTCATACAAGCTGTAACGAGTAATAGTGCTGCTATTACGATCAATGGTTTTATAACAACCCCTCCTGAACATTCAAAGTAGTGACGTTATCGAATAAAGTTTTTGTAAAGTTCCTTTGATTTATTCATACCTAATTCAAAAACATTTTGTCGCTTACATTCACAAGTTTAGCCAAGGACAAAAAGATATCCTCATTCGCTTTGCTTATACAGGTATCTCCTTAGTTGACCCACAATTAAATTGATTCACGCGAACATCCCATCAATGGCATGTGCTGTAGCCGATGGAAAGAAAAACAGGATTATTTTCTCTTCTATGGAATAAATACCCTTCCATAGTTGAACACCTTATCATATTTGTCCCTTCCTCATCTTGATAAGTATATACTCTAGACTCGTCTTATGTGAAATTTTGAGCACACTGCTACATTTGTCACACAAACATCACACCTCAGCACTTTCGAACCGGAGAGGAACCATCCAATTGGAAACAAAATCACCATCCATGTTCAACAGATTGAGATACATTCGTCATTTTTAGGATGACAAGAGCGGCTCTTTTTTACAAGCCAAATGTTATGATAAAAAGATTCCTGTGATAATAATCCATCTAATAAAATACTAGGCGAGGAGGTGATAATGATGTGGAAGCCTGACCGTAGCAGCAACGAGCCTCTATATCAACAAATTGCCGATGACATCGAACGGAGAATTTCATACGGTGAGTTTCCGCCAGGCAGTCTGCTGCCTTCCGAACGAAAATTAGCTGATCAATTGGAAGTGAATCGAAGTACGGTTGTCCTTGCCTATGCGGAGCTTCGTGCGCTTGGGATTATCGAGAGCCGTACAGGAAGTGGAACTCGGGTAAGCAAGTATAAATGGGGAGCAACACCGAAACATACCCCTAACTGGCATCGGTATGTGGAAGGCGGGAGTTTCTTGCCTAACCTGACTTTTTTGCGCCGTATCCGGGAAGCTCTTCAAAAAGACAAATCTTTGATTGATTTTGCTAGCGGCGAACTTGGGGCGGACATCTCTCCTGTGAAAGAAATAAATACGCTTATCGACGAAAACCACTATACGGAATATCTTGGATATGACGATCCTCAAGGATTTGTTCCACTCCGAGAAGCGCTCGTCTCGTATTTAAGTCAATATCGGGGCATTCAAGCCACAGAGTCGTCGATCCTCATCACATCCGGCTCCCAGCAATCCTTATATTTAATTACCCAGTGTTTGCTGACCCCCGGAGATGCGGTTGCAATTGAAGATCCGTCGTATTGCTACTCGCTGCCCATGTTTCAATCGGCAGGTCTTCGATTATTCCGTCTTCCCGTCGACCAGCAAGGAGTCCGGCCCGAGGATGTTCGCACTCTTTATAAAAAACATCGTATCAAGATGGTGTTCATAAATCCGAATTATCAGAATCCAACAGGCGCTCTCCTCGATGCTGAACGCCGCATTGAACTGCTTAATGTTGCGAGCGAACTGGGGCTGCCGATTGTAGAGGATGATCCCTTTAGCCTCACTTCCTATGATGGAACGCCGCCGCTGCCGCTCAAATCCATTGATTCTATCGGATCGGTCCTCTATATTGGCTCTTTCTCCAAAATCGCAGCATCCGGGCTGCGTGTTGGGTGGATGGTCGCTCCTCATTCCGTTGTCGAGCGGCTAGCCGATGCCAGACAGCAGATGGATTTCGGACTTAGCGTCGTTCCTCAAAAGGTTGCTGCGCAATTCTTTAAGTCTCCATATATCCAGTCTCATTTGGAACGTTTGCGAATGCATCTGCTCTATAAACGGGATTTGTTGATAGAAGCGCTTCGGAATGAACTGCCGGGCCTGGTCAGCTTCTCGATTCCACAGGGTGGCTTGCACCTGTGGTGTAAGATTATACCCGAGGTGAATGATAGTAAGTTGTTGGAAGAAGCTATCCGAAATGGAGTAATCTTTGTGCCTGGCAGCGTCTATGGTTCGGATTCCGGTTATGTGCGCTTCACTTTTGCAAGGCCTATGGCTGATGAAATTGTTCCGGGTGTTTCCAAATTTGCCGCATCTCTTCGGAGCGTTCTTGCTTAATCCAATTAAAAAGGTGAATGAAAGCTTTGTATAGTATCATACAAGTCTTTTCACTCACCTTTTTATTGTCTGTCTATTTAGTCACAGAAAACTCGAAAACCACGTATTCATCATGCTCACTTTATCGAAGTAGAGCAGCATGCCCACAATGAGAAGAAGTACGCCGCCAATTTTCATAAGCATACCGGAATACTTCAGTATCCCCTTTATTTTCCCAATAAAATAGGCCATGACGATAAAAGGAATCCCAAACCCTAATGAATAGGCAGTCACGTTAACAAAGGTCTGAACCGGGTTCGGGTTGATGATATTCGAGTACATAATCGCTCCGAATATGGGACCTATACAAGGGGTCCAACCAGCAGCGAAAATAATACCAACGAGCACAGAACCTAGTGATTTGTTCATCTTCGCTTTTATAAAGGGGAAACGAAACTCCCTCATCATCATTTGAGGCTGAAATATTCCAATCAGAAATAAACCCATGACAGAAATAAATACGCCTCCAAGCATTCGAATCAGATCGCGATAATTTTCAAATAGATGACCCATAAAACTTGCTGAAAAGCCTAAAATATAGTATACGAGAGAGAAACCAAACAGAAACAAAACAGAATTGAGAAACAATATTTTATGAATCTTGGAAGAGTCCCTCGTCTGCAATTGACTTACTGACATCCCTGTAATATAAGAAAGAAAAGACGGGTATAAAGGCAACGTGCACGGCGAGACAAATGCCAGTACTCCCCCGCCAAACGCGATAGACCATGTTAAAGTATCCATTCCGACAGTTCTCCAGTCATATCATACGTTATTTACGTCCAGGCTTAGGTTGAATCCGTTCCATTACATTCATAATAAAATCGGAACTGTCCAACTCCCCTGAGATCTTCTCCACGATGTGACCTTTGTCGTCAATCAGAAAAGTTGCCGGCAAACCACCAATTTTATACCGTTTCTTCACATCGCTTTGTTGATCAAGCAGTATGGGGAATTGCAAGTGATAACGATCTGCAAATTGGCTTACTTTTTCCTTGGCTTCTCCCATATTGACAGTAAGGATCTCAACACCTGGCAATCTCTGATAGGTTTCGTTCAGAAGCGGCATTTCATTGACGCATGGGTCGCACCAGGATGCCCAGAAGTTCAGAAGAACACCTGTCCCAAGGTAGTCGGATAATTGCACCGTTTTCCCTTGCAAATTAGTTAATGTAAAATTCGGCGCTTTCTTGCCTACCTCAACATCTTCACGATTTCCCGCCAGCGTTTGCATGATCGCATAGCCAACAGCAATCAGGATAAGGATAAGCACAATCGCTCGCGTCCATGAAGAACGTGCAATAATCTCCAATTCTATCAACTCCTCCCCGCCAAATTCCCTCCCTATTGTTGCAATGCTTCAACATCTTTCATAATTTTATCGTAAGGCGTATCCGTCATCCCATCGTACTTGGCAACAACTGTCCCTGATGGGTCGACCAAAAAAAACGAAGTACCGTGAATAACCTGATCGGAGGACGTATCCTTCGCAACAGCAGTCTTAAACGAATTGACAATAAATGTTTTGATCTCGTTAAACTCATAACCGGTTAACGCATGCCAATTTGAGAAATCAGCGTCAAATTTAGTAAGGTAATTTTTTAATGCCTCAGGATCATCCCGCTCTGGATCTACAGAGAAAGAGATCAATACCGCCTCAACACCCGCTGATTTTAATCGCTTTTGCAATTCAGACATGTTGGCTGTCATCGTCGGACACACCGTTATACAATGCGTAAAAACAAAGTCCGCGATCCACACCTTGCCTTTCAAATCAGACAAAGACACCGGATTCCCATCTTGATTGATGGACTCAAAAGGCGCAACCTGGTAATTAAGCTGATTCGGCTTGCCGCTGCCACATGCGGATGCAATGATAATCATCAAACCAATTAAGACGTATATGACTGCCTTTTTCACCGAAGATCCCCCCTGCACCTATTTATTTTTCGAGAGCCATTGCGATAAAGCTTGAATTTCCTCAGCACTTAACATCTTTTTGAAGGCAGGCATGCCTCTTGCGCCATCATGTATAATCTCGATCAGTTGCTGCTCCGTCAATTTGGAGCCAATCTCCTGCAAACCCGGGCCTACTTTTCCGCTTAGATCAGCAGCATGGCAGGATAAACATTGTTTTTTATATAATGCCAGTGCGTTTGCGTCTCCCGGAGCAGTCATTCCTTCATTTGTTGCTTGATTGTTAGCTCCTTCACTACACGCAGTTATAACAAGCACAATCATAACAATAAGAAAAAATGTAAGGTTTGCCTTCAACACGACCCACTCCCACTCCTAAAATAACGGATAAATGTCTTCATTCGTCATCCAAGTGAACAGCCTTAGATTGGACGACCGGCAGTATCCAAAATCATGATGAAAAAGATGACCATCAAATAATTCACCGAAATCAAGAAATTCGTTTTGGCCCACTTGTCGTTATCCAATGCAGCAGGACCTATTAACGTATGCCATACCCAAACGATACCTGCCAGCAAAGAGACCGTAAGGAATATTATGCCTGCATAACCATAGGTGTAAATCAACACAACAGTCGGAAGAAGCAAGACTACATAGGGGATCATTTGCAGCTTCGTCCGGCGTACCCCTTTACGAACCGGCAAAAGCGGAAATCCCGCAGCCTGATACTCGTCTACTCGCCGGATGGCAAGCGACCAGAAATGAGCGGGCTGCCACAGAAATAATAACGCGAACAGAAGCAGAGCGCCTGCATCTGCCTCATTGGTAAACGCACAGTAACCAATTACCGGCGGCATTGCGCCAGAGACGCCTCCAATCGATGTACTCCAGGTCGAGGTTCGCTTTAACCACATCGTATACAAGACGATATAGACAAACATGCCGAGCAATCCGAGCCAGCCGCACAGCGCGTTTACTTTCCAAAACAGGACGATTTCTCCCGCTATTCCAAGTGCCAGGGCGTACAACAGCACGCCCCTTATTTTCAATCGGCCTGTCGCCAGCGGCCTATCCTTCGTTCGGCTCATCTTTTGATCCAGCTTCCAGTCCCAGATGTTGTTCATTACGCACGAGGATGCCATCGTTAAAGCGGTGCCTAGAAGCATCCAAAACAAGAAGCTCCAATCCACCATCCATTTGGAAGCCAGCCAATACCCGCCAAACGCGGCAACGAGATTTAGTTGAAGGATTCGGGGCTTTGTCAGTTGAATCCAAGCCAATACACTTGCGGATGACCTGCTCATGTTGCCACCATATTGAATAACATGATCCACATGGAGCCGATTACGATAACCAGCAAAATGATCAAGCCCAGAATCAACGTCACCAAATTATAACGAGGCTTTTTTTCCTCCCGCAGATGCATGAAATAGATCAGTTGAACGACGAACTGCAACACTGCTGCCGTCATCAGAACGATGGTGTTCGTCATCCCCTCGGCCCATCCGTACAAGACGGCAGTAATCGGAATGATCGTCAATACGATAGAGAATAGGAATCCGATCGTATACGATTTCAGGGAACCCTGGGTCTCGGCGTCATGCGGATGTGTCATGTCATGCTGCGTCATCTATCTCACCCCCATCAAATAGACAATCGTAAACACAAAAATCCAAACCACATCAAGGAAATGCCAAAACAGGCTGATCACATTCACTTTGCGCTTCGTTACCGGCGTAATGCCGTGTTTGGCCAGCTGAATAATCAAAGCAATCATCCAGACCAATCCTATGGATACATGGAGCCCATGAGTCCCGACCAATGTAAAGAAAGCGGATAAAAATGCGCTCGTGCTTATGGTGGCTCCCTCATGCACCAGATGGATAAATTCATTGACTTCCAGCACAATGAAGGTCGCACCGAGCAATGCCGTGACACCGAGCCATCCCATTAGGGCTTGGCGATTGCCTTTATGCATGGCCAGCACGGCGAGACCGCTCGTATAGCTGCTGGTTAGCAAAATGAAAGTGCTTGCAATAATGCCGCCCATCTGGAACAGTTCTTCAGGCCCTGGCCCACCGTTTCTGTTGCCTTGCAGAACAATATAGGCAGCAAACAAAGTGCCGAAAATTATCACATCCGTCATCAGGTAGATCCAAAATCCGAATGTGCGCATTTCTTCCATATCCGGATGGTCGTGATGATCCGAACGCGATACGTGTTGATTGGCATGTCCGGAATCGTTTAATTGAGCCATTCGTTTGTTACCCCCTTATCGCAGCTTCTGTGCGTTTAATGTCCTCAACAGGGATATAGTAATCGGTATCATAGTTGAAGGAATGAACAAGCATGCACGCCGCCACCCCAACTAAACCGGATATCGTTAACCAGAGCCAGTCAAATACAAAACCAAATCCAGCCGCAAACCAGAACATCGACATCACAAAAGGAATTCCTGAATTTTTGGGCATGTGAATCGGTTCCAGCTTCGGTGGAGTCAGAGAAAGCGGCTCACGCTCTCTGCGCTGCTTCTCTTCCCACCATTCATCCTGAGAAGATACCTGTGGCAGCGTTGCAAAATTATAGTACGGCGCAGGAGAAGGAATCGACCATTCCAAGGTGCGTCCGTTCCATGGATCGCCCGTTTCATCTTTTTGAAGATGCTTGACGCTATACACGATTTGCCATACTTGAAACAAGAAGGCTATTCCCATCAGAGCTGCCCCGATGGTGGATACCAAGTTCATTTCCCACCATCCCTTATCCCATCCGTACGTGACTAGCCGCCGCGTCATCCCCATTAATCCGAGCACATATTGCGGCATAAAGCATGCGTAAAATCCAATATTCCAGAACCAGAACGCCCATTTCCCTATACGTTCATTCAGCTTGAAGCCGAACAATTTGGGCCACCAATAATACAATCCGGCGAAATAACCGAACACCACACCGCCAATGATCGTATTATGAAAATGCGCGACCAGGAAATAACTATTATGGAATTGAAAATCAGCTGGCGCAACCGACAGCAGCACCCCGGTCATCCCGCCGACGAGAAAGCAAACAATAAAGCCGAGCGTCCACAACATGGGAGTCTCGAAGGTGATTTTTCCCCGGAACATCGTAAACAGCCAATTGAACACTTTAACGCCTGTCGGGATGGCAATCAGCATCGTCGTTAGCGCAAAAAATGCATTGACATCCGCGCCAGAGCCCATCGTAAAGAAATGATGCGCCCATACGAGAAACGATAAAATACTGATAATCATCATGGCATACACCATCGATTTATACCCAAACAACTTTTTCTTCGCAAAAGTGGATACAATCTCCGAGTAAATGCCGAAGGCAGGCAGAACGATGATATACACTTCTGGGTGCCCCCACATCCAGATCAGATTGATATACATCATTGGGTTACCGCCGCCGTCCAAGGTGAAAAAATGCGCGCCCAAATAGCGGTCCAGAAACAGCAGCGCCAATGTTGCCGTCAAGATGGGAAAAGAAAATATAATCGCGATACAGCTCGATAAAACCGACCACGGGAACATCGGCATTTTCATTAGCTTCATGCCGGGAGCACGCATTTTCAGAATCGTCACGATGAAGTTGATACCGGTCATCAGGCTGCCGATCCCCGATATCTGTATCCCCCATATATAGAAATCCTGTCCGACACCCGGATTGAACATTCGTTCCGAATAAGGCGGATAAGCAAGCCACCCCGAATCTGGCGATCCTCCGATGACAAAGGACAAGTTAAACAGCATCGCGCCAAAAAAGAACAGCCAGAAGCTCAGCGCATTCAGAAAAGGGTAGGCGACATCACGCGCACCGATTTGCAGTGGCACAACCACGTTAAACAACCCGAACATAAACGGCATCGCCATAAATAGAATCATAATCACGCCATGCGTGGTAAAAATCTGATTGTAATGATCGGGCGCCAAAAGGTTCAGCTCCGGCATGGCCAGCTGAGCCCGCATTAAGAGCGCATCCACTCCGCCGCGGAACAGCATAAGGAAAGCGGAAAGGATGTACATGATGCCGATTTTTTTATGATCGACGGTCGTTAACCATTCACGCCACAACCAGCCCCACTTTTTAAAATAGGTGAGTCCAAATACAATGCCAATGATGGTTAAAACAATGCTGATATCCGCGCCGTAAATTAACGGATCTCCCGTCACAAAAAATTCCGAAGCAAAGCTTTTTACGTTCTCCCACATGGATCGCTCTCTCCTTACATTTCGATTCGAAACCAGCTACTCTTGGATCTTGATTTTTTGAATGTCCTCCCAGGACAAACCATGATTGTGCGAGGAAGCATACTTGGTAACCGTCATATAGAACAACCCTTCCGGAAACGCGGAGAACGTCTTAACGTCCGACGCGGCAGGCTCAGCCAGCTGTTGGTAGCCTTCCAACGTTAGCGCCGGTGACGATGCTTTGACCTCGCTCACCCATTGGTCAAACTCCTCCTGTGAAGTTGATTTCACATCAAAATACATCTTTGCAAACTCTTTTCCGGTGAAATTCGCTCCTGATCCCCAATATTCTCCACGCTCATCTGCTTGCAAATAAAGAGTCATTGCCATCCCGGACATTGCGTACATCTGACCGCCGAGCTGCGGAATCCAGAAGGAATTCATCGGAGAATCGGCTGTAATCTCAAATCGGATCGGCACACCCTCCGGGAAATTGACAGCATTCACAGTTGCGATTCCTTGCTCGGGATATTGGAATAACCACTTCCAGTCCAGCGAAGTCACTTGGATGGTCAACGGTTTTTTATCCGACTCGAGAGGTTTGGACGGCTCCAGGGCATACGTTCCCTTTATGGTAATCAGGCCTAACACGGTTATAATAATGATTGGAATCCCCCACCAGATGACTTCCAACTTGGTGCTATGCTCCCAATCCGGTGCGTATTTCGCTTTTCTGCCTGTCCTATCCCGGTACCGCCACACAATGATCACGGTAAGAATCAGGACAGGCACGATAACAAGGGAAGTCAAGATCGTTGAAATGATCATTAAATCCCGCTGTTGTTCGGCAATCGGCCCTTTGGGATCAAGCACGATCATGCTTTCTGTGCACCCGGTAGTCATCAAGAGCAGCAGCACCAGCATGGATAAGGATGCGAACCAGCGGAGTGCATTGGGTCTCTTCATCTTTTCATCTCCCATCGAATGGTGTGACTTTCATCACACCTCACTTTATAAGGGAACGATATTGGTGTCACCATCCACTAACAAAATCAAAAAACCGACCATGTTCAACAAAATGAAACAAATATATTCACAGCAAATCCTCCAAAAGTGAATTCGCCTTCCCCCTTCCATAAAAAAGAGCTCTTCATATGTAATGAAGAGCTCAACATTATTGCATTCGATGCTTCCATGAGCGGATGGCTGTATCCGTCAGCACGCAGAACAGCACCGTTGCCAGAACATTATGGAGAAGACTTGTAAATAGATATATATTTTCGTTGTTAATCGTTGCAGTGAGCAGTCCACCGCTGCCAATCTGTCCGATAACTAAAACGAGAGCATAGACGGTACCCGTCCTCAACTCGGATGACTGATCCTTGGATTTGCAGCGACGAACAATCAGATAAAATGCAGCAATAAGAATAAGCAGGACGGCAGCGGCAGCTCGATGTGCGAAGACAATCCCCGAAGCCCCAGACATGTAAGGGATAAGCTGACCATTGCATAGCGGCCAGCCCATACAACCGCCATCCGTACCCGTATGACGGATGTAAGCCCCCAAATAAATAACACCATAACAGTAGAACCATATCCCCCATGCGATGGGATAAATAACTTTCGGGATTTGACTGGAAGACGCATGTTCCGCCTCATTTTTCATCCGACAATTCCATACGACCAGCAACATAGTGCTGGCAACCGCAAGCAGTGATATTCCGAAGTGAAGCGCCATCACGGCCGGTTGCTGCGGCCATTTCACAGCTGCAGCTCCCATCAATGCCTGAACGATCGTAAACAGCAGCGTTCCGCCGGCATACCACAAGGCTTCTTGATGATGCCTAAGGTAGCGCCATGTATATAGAAACGTCACTAGAACAACTATCCCCACGATCCCAGTAACCATACGGTGCGAATACTCGATCAGGGACTCAAGTGTGTAGGCCGGAACAAACTCCCCGTTGCACAAGGGCCAGTCATCTCCGCAACCGCGCCCGGAACCGGTCTTGGTAACCAAGGCTCCTGCAAGCATAACAAGAAACATACCGATGAATGAAGTCCATGCCAACAAGCGGTAACGGAATGTTAACAAAAGAAATGACCTCTTCTCTTTTTCTGTTTTATCCTAACCCATGGAGCAATCCTGACTGTTTGACTTCCGTGTAGAAACGATTGAATTCTTCAAAATTCATCTGCTGTGCGGCGTCGGATAATGCTGTTGAAGGATCCGGATGCACTTCAACCATTACACCGTCTGCCCCCGCGGCCAGGGCCGCCTTGGCGCAAGGGGCCATAATATCCTTGCGACCGGTTGAATGAGTGACGTCGACAAACACCGGGAGATGGCTTTCCTGTTTCAGAATCGGCACGGCAGAAATATCGAGCGTGTTGCGGGTCGCTTTCTCATAAGTTCGAATGCCTCGCTCAATCAGCATAACTTGTGTGTTGCCTCGCGAAACAATATATTCTGCAGCGTGGAGGAATTCGTCAATCGTGCTTGCCAAACCACGTTTTAATAGGACTGGTGTACGCACATCTCCTGCCGCTTTAAGCAACTCAAAGTTTTGCATATTTCTTGCGCCGATTTGGATAATGTCGATATAATTGCAGGCCAATTCGATATGGGAAGGATCCACAATTTCACTTATCGTTTTTAATCCAAACTCGCTTCCGACTTCTTTCAGTATCTTCAGGCCTTCTACCCCCAAACCTTGGAAATCGTAAGGGGATGTCCTTGGCTTGAATGCCCCCCCTCGCATCACTGTAATGCCTGCTTCTTTTAGAGCAGCGGCTGCCTGACGAACCTGCCCATAGCTTTCAACCGAGCAGGGTCCTGCAATTATGATGGGCGTTCCGCCTCCGACCGTAATATTGCCCAAAGTAATGGTCGTATTTTCCTTCTGATTTTTACGGCTTACCAGCAAATGCTTTTTGTGCTCCTCTTGTTGAAGATTCAACGAAGCCTGAAAAATCTGTTTGAACAAATGTCGGATGGTTTTATCATCAAAAGGTCCTGTATTGTTAGCGATTAACACGTCAAGCATGTTCTTTTCCTGAACCGGATCGAACTTTGGAACGCCTTGCTTATTTTTCACATGTCCAATTTCCTGAGAAATGCGTGCCCGTTCCGACAGCAACTCCAGAAGTTGAACATTAATCGTATCCAAGTCCTTACGTAATTGATTTAAATTCCTTTGTGTCATAGCTGTTCTCTCCTCTTTTATGATAAGTTTGCTTATTCGTCCGCTTCAGCTCAACCTTTTTATACATCAACACGGAAGCAAACATAAACAAACATGTGACCAACGTACCTAGCGGCAGCTTCATTACAATATCATCAGGGAAAATAAACGGGAGCAGTGGAAAGGCGTATATCGCCGGGATACGGATACCAACAAGCAGTGATAGAACAAGCATCAAGAGCATATCCAGCAGCGTTACCAAAATCCATGAATCGATAGTAAAATACAATAACGTTCCGACAGCCGCAGATATCGTCAACACAAGCCCTTGCTTAAAAGCCATCTTTCCGCTGTACATTGGCTTTTGAAGTGACTCATACGCAACAACGAGAATAGGCGGAATAACTGCGAGATGCAGGTAGCCGGCACCCCAACATAAACCAATCCAGACGAAAGTCAGCACTAAAAATACGAGCATGTACTTGTAATGTATCTTCACTTTCTTTTCAAGCCCTTTATTCAATCCAAATGCGAGAACCCCAAGCGTCAATAGGAAGGTGAACATGAAAACCAAAATAATAAAGGACCATTCATTTGTATTAATCACCAATGGCAGTAACCCTGTTGCAATTGATGGCGCCAGGTTCGATTGAATGATTCGCAAAAAGAGCATCATCAGCGCCAAGGTGAGAATGACTTTACCTGCATAAGCAATGTGTAATTGATTTATCATGAAGCCGATCACCGCAGTCATAGTAGGAGCGACAAAAATCTTCGATGGTTGCCTGATCCATCCGGCTTCTCGGTACACCCACATCGCAATTGCCATTGCCGCTATTTCTGGCAAAATAATTTCGTTATCTTTTAACATCACCGCAGCCGTAATCATGCCGACAATAAATGTAATGGCAATCATATATGAAATAATCGTTACTTTATTGGAATGAGCAGAATCCATGTTCATTTGCTCCCTTTGTTCGTTTAATTTCCTGTAGCACTCCATTGCACCGAATACGTTTAATTACATTAACAGATTAGGCTAAAAAGTAACCCTCCAATTTAATATTCTTTTAGCAATCCAAAGAGTCAGGGAAAAAGGTCGGCAGCATAAAGAGAAAACAAAAAACACGACCCCAAGGTCGTGTCTGGCTAGGAGTAACCCTTCGGGCTCACTAAAGCGAAGGATCCGCGGCTTTTCGTCACTGCCTCTCTGTCAGTTTTGCATGCCTGCAGTTCGTACGACTTCTTGCTTTTTATCGTTAACGATCAATTGAAATACATCCGGGCGGCTGTAATGACCTGCAACATCAAAATCATAACGGCTTTGTGTGACCTGGGAAAGATCCAGTGTTGCAACTAGAATGCCTTCCTGGTTATAGAGCGGCTCAACGACATATTCGCCAAGCGGTCCTACAATGGCGCTTCCCCCTCTGCTTAGAATATCGGCGTCTTCCTTGATGTCCTCATAGCAAGCCAAATCAGCAGGATAAGAAGCTTTGGTCGCAAACTGATTGCACGAAATGACAAAGCTGCGGCCTTCACAGGCGATATGCCGAATAGTCGCTTGCCACGTATCACGGGCATCTGCCGTAGGAGCAAGGTAAATGTCAATGCCCTGCGCATACATGGCCATACGTGCAAGCGGCATGTAATTTTCCCAACATATCAAACCGCCGATTCTTCCAAAAGGGGTATCGATGACCGTAAGCGTACTGCCGTCCCCTTGTCCCCATAAGAGACGTTCGGAACCAGTCGGAACAAGCTTACGGTGTTTGCCCAAAAGATTACCATCCGGCCCGATGTACACCATGGAATTATATAACGTTCCGGTGCTAAATTGCTGGTCCCGCTCCACAACGCCGATGACCAGATAAACCCCTAACTCCTTCGCCAATTCGCCAAAAGTCTCGGTTTCGGGCCCCGGGATGTCGATGGCGCTTGCCCAATAGCGTTCCCAGTCTCTCCTTCCGTCGGCATTACGGCTTCCAACGCGTGTACCGAAGCTTAGGCCTCGCGGATAACCCGGCACAAACGCCTCTGGAAAAACAATCAAATTGGCCTCTTGTCCAGCTGCCTCTCTCGTCATGTTATCAATCTTGTCCATGGCGGTTTGCTTATCGAACAAGATGGGCGCGGACTGAACGGCGGCTACCTTAATATAACGATTTTTCATTCCACCCTCCCTCGCACTCCTCACTGAATTCCGATTTGACTACTATGATAAAAGAAACCAGATTAAAATAAACCATCCATTCTGATTTTTTCTGTACCATCCGCTTCGCCGGTCGAAGCGGATGGTTCTATTGCGTATCTAATTGGGTGGTTACTTTTCGGGAGAAACGTTTTACATGTAAAAGTCATTATGGGGATGGATCATGTGATTGGGCTTAAAGAAAGCATAGGCAGTATGAAGCGGGTTGCGGAGTTGGCCCGGTCCATGACCAAACCGGTGCTATGTGGAGAGGATGAACTTTTTTTGCTTCACTGTGCTGCGGAGCTAAATATTTGGCCAATTGCTGCCGCTTATTCAATTCCTTTTTTCTGAGCCGAATCCCGATCCACTGAAATGGCTTCTCGCTCAACGTGGGTATACCCGTTCGGACCGACTCCGCCTGCCTATGACAGCGATCAGCAGCGAAGCGGCCAAGAAGGGGACTCACCTGATAAGTACCCGCAAAGAAAGGCGTCTTCTCTGGCGTCAAGATCACCGTCAGCGGCCAACCGCCCTGCCCCGTCATCGCTTGGCAAACGCTCATCTAGAGATGATCAATGTCCGGCCGCTCCTCGCGGTCGACCTTAATCGATATGTAATGTTCGTTGAGAACCTGTGCAACTTCTTCATCTTCGAAGGATTCTTTTTCCATGACGTGACACCAATGGCAGGTACGTGTGGGTCAATAACGTCAGCTAGAAGACCACATTCCTTTCGCTTCTTATCGGAGTCAGAACGCAGGAAAGGGCAATCAACAAGAAGCGCTGTAGCCTTCTTAAGCTGGGAGATATATAGGCCTCTTATCAATGGATTCATGATGAAAGATTAATTACCGCTGAATAATACAGGTACTTGGTCAATTTTTCTGTGGAGCATTCGTCAACCACTCAGCCAATTCTTCTGTCTGCATCAACACCGACAACGGATCAATGAAATAGGAGCGAGTGTTCGACCAGGCATATAGTCTGTCATTTTTGACTGCTTCCAGTTGTCCCCAGATTGGATCCTTGCGAAGTTCCTCCAGTGATCTCTCGGTAGTCAGGATAATATAGTCTCCGGCATATTGATCCAATAATTCTATTGAAATATTCTTATATTTCTCTTTCGACAAAGCTTCATCATAGGATGGAGGTGATATCCGTCCTAGATTCCCGTAAATAACTTGTCCGCCACGGCCAAACTCACTGCCATATATACTTAATGTCTTGTCTGTTTCTTGCATAATACTAAAGGTTGCATCTGAGGGTATCACTGCTTGGACCTTCGCATTGGCAGCAGCGATTCGCGCAGTATAATCGGATATCCATGTGATGGCCTCCTCCTCCCGCCCCAGCAGGTCTCCAAAGAACTTCACTTCCTCTTCAATGGATGAAAAGTTCCCATAGGGAATGGCAATCGTTGGGGCAATTTTACTGTACTTTTTATATTCTGCCTCATCCGAGGTCATTACGACAATCAGATCGGGATTAAGATCAATCAGCTTTTCAAAGGAAACATCATTGCCGGAAGAACCGACAATCTCAATATTGTCCATTAAACCACTGAAATACGGGTTGTCCATGATACGCGTCGTAGAGCCGATTGCATTAGCCTTCACTGCCAGAAGACTGCTCAAATATTGAATCGCCACGATGCGTTCGGGATTTTTCGAAACTTCCACCTCTCCGAATATGGTATTCACGATCTTGGTGGCTGCCACAGGCGTTGTTTTCTGAGTTGATTCAGAAGAATTTGAGCCGGGAGCAGATGTTTCCGATGGAGACTGTAGACTAGAGTTCCCCCCTCCGCAAGCTGTAACCAATAAGGCCATACAGAGTAGAAGTGTTGCCATCATATTTTTTCTAGATGTTCTGTTCATGTGATACTCTCCTCTTTTTTTATAATGATAATAATTATCATTATCAACATAACATTGAGAAGTGGACTCTGACATGGACAATCCACACCTTTTATATGGATTAAACCGAACATCCTCTTCACCAGACAGCTCTTTTTTGAAATGGCTGGGAGAGAGACCGACATTCTTTTTGAATATACGGTTAAAATAAAACACATCCTCATAGCCTACACTCTGGGAAATATCACCAATCGAAGCATCCGTGTATTGCAACATATGACACGCTTTGCCAATACGAAGTCCAATTAGATAATCGATCGGGCTGCGCGTCGTCAATTCCTTGAATCTACGGGCCAGATACTGGGGATTGTAGCCGAACCTCTGTCCTAGAAGCTCCAGCGTCAACGGTTCGTCTAGGTGCTTATGCATATATTGGACTACTTGCTTAACAACTTCTGTAGGAAGGAGATCAACTCCTAACTGCTGCTTTTGCTGAAGCATTTCCAGAATAAATTGATAGAACAGTGTTTTCACCACAAATTTATCCTTCTCCGTCGATTCGCTCCATGCCTCTTCCATTCGCAGCATTATCTGATAGAGCCCTACAGGCTGTGCGGGAGCAAATGCAAATATTTGCTGAAACGGGGGAATTTCTCCCTTGTTCAGAAAATATCTTCGGCGGAGTGAAAATTCGCCACGATAAAGCACCAAATAATATTCCAGATATTCCGTTGCTTCAATATCCAGCCTCATACCCTTGCAGCCATGTAAACAATAAAAATGTTCAGCTGGATGAATAAGCCCATCCATCCGTATCTTCGCTTTGCCCCTGTACAGGAATAGAAAAGCACTTGCAGGCAAATGGTAGCCGTTGCTTGATTCTCCCGCAGCAAGTGTATACAGACGGATGTCGGCCAGCTCAATATGTAATTGATTCCAGACTTTGTACTCTTCTTGATGCTTCATCGTATGATGAATGCTCCTTCCTATAATCCTTTATTTATGCACCTTTCTCAAGAAGCTCCCATCCATCATTAGTGGCAATACTCCTTAGACTAAGTTAACAGGAGATTCCTATCTCCTTCCTAATTCCATTGACAAATTACACCATAGTTTGACCAGCTTAATAGGGTGGACGCCATTTCCAACGTTTTATGATCTGCAGTGTTATTCTCTCTTACGGTAAGAGAAAGGATGAATTGTTCTAATTGCGTCATATGTTTTGATTCATCTGTTGCTTGACTCATGATAAACACACAAAGAAAAAAATGAGCGGCTTGATTGTCTCCATTATAAACACCAGTTGTTTAGTCAACAAGTGATTCTACATTCCGTGTCCAATACTATGGGCAGATGCTGCTTCAACTCTCTGTATTTTTCCTAGATCGAGTTGGTCAGCATTTACGATAATTTCTCTCCCCGAGGGGGAGAGGGTTTTTAAAAGAGTTTACACAAAATATTTGACAGACCCACGTGAACATCTCAGCAATGAGAGGTACGTGAGAATCAATGGTCTAGCCAAAAGATAAGAAGGCAGGCTTATTATCTCGTTTGGTGATATAAAAGCCTTATCCGACCAATTGGGAACCAGTTTACCGGATTATGTGCGTGTTGAATCAAATACAGCGAATTTTCCTTGGCTAATCTATTGTATGTTTTTTTAGTTGTCATGGGGCATCACCTCATTTCGTATTGGATTTGGGTAAAGTATTGTTTATGGTTTTTTCCAAAAATAGCTTAAAAATCCTTTCCTTTATCTCGTAGGCTTCCTCCATCATCCTTTTTACGAATAGCGTAGCCAATGAAACAGGAATAATGTCCGGCTCTCGATAGCTAGGGAATTAGTCAAGTTCCCTTTCGCATCTGCATCTACCAGTAGAACTCTCTTGCCCTCCTTAACCAAGCCAACTGTTAAACTCACTGCAGTTGTTGTCTTGCCGACGCCGCCCTTTTGATTAGCCAAGGCGATTACCTTGGTCATCCACCAAGTCTTCTTTCATGCAAAAAAGCCGACTGCGCTGAAGATTAAAGTTAAGACAATCGGCTTTTTTGAAAAAATCTATATAAAAAGAGAACAACCAGCTAAGGACACTTCCTTGAATGATATCTATTAGGTAACTCCAGATAAACAATCGAAATTTTATTTCTCATATTTGATAATTCTGTAACTACTGTATCGCTTATTCATTTTCGTTTATTTCGTTAAATTCTTTGAGTCCCACTAATATAAGATCAATTCTGCTTAGCTTTCCTAAGGAATGATGTGCTATCTCAATTAATTGGAATAAGAGATATTCCTGAGCCGCTAATTCAACCCCATCATTTAGTTTATGAGCATGTATAATAAACCCACGCCATACAACATTAAGCCTGATGGAAAGAACAAGGGCTGGTCCAATTCCGACTTCCGACCAAGGCCAGAAGGGTATTCTGATACTCGTAAATCACCAATTTATCACTTTATCACTTTATCACTTTATCACTTTCGATTTACAAATATCACATAAAAAAAGAGAACCACAATAATTGTGATTCTACTTTCTTTGGCATTAAATCTCTTTATTTTTACTTATGATGAATTATCATTAATAGCTCTAAATAATATAGTACTTGTTAGGTATTACTTCGATGTTTTGATCAATAATGGTCTTTACTTTCCCTTTGTTTCTGTTATATTCCACATCCACGTGATATTTCGAATAATTAGTTTCTTTAATCTCTTCCTGAAGATATCTCATTAACGAACCGCATAATGCTCGTTCTGAGACACCACTAAGAATCAAATCCACTTCATTATTTAAGAATGTTTTATTTGCATTTTCAAATATAATAGTTGTATTTTTTCATAATTCTCCTTAAAATGCCATTCAGTTAATCGTCAGTGTATGTATGAAGTTGTCTCAGATTGTATAGCGTAGATAATCCAACTACTCAAGCGGCGATATGATTAAGGAGACACCACCACAGTTAGCTTATACTGTGTGGATGCTCTTTTTCTTTTGTGTCTGTCTATATAGCCGAGTAACCTATGCATAAATTAGGTCACAGCCACTCACCCTAATTAGAGCGTCTCAACCAATTTCTGAATCTTTGAGTGGGAAATTAAATATACATTGCCTATAATGTCGATTTTGCTGCCCTTTACACGTACAGCGCCATCTTTGTCTGCCGCCATATAAATATCCATTTTTTCTGATAAAGGAAAACGTTCCTCTATCAGCGCGGTGTTATCATGATCAAAATGAGCTTCAAAAGAAAAGTGATTAAGAGCCATACCTTCATAAACAGTGCATTTATACACATATTCATCGGACATGTTCATCCCACCAGCACTAGTTCCCATTACAACAGCATTACTTTTTTTAATCAAATCCGATAATTCATATTCCGTCAAAAGGTGCTTTTGGTGCCAAGGGTTTCCACCACATAAAAAAACGACAGAGGCGTTTTGAATTAATCGCTGGGCATCTTCCTTCTGCGTACGGTGATCAATTAAATGATATTCATCAAAAAAAATGTTAGCCTGATTAAACCATGTCCTTTCAAAAACACCATCAATAGTAACTTGTTCATCTTTATAATCAGACGATTTAGCGCTAATCATAACAAGCGATTTTCTGTCTGTTATATCCTCATGCAACACATTGACTAACTTCTCAGAAAAGCCCTTATCATAAAACCAATCTAAGTAATAATGAGTTTTCATACGTAATTACCTCCATATGTAATATCTACATTCATCCATTATGCTTATCAAAATCCATAGCGCCAAGCGAGATAAAAATGTCTATAGTAATATAAATTTACAGCACCTACACAACTCAAGCACTAAGCGCAGATATGGAAACTACCCTGCTATTGATAATATCAAAGGAGTCATTTAATGTAAATCTATCTTTTTTAGTCCTAACTGCACACCAACCCCATCTCATCCTAATACCTAAGTGTACGGGTTGAGATTGAAAAGTGCTTTGACACTTGACTGATGGTTTGCAGTTCGGTGACTATCCCGCAGAAAAGAATTTCACCATTTAGAGATACCCCATAATCAGGCCGTATTCGAATATTGTTCTTATACGTCAAACAAAAAAACTCCTGCATAAAGCAAGAGCTTCTATAGAAATTGATTCACGCGAACATCCCATCAATGACATGTAACTTGATTCCAGACTGCATTTTCCTGCTCGCCGTAAAAGCGGTTAGAAAGGATTCGGATTAGATTTCCTTGGAGATCCGTTGTTTCAATAAGTCCAAAAAACATGGTGGTCTGCTTCTTTCCACGCGTGACGAAAAGGATACCTCGCTGACTATATTGATCGAATTTTCCATAATCTACATATCCACGATCAAAGACGTAAGTCACTCCGATTTTGTCGATAAGCTCGTCCATTTGATTGCGTTCAACCGGTTTGGCCTCCGTCAGTATAGCTTTATCCGGATAAACGGTTCCCGGTTCGCAAAAGGCCACACGTAAGTGAAGCTTGACGCCAGCTTTGGTTTTCCGATATTCACTAGATTCAGTGGTCCATGCGAGTCTCCTATAATTAGGGATTGGACAGGGTTACCTGCTCCCCTAATTATGGAGATTTTTCATGGAAATAACGTCTTGATTTTATCATTTATAGCACAATATTGAACCAAGTCGGCGTGAACACTTATGCAACGCTATTGTAAATGTTACAAATTATCTATACTGTTAAGCAGCAGAATTAGTCCGGCAATACACATAATCCAAGAAAGTGCAGATCCAGTGCTTTTGAAGATTTTCACCCGGATCTTCTCCAATGGATTCTGCATCAAACGGCCGAATACGAGATGAAGTCCAATCAGCACTAATGGAGGAAGAACCATAATGAAATTATAAGCGGCCAGTATGGGAACCCATTGAACCGTTGTCAATTGGGCAGTGGTCATAAGCCCAATCGCCGCAAAGTAAGGAAGCGCCGTCGCTACCTCAATTAATGAAGTGGAGAATCCGAGCCCAATCATCGCGCCGATGCTTTTGGATTTGGGACGACGAGGTTCAGACACCTTCTTAGTAGGGACATAAAAGCTGCCTATAAACAGGGCTCCCCCGACAATGGCCATGATCCAGCTTACCACCTGATTCTGAAAGATGCCGGATACGGATTCAAAAACGGCATCTAAACCCAGCATAAGCGAAGCACCAACAACGAAGTAAAATCCTGCCACCGTCATCAAGTAAACGAGTAAACGTGGAACAAGCCGCTCCTTCACTGTGAGAAGGATATACACGGTCACTCCCAGCGTGGCTGGACTAAGCGTGTCTAACAGGGACAACGCCCCAACGGAGAGAAGCATCTCTGTGGTCAAGGTCCCTCCTCCTGTTCAATTGGGTATAGACCCATTTGCTCGGATTGAACCGGCGATTTTCTGATCTCCCACAGCTTCTCAATAAAGGTGTCCTCATCACTGAATTTTTCCAGACGCTCTTCAAACATTTGAGTGCGAAACGCCTGCTTTAACGTCGGGTTTTTAGAAATTTCTTTAATGGAAATCGACTCAAACACCTGCTTTCTATTTTATAAATCTTATTGTAAAAGATGACGCGGCGTCACTTTCAAGCTTTTTTCGTGAACTTATAGATCTTAAGGGTTTAATAGAGGAATAAATCATTCAGTTTCCCGAATGCGACTTTGGGAGTGGTATTCGAAACACCATTGAACAAATTTATCTATGATCCCAAATTCGACTTGAGATAGGGACTAGCTAGCAATCATCCCCTAATAGGGCTAGTGAAAAAGTCGAAGAACCATCATCTTCTAGTTAGATCACGGTTTCTCGACTGATTTCATTTATGTCTTAGATTCAATTAAACCTTCTCACTGCCTCATAGAGAATCCGTCACTCCTCCCTTCTCATCCTGGCGGCCGGATGAAGACAGAACAATGCGATCAGCTTATTTGTTTGGGCGAATTGAAAGCCATCTATGCCTGATGAGGCGATACTAATCCTCTTTTTTAAATAAACTTTTAATCAAATACCCTATTCCCAAGCCGATTAGGACACCTGGGAATACATGATTAAGTATTAATCCTATACCAGCACCTATGATTACACATGCGTAAATAATTATATCTCCTTGTTTCATTTTAACTCCCCCTTGTATGCAGTTAAATAAAATGATCTGATCACCATAACCATAGTCGGCAGCAAAAAACACGTCACTATGACGATGGTTTGATCGTATATTTTTCATCATACAAGATGACGCTACGTCACTTTCAAGTGTTTTTTAAGAAATAATAGTCACCACAAGCTTTACCGAAAAACATCTTTTGAGAGTGATGTCTGAACGACTTAGTCACCTAAGTATGACTTATCCTAATGATTAGACCAAATATGCAAACCATTGATTCGGTCTATTATGACAATGCATAACAATCATGATGATTAAACACTTGAAAGCGACGTTACGTCATCTTATATAATGCTATTTAGCAAACGTAAGGAGTGGTAAAAGTGAAAAACCGATTCATTATGCTTCTTGTCCTCGTCATGTTTTTTTTAAGCGCGTGCGGGCTCGCCAACGATGACGGAACCGAAGATTTTCAGAGCGTTTCCCTGAAGGATATAGATATCCTTCAGGTCGATCATGGTAGTGTTAAATTGAATGTGGAATCAGCGGATATTGACTCGCTGGAAGCGTCCCTGCTCTTGTACGACAATGGGCCGGGGATTGTCATGGATAAGAGTAAGCGAAAAATTAAAATTCGATTAAAAAACGATGTCAGTCGCCTATTAAAAATTGGACAGATGCCCCAGCTTCAAGTGCGCATTCCGTCTGATTATATGGGACAGGTGGTCGTTGACGGTTCTTCCGGTAGTGTTACGGCAAGAGAGCTACAAACCCGCAGCCTGCAAATTACCGGCAAGAGCGGCAACATCTCTCTTGATTTCGCGAAATTCCACAGCGACATTCGCGTTTCAGTCACAAGCGGCAATGTGAAGGTATCGTTAAATGAAGTCAATCCGGATGTCAGTTGGATCTTGCAATCGGGCAGCGGGAGGCGATCGATCACCATTCCTCTGGAGGACCATCGACAGAACAATAGAAAAACGGAAGGTCAATCGGGCAGTGGGTCATATGAGGTGCATCTCAAAACCAGTTCGGGAAATATATCAGTCCAATAAGACTGTTGCCCTCAACCGCTAGCTACATACATTAGCCAGCAGGTATCATTGGCTTCGCGAACTTGTTCGCAACGACGTCGACAAGGCGAGGTCACCAAATCCGAGCGATTAGTTTCCCGGCATTAAAGATGTTGCCATAATTTGATGCAGAGACGATCGCTAATCAGCATCGGGTTCTTACTGATTTCTTGAAAGAATGTTTTTACGATAAGCCTTATTTCATCCACTCATGAGAAAAAGACGTTATAAATAACGGCAGATTGTTGGCAAAGCCCCGTTTTTCAGGACTTTTGCTATATGGGTTAATAAAATCTGCTGCTTAAAGGAAATAGGGTACATAGGAAAAGAAGATCGCCTATCATCCTGCCTTCTTGGCCAGGATATTGGCGTTCTTCTTAATGTTCTGACATGTTGCGGTCATCAGTGCTTGTTGCTGTACCTTTTTGCGATCACGTTTCCTTAAGCATCGGACACTGCGCGCAATGCTTCGGATCTGATTTGTACTGCCTGTATCCTTCTCTGTCAGTCGTGCTGTATTTCAATTCGTGTTTCGGGGGGCATATATATACGTTCTTCTCGGCGTCGTATTTAAAACGCCACTTGGCAATTAAACTTTTGACAGGAGTGTAAGCTCTTCTACCGATGACAGCGTAAATTTATTTTTCTCCTGCAGCTTCTTACATATATGCGAAGTAAAATACCCGGCATCCAACGCAACAGCTTCCAACGAAGTTTTCAAACCTGAATTTTTTTACGATGTATTCTAGTCGAACTACTTAAGGCACGGAGTCATGGACATTGCCACTTAGAACGAAGCATAAGACCATCGCCTTTATGCATAGTTATATTACACTATATTAATGCGGTGAATTGGTAATGAAAATGTATATAAAAATAGCCTGCTGAGGTTTCTCAGCAGGCTGACGTTATAAATAACGGATTTTTTCAACCAAGCACAAAGCCCTTCAATAATGTTCAATTGAGGACTATGTGGAGGCAGAAAGACAAGTCCAAGTTGTTTTTCATTCTTTTTAAGAAACGGTTGAATTAGTTTTTTTGAATGAAGAATTCGAGCATTGTCCAAAATCATCACGGTTTTTCCTTGAGGGTATTTCGTTGACAATCTCTTCAAGAAAAGAAACACATAATCGAGCGTGCCCATTAACTTTGCGCCGCAATGCAACCAGGTAATTGGCCAATGTTTGGTAATCTCGAATCATACATTCATCTTCAAACAAGATCGTTCAATTTCGTGCCGAAGCAATTTTTATCTCTTCGAACTCTCGCTTGAAGGCCTCTAGTTTCTCTGGCTGACAAAATCAGAGTTATGCGCGGACAACGCGAAAAAAGCGGAGTTGACACAACTTATGAAGAAAGCTTTCCGGAACTTTAAGAAATTCGAGCGAAAAATCTCTACTAAGTTGAATTTCATTTTGTTTATTGATTGAAATATAAGGGTTACTTTTGACAAATGCTTTTATCTAATATTGTCCGGAAAAGGAATACCCACCTACTCCACCCTCAGCGTCATGATAAAGATAACTATAAAAACCCTCTAATTCTCCACTGGAGATTTAAACCATTTGAATGAAATTTTTCAATTTATTTCCCAGCAGCTCTTCTAACGTATTAGAGTAATCCCTTAGCTCATTAAAATTCATGCCGAACTCGTGTCTAAAAAGGTATAGATCATTTAATTAATATCCCCCAAGAATTCAAGTATGAACAGGCATCACGTACGTTGAAACGGCCGCTATGCATGATCATGTAGGCGAATAGAATATCCGCGACCTTCCCGGCATGTTGCCGGTAGGTTTCGACCCGATCCGCAATGAGTCCAAGGCGCTGAGCCACTCATCAGGCGGTTTATTTGTTCCTGTTTCGGATTACTGTGACTAACGCGATTATGCTTAAAACCAGTGCTGCTCCACTTACGATCCAAGTGGTTACTCCATAATGGATCATCAAACACATGCAATTTAAACAATAACAACCCTTAAGCGCAGTAAAGTTCAATTTCCCAAAAAATGAGCGGAATTAGGCCGATACCCTGTTCCATTAACCATTTGCCTACATAGATTATGATAGTGCTTAATAACAAAATACTACCACTTTACTTTATTCGCTGAGTTCAAACTTTTTCTGGGAATGGAGAGTGTTTATTATGACCTTCTTTAAATTCAAGCCTTCAAATGCACTTCCTGCTTCTATCTTTCCTCCACAAAGCTGTCCGAACATCTTCCCGCCTCCACCTTGCCCAACAATTATTGGGCCGACCGGACCTACTGGCCCAACGGGTGCGACAGGGGACAGGGGCGTGACGGGTGCAACAGGGAGCACAGGCGCTACTGGCCCTGCTGGAGGAGCTACCGGCGCTACTGGCGCTGCTGGCGCTGCTGGCGCTACTGGCGCTACTGGCGCTACTGGCGCTACCGGCGCTACCGGCGCTACCGGCGCTCCGGGAGCAGCAGGAGGAGTATTAGACTTTGCAGATTTCTTTGCGTTGATGCCTCCAAATAATGCAGCAACAGTTGCGGCCGGTACAGATGTGCAATTTCCACAAAATGGACCTACTAGTGGTGGGGGGATTTTCCGCACTAGTGCCTCTACATTTAACTTATCTGCAATTGGCACCTATCAGGTCTTATTTCAGGTAAGTGTGACCGAAGCGGGACAACTGGTTTTAACTCTCGATTCGGGAGGAGGAGCCATTCAACTAGCCTATACGGTGGTCGGGCGAGCAACCGGTACTTCTCAGCTAGTAGGGATAGCTCTTGTGACAACGACAGTTATCAATTCAATACTCACTGTAAGAAATCCTGCTACCGAATCCACGGCACTAACCATCACTCCTCTCGCTGGAGGAACAGAGCCTGTTTCAGCACACCTTGTTATCACACGACTCAGGTAGAAGAGTGCAACAGAATGGCATATTTCATAACAAACCAAGCTGCAGTCTGGTTTAGAAGGTAACGGCGATCGGATTGAACACAGAGGGGCAACCGGAGCGATCCACTTGGACCCAGACCACTTTATGTAGAGCTTGAATAGCCTATTTTCGAATTTCTAGCTCACCTCCGAGTACCTGGAACTTACGAGATCGGTGGTTTGGGAGCATGTACTCCGAATTAGAGGGAGTATCCGCATTTAAACAAATACAACGATACACGCCTGTTGATTAACCAAATTATGTAACACAAATAAGCATGTTTTGGCTATCCGTTTGAAGAAGATGAGATATACGTAAGTGCTATTCAACGGGCAGTTGTCCAAGATCAAGCAGGCGAGTAAACCGAGCAAATGACAGTACCACATATTGTGAAAGGATTGAACGTGATGCATCATACAGCGACTTTACCAACACATAGACGATGAGGGCCGTGTACAATTGACATAGACGGCATTTTCGGTCGTGCCAAATAGAGTGGGCACGTTCAAATGTTGCTTGATCCACCGGAAAAAGACTTCTATCTGCCAACGAGCTTTATACATCTGCGCAATTTGCTCCGCTGTAACCTGCATCCAATCAGTTGCGACCCG
This sequence comes from Paenibacillus sp. OSY-SE, assembly GCF_000283315.1. NCBI lineage: Bacteria > Bacillati > Bacillota > Bacilli > Caryophanales > Paenibacillaceae > Paenibacillus > Paenibacillus sp. OSY-SE. The sequence continues at coordinate 181,647 of NZ_ALKF01000203.1, read as the reverse complement.
AATCTCTCTTCCCTCAAAATTACGAAACATCACCACACGATGACGCTTCGTGGAACGGCGTTGCTTCGTACCGAGTTGACACGTAATGTCCCGAACGCAGCAATTCCTTCGGAAACGTGAGTTTACGACGTGTCTTGGGATTACATTTGCGTACAAGAAGGTGAAAATACGCCTTGAGCACAGCAAAGAAACATCTGCAGCCTTCGTCGAGAAACAGGAGTAATGAACCGCCGACAACCCGCATCTTAAAACAGAGAAACTACATCTGGGGAACCTGCATGTATGGAATCCGCACGTGTATGAATTGCAGAGCACATGACCTATTATAACGAAGAACGATTTCAGTAAAGACTCGGCGACCGCACTCCGATTGAATACCGAGAAGCGATCCCCGCTTAGTGTATATTTCTTTTTTCACTGTCTACTTGAAGGGGCTATGACCATGGCTGATCGATGCTTCTTTTGGTTTTGATTGCTTGCGGGGTGAAGTAAGCTGTGGCTGCTCCAAGCAGAATCATGGCGCAACCAGAAAGGAAAAATACGCCCCCCACTTGAAACAATCCAGCGAGAAAGGCACCGATGGCAGGAGCTATTACAATGAAGCCATTTATGATTGCATTTCCGATACTGGATACACGCCCCATCATATGCTCCGGTGTCGATACTTGCAGTAAGTATCCGTAGCTAACCGTGATAAAAGCGATGCAGGCGCCTATCAATAACCAAATGGCGAACCACAATGAAAGCCAACTCGGTACGTATTGTAAGCTTCCTAATCCCGTAATTGCGATAAAAAATCCCAGAAATACGGCGGAGAAAGTCATCATAAGCACTTGGTTCAGCTGATTTCCATAGCGAGCGATTATTAGGGTACCGACGATGCTCCCTAGACCAACCGCACTTGTAAAAAACGCGAACTGTGTTTCCGTAAATCCCATGCCCTTAGCCAATAAGACGCTCAAGCTGTCAAACAAGAACAAATTGAAAAAAACGGCTCCGTTAAATATCATCAGGAGCAGCAGGATGTGTGTCTTCACAACGTAAGCGATGCCTTCTTTTAATTCGTTCCAGAAATTCGTTGTTGTGCCCTTCTGTTGGCATTCAGCATCTTGTGTAATCGCTCTCTGTTTACCGGAAGGCAAGTAGATGAGGATGAAGGCGGATAGTAGAAAGCTTATGCCATCAATGACGAATGCGGTCTGAGGGGTGGAATCTGCGAGAACAATACCGCCTAGTGCCGGTCCTAATACCTTGGAGAAGTTGACTGAAAACTGGCTGATCGCATTTGCTTGAAGGAGGATATCTTCTGGAACAAAGACTTTGATCGCGCTCTGTCTGGCGGGATCAAACAACGCATGAAAGATCCCTTTCACAATAACAAGTAAAAGAACGACATAAGCATTCGGAGCAACTACGAGACAAAATGCGAAAAGCGCGCGCAACAGATCGCAAACAACCATCACTCACTCCCCCCTCGCCGATGAGTGTGTCATAAGCCTTCGGCAAACGCTCAATAAACTCATGGCATTGGGCTGCCCTTGCTGCTGCGTATACTTCCTCTTTGGTTGCTGTCGGCCTGCCCGCCAGAATGATATTGTAGAGGGTGTCCGAGAACAGGAAGGTATCTTGGAACACAAAGGACATGGTATCCATCAGTTCGTTAGTTCTCATGTCTCGGATATCCACACCGCCAATGGCGATGCTTCCTTTCTGAACATCCCAAAACCGGGGGATAAGCTGGGCAATAGTAGATTTCCCGGAGCCGGAGGGGCCGACCAGCGCCGTGATTTCCCCCTGAGGTGCGGTAAAGTTTATTCCTTTCAACACCTCAATACCACCCTCGCCACCATACGAAAAGGACACCTCACTAAACCCGATGTCATGAGAGGAAGGCGGGTTGCCGGTCTTTTCTTTACCTATTTCATCCATGCGCTTGACCCCTTCGACAATGACCGAAAGGGTAGATGCAAAGCTGCTGAGTTTGAAAATCGGCGTGGAAATGCCTGGAGCCAAAACAAGGAAGAATATCAGGATTGCGGCAAAGGCCATGTTGTTGGGATCTCTGCTGATGAGTAACAGTCCGACAGGCAGAACAAAGGTTGCCAGTGATAAAATGACCACTTTAAAGGACACATAACCGTTTTGAAAATGATCGGTATACTTGACACTGAAATCGCGGTAACGAAGCATGTCATCATAGAACTTTCGAAACGAGCGCACCGTCTGGCCGAAGATTTTGATAGAGGGCATGCCCCGCACATACTGAATAGATGAGGTATTGATGTTTTCCAGCGCGTCAAAATACTCCTTCATCCCCGCCTTCGCTTTATTACCGGCCATCATGGAATACTGACAGATAAAACCAATCAACATGAGAATGACGCAGCATTTTTATTAAAGTAACCAAGCGGAAGAGAGCCGATGTGATCCGATAACTTTACTCTAATCCCATACAAGATGCGAAATGCAGCAATGTGCGAGCACATTCCCCCGACATACATAAAGAAATATACTAACATCATTGCCACAGCGCCCCCCACGGCCCATCTTATGACGTACGAGGCATCTATAGTGGAAATGTCCGAGCAGCGACTTTTTTTCACCCGCAAGCTCCAACAGTCGGGAAATACCTGTTTTCATTTTATGGTCCAATCGTTCTCACTCTTTCCTGTTCGTTTCTCATTTCCACCATATGGTCGCAGGCAAGCTCCATCAGAATCCTGTCGTGCGTAATGATGACAACGGTTTTTCCTGCCCGCGCAAGCTTTTTTGCCCATGCGGCAACTTTAAGCACACCATCGCCGTCGAGCCCGCTGGTCGGTTCGTCCAGCACGATCAGTTCCGCGTCTGAGCAGTAAGCCGCAGCCATGGTGACCCGCTGCTTCTCTCCCCCGGACAGGGACGCGGGATGCCTGTCCCGAAGCGCTCTTAGATCAAAGGTGTCCATCGCTTCATAGGCCCTCAAGCGGAGCTCATCATTCAGACGCCTGCCCAGTACAATTTCATTCCCCACGCTATCGGCATAGATCTGGTAGTCCGCATCCTGCATCACCAAATAACTCAAGCTGCGCCTTCCTGCTGCTGAGCGTTTCTTCCCTCCGTAATAGACTTCTCCGCGTTGCTGCCGCATAAGACCACAAAGCACTTTGCCCAGCGTCGTTTTTCCAACGCCGTTCTCTCCGGTCAGTGCGGTAACGCTGCCCGTCCTCAGGGTAATATCCAGCCCTTTCATGGGCTTACACGTTTTTCGATAAGCATAAGACAACGATTTCCCTTCCCAAACATAACGAGATGCATCGTTGTTCGTATTCTCATGGATGTTTACCCGAGTCATATCCGGATGGCGCAGCCCATACGGCTTCACGTCCTCATAGCGAAGTGCCGCAAAATCATCCTTTGTCCAAATTCGAGCGATTGTCCCCTTTTCGATTAACACGTAACGGTCAACCACATCTAAAAAAGCGTGCAGCCTGTGCTCGCTAATGATCAGCGTCGTACCAGACTGCTTAAGCTGTAAGAGGATCTGCACCAGATCGGAAGTTGCTTTCTCATCCAGGTTGGCGCTCGGTTCGTCCAGTATCAATAGCTTCGGAGACAATATCGTTGCCGCGGCAATGGCTGCCTTTTGCTTTTGCCCGCTTGAGAGGCTATCCAAGGGACGATCCAGCAAATGCGGAATCTTCATACGAGCTGCTGCAGCTTGAACGAGAGTTCGGATTTCGGTAGACTCTATTCCCAAATTTTCTCCCGAGAAAGCCAACTCATCACCCACAAGAGACATAAAGAATTGGCTTCGCGGATCCTGAAATACGGAACCCGTGAGCCTTGTCTTCTCTTCCGGGAGAAAAGAAGCTATGGGCTTGCCTGACACATGCACAGTGCCTGTCAGCTTCCCGGGATAGAATTGGGGTGCAAGACCATTAATCATGCGCAGAATCGTGCTCTTCCCACAGCCGGATCGTCCGCAAAGCACGACACATTCGCCTTCTTCAATCGATAGATGAAGGTCGGTTACACCCTCCGTCTCACTGGGATCCTCAACATCGCTTTCGTATGTAAAGCCAGCTGCTATAAGCTCAATCATTTTGTCCTCCTAAAACGCTACATAACTACGTATATTCCTGTTGCTAGAATAAAAAACATCAATATCGCGAGACCATCCACCGTCCTGAATCCAACCGGATACGCACTGCTCCGAGTGACGGTACATTCGATGCCCCGAAGTACAGCCGACGCGGCCAACTCGGAAGACAGCTTTAGACAGCGCACAACAAGCGGCATCAAAAAGCATTCATAGGCTAACGCTGGTTGTCGCAGCACACTGTACCAATGCTGAAAAATTCCCCGTGCACGCATGCCATTCCGAATCGAAACCATTTCCTGCACAATGACTGGAAAGAAGCGAATCAGGATACAGATGGTAATAATCAGATTCTTCGGCAAACGCATGCGTTCAAATGCACACATCATAACGCTTGGTGAAGAGGCCATAAGTGCGGAAGCAATCATCATCAATGGAATCATTGTGCTAAAGGTATAAAAAATAATAACGAAGGTTCCAAGCGCAGTACCGCCTAACGCAATGACAGCCGCTTTGAAGCAAACAAACAGAAGCCCATATTGAAATGCTTTTTTAAACAAGCCGAGAACCACTAAATAAAGCATACCCAATAGCATGATAGCAATGGATTGAGCATGAGAAGCCGCAATAAGTGCCAGAATGCTCATAAGAAGCAGAATAAGCAAATGCGTGCGCGGATCCAGCCTTACCTTCTTGATGCGCAAATTCAATCTATTACCCTCCTGCCGCTAGATCAGCTTTGCTTTCTTGATGTGCCTGTTCAGGAATTTATCCCCTATTAAACAACCAAGTACCGACCCTGCTAAGGTGACGAGGACCATCACAGCTATCATGCTGGGAGTTTCGTAGTAATAGAACATCGTATCCATGGCCTCCTGCGTATAGCTGGCAGAATAGATTTCGATCATTTTCTGCTTGAAGAAGATTAGGGGAAGTACGGCGCATAGCGCAAAGCCTGCAAAAAAGATGCTGTATCCAACTGCATTGCGCTTCCAATTGCGGTAACTGTCCTTGCCGATCATGGCAAGCTCACCGATGATGCCAAAACCGAGCAAAAAAAGCATATTGATCAGTCCCATCGCCAAAAAAAACAACACGGAGATTGTCGCACAAGCAAATAACACACCGCGTCTGGAAATTTTCCCTGCCATAACTATATAGAGGGGGCCGCATAACAAAGCCATTATGCCTGGTCCTGCGAGATAGGCAACCGCTGGTGTAAACAGCATAGAAGCGCCCATGGATACAGTCGTCATAATAATCATAATTACAATGTTAAAAATCACGCAGGTGACAACATCCTTAATCCCCCACCGATTTTGTTGTGTACCTATGTTTTGAACACTTAACTCTTGCATACCTGTTAGTCTCCTCTCAATTTTGCAATAGATCATATTTTTTTGATGTATTGATTCACTCTCGGTTTATTGAGAATGATTCTCTATAGGATAGTATGCGGGATACCTTTCAGAATCCGTTAACACTTTACGGAACAAAATAAATAGAAAACGGATTATTTTTGCATAAAAAAACTGCCAGCACTTGCTGACAGCAGCGTTAAATCTGTTTATTCAAAATGTTTACTTTGCGACATGACGTAAATATTCTCCCGGGTTAATCCCGAATTTCTTACGAAAAGATAATGTAAAAAAGCTCAAATTTCCATAGCCGACCAAAAACGCGGCATCACTGACCGAAACTCCTTTTTCTTCAAAAAGAAGGCGTGCTGTTTCCAATCGTTGATCAATCACGTACGCATGCACCGATTTTCCATACATCTCCTTAAATCCTTTTTTCAGCTTGCATTCATTCAAGCTAACCATCTTGGAAAGATCGTTCAAGGTTAGCGAAGCGGCAATATTTTGATCCAAGATTTCCTTGGTTTTGCGAATGCTGCTCATATCTTGTTTGGAAAGATTCACGGAACGATGATTTATCCCATTTTGCCAAACGACCTCTCCCACATATGTAGCGATCAGCTCAAGTATTTTACCTTCCATATAGACGCTTCTCAGTGATTTGTCATACGGGCAATTCCGGATCTGCTGAAGAATCACCTTGACCGCCGGTGTCATTGGATATTTCCCAAAAATCTCATACCTGTTTTCTTTAACGGCATGATTATGTTCTTTATAAATGTTTTGCAGGATCGTATGAAATGCAACGGGATGAACTTTCACACCCATAAATCGGTATATTTTTTCAGGCTCTACGATAGATTTTTCCTTGCCTTTTGCGTTGTTGATCAAAAAGCACTCGTTCGTTTCAAAATCAAATCGGTTTTTCATTCCTTGTACATTCCAATTCCAATGAGCCCCCTCTCCCAAACAAAAAAACAGATCCACAGAGGCAGTGCTTGAAACCGATTCAACATCTATCTTCTGATGAAACATCATCTCAAAGTCCGTTATTTGAATTCTGTCGTTAGAAGAGAGCACTCTGGCGTATCCTTTACCGAGCTCTTCGGAAATCGCATATTCGCATTTTCCGGATTCTCCTTCACGTCTAAAACCTTCACGAATCGAGGATCTCTCAATTACGAATGGTTCGATCTCATCTGTGTGTTGCAATTTAGCCTCAGACATATGTCGCACGCCACTTCCTTTACCTTTATGAATGCTATGCTGCTCTTATTTTATATGATAATGATTATCATTGTCTATTAGTTGCCTTGCTTTTCAGGAATGATCTAACAAAAAAAAGCCGGATCGCATATTCAATCCGCGCTCCGGCTTGCATCAACACTTCTATTTATTACACTCACTAGCGTCCTCAAACTTCAAACCGTCCTTTATTTCAGCCGCTTGCCGCCTACACCCGCTTCCTCCAGAATCTTCTTCAGCCGTTTGATTCGCTCATCCAACAGTTTGAATGAAGCTATCTCTGCTCGAGCTTTTTTCGATGTTTGGCTAGCCGCTGGGCCAGATGGTCATTCCCCATTAATTTTGATGCCTTTATCGTTTTATCATAGAGAATCAATCCCATATTTTCTACCGATTTGGAAATACCATTTTCAGCCTTGGAGATTGCCGCGATATTGTTCCCAATATCTTAACTGGGTCAAATTTTCCTTGCTCCATTCGGTTTGCTCCGCGATCCATAACTCGATGAACCAATGTTCATATTCCTTCTCGGCCAGTTCATTCGCCAGCCTGATACAGTCATCTAAAGTCAATTCGTCCAGCTTAAACAATCGATTATCATCGATATACTCCAAATCAATGCTATAAAAGGTATCAAAATTCGCTTCCTTAGCCTGTATAAATAACGCCTCGTCTTCTTCACGCTCATATGTTTTCAGCAGAAACTAAGCTAGATGCAGCGCGTCGCCGGCACCTTGAAAAGAGTTCGTCTCCCGGTCTATGATCTTCTGAATAAGCAAATGGCGAATGAGCAGCTCAAATTCCGGTTCGCTGCGCTGCTCACTCCAAGAAATCGCAAGCAGCACACGGAATCTGTTCGTATAGTTGGCATCGCTTGTACCCCATTCTTCATCATACTGCTCCAGATAATCCACTCCCGAATAATCCGCATCCGGTTCGAATAAATGCGACAACGTTACAAAGTAGGGAGCTATCATTTGCCGGATCAAATCTTTATAATTGGCATCCATGATTCCTCTTCCTTTACTGGCTGGAATTTGTCATTAAATTTTTTAGTGCGTTCATAAAGCATACCTAATTGTTCTGCATTAGAGGGCGCACCCCCTCCTCTTGCTAATTTCACTATGTAGATCGAATTGTTAGCAGCCGGGTTAGCCAGTTGCAGCCGATAAAAGCCTTGATAGCAATTGCTGCTTCTCTCCTTTTGCTTTGGCGGCGACAGCTCGAAGCTTGTCCACTCCACCCCACAAAATATAGACTATATGCTCCACTTCATACTGCTGCAAACCACTGATCTTATCAAGCAGCAGCCTTAAATTATCTTCCTCCTCCACGGCCGCTTTGATCTTCAGCTTCATTGAGTCCGTACCATGCAGTAAGCACGCAACAAGCGTGGACATAGTCTCCGCATTCACGCCATGCTGTTCTACGAATGCAGCCGTGAAGAAATTTTGAACAGACTGGTGCTCTTCGTCGACTGCTGCCATATAATCCTCCACTAGCGCAAAATAGCTCTGATCCGCCAACCCGAGGCCAAAGACCGCATAGCTGCCTGGCATGCAGTTCTTTTCCCCCTCCGTATCCTCATACCATTCAAATTGTTCCATCGCTACACGAGCATACTCTTCCAACATAGGGTGCAAACTCGGATATTCCATCACGTTGGCAAAGAAACGATGCGTACCCGACTTCGCTAACCCTTTGATAGGCAAAAACTGCTTCACACTGGATTTCAGCTTAATTTGATAGCTTTTAGGGAAGCTTTGTGTTAGCAATCGGCAAATAAATCGGATAGCACGCGCATAGCTCTCTTCGGCTTCTTGCTTAATGGCGATGCTTACCGTAGCGAAGACATCGTTAGCCTTGCATTCCACATATTCGTCTCTGAAATAAACAACTTCCTTGGCTAACGTTCCGCTGCCTTCCTTCATGAAGCGCGATGCCCGGATGCTTCCCAGCTCAACGGCCCGTTCCAGAAAAGCAAGCCCCTTGCTTCTGCTGTAAGCAGGCTCGTATTTAATAATTGCCACCGCTGTATATAATAGCAGCTCAATCGGTCCTTGCTCGGTGCTTTCTAGCTGGATATCGCTTTTTCTTGTATACTCTTTTTGATTCCACTGTGTTCCCTGAATATCAAAATAACGGGGAAGAAATTTTTTCTCCACCCAATTTCGCAACGCATTCACAATCTTCGTACGATGCTCCGCAAGTTGCTGTTTATTCCCTTTGTTCAACTCCTGAATCTTGTCGAAGATGGATATGATCCGGCCTGCATCCTGATCGGGAAATAACCCCTCATCCAGCAGATGCCTGGAGAGAAAGAACGTTTCCAAAGGTTTGGTAGGCGTCTTCCCCGCTTCGAGCTTCGTCTGGATATAAGATGCGATTCGTTTCAGCAGCTGCTCCTTCTTCATCTCATCGACATACTCAAGAATAGGGAGCTTCACCTCACCCCCCTGCATGCGAAACCTGCCCCAGAACGTAAATTGGTAATTGATCAATGCCGAGTGCTGAAGACTATTTAATTTCTGCTGCATGAATAGGGCAAGCTGGGGTGTAATCTGCTCCCTGACTTGTTCCTCGGACAGAAGCTCGGCAGACTCTCCCGGTCTGTTCTTCACTTTTGGCGACATAAAATCAAGTTCAGAATCCGTAACACTGATTTTACCCTTGGCATACTCCAGTAGGGCATAATCGTGAATCCCGACTTGAAGCGAGGTGCGCTTCGCAATTCCTTCAACATCCTTGTCACCGATATAATCAAACCATTCGTTAATGGACGCTTTCATTTCATCTAAAATTGTATCCGTCATGATCTCCACGTTATTTGCCGACTCCCATCATTGTTTATCCTGTTGTTTCTCGCTAATTCTTTAAATCTTAGCATATAATTCAGGATGAATAAATGCCGCCACATCCTCATACAGATCGGCAAGTTGAAGACCGCCATTTATTGCACTTGTATATTCAGCTACCATCACATTCCCGGTTTTTATGGCACTGACATTTTGAAGTCTTTCGTTTGAAATGAGTTTGTTTCTCGTCGCTTCGCTATCGGGTTCCTGAAATTCCGTAATAATAATTTTCTCTGGATTAGCGGCAATGATTGCCTCGATTGACAACTCCATATATCCATCCTTCGACAATTTCATATACTCCCCTCCTGCACCTTCAATCATTTCATCAATCATGCACCATGAAGGCGGATAGTAATAATAGGTATCACGTGCACCACCGATAAACAGTACTTTCGGAATTTCTTCAACCGCTCCAGCGATTTTCTTCACCTGATCGAATCTAGCTTCCTGCTCTTTCAAATAAGCATCAGTCTTGTCTTCCACATTAAAAGTCGAACCAAAATTTTTGATTTCCTTAAAATATTCCTCCATACTACGCCCGACTGTAAAGTTAACAGCAGAGACTACCGGAATTCCACGGTCATTCCAAAAAGAAATGTCCCCCAGTAAATCTTCTTTAAATGCAGAGGAAATAGAGTAAATAAGATCGGGCTGCAGAGCAAGCACAGATTCTTTGGACGGCCACGATTCTGTAATAAGAGGCAATTGTGCAATTTGATCTGCATATTTGGAGAAGGATTGATCCGGATATCCTATGCCGACGACTTTTTCCTTTTGCCCAAATTCAATCATAAGTTCAGCTACGGCTGATCCGACTACTACAACCCTTTTGGGTTCTTCTTTAATGGTTTGGGTTATCTCTTTCCCTTCATTCGTATAAACCTTGATCGAGACGGGATAATGATCGTCGTCACCGCTTATTGATTGCAGGGCTTCGCCCTTCTTTTCTATGGCACTTTCCATCCCACTTGCCGGACCAGATGCTGTCTGCGTACACGCTGTACACCATACAATCATCATCATAAGCAAAATAACCCCGCTTCTTTTCATCAAGAACACTCCTCGTTGTGTATTTATCTCACCCGATCGAAAGCTTCGCTTTGGCCGAATGATTCATGATAATGATTATCATTTACATTGATATTTTTATCTACCTGTTGCAGGAGGTTCTCTCCCTATTAAGGGAGCGGATTCAAAAAAAAGCTTCAAGCAGAAGGTCATCTGGGAAATGAAAATACCGTTGGCTTGGCTTTCTAGATAGGAGGGCCCCCGTTTAGCAGTAATATGACTTTCTCGCCCCTTTCTTTCCATGGATCGAATGAACAAAAAAGATGCCTTAGGACGGCATCTTCTTGTTATGATATTTCCAATGAAACAGCAGCATCCGCTTGCATTGGCTAAAGTTGATTAGAGATAATTATCTCGGTCACTCTTAATCCTTTAACCTTTCAGAACACTCACTCACCGTTGAACAACCATTGCAACGCTTCCGGCACATAACGCACCCCTCGTTCAAATGAATGATAATCACTCTCGTAAATATCCTGACGCGCCGTGTGCTCCGTAGTAAAGCCGTGCTGCAGCAAATAGTCGTAGACTGTCTTGGTGTTCGGCACCATCCACTGCTGACCATTAGTCCTTCCGCTTCCTTCGGCGTGTCCGACATTCATATACAAGCGTTGTCCCGTATCTTGAATCGAAAACTGCTGTACCCATTCCACAATGCCAGGGAACCAGAAAGACCCGGAGAAGCTGCCGATTCTGCCAAATACATTAGGATACAGCATCCCCGTGTAGAAAGAGATGAGCCCGCCCAGCGAAAATCCCATAATGCCCGTATGTTTGTGATCCGTCAGCGTACGATATTTGCTGTCTATATAAGGCTTCAGCTCATTAGCGAGATAAGCAGCATAAGTAGAGGCATGACCGCCAAACATACGTTCCGGATCAAATACATTAGGCGAAACAAACGGCGTATATTCGTCATTGCGATCAAACGACGCGACTCCGACAAATATGATGCCCGGCAGCTCCTGCTTGGCTGTTAATTCCCTAACCGCTTGCAGGGCGTTGCTATCCTGCGGATCAATTAAATCTCCGCTATCTTGCAAATAAACAACTGGGTAGCGCTGCTCACTCTCGTCATATCCCTCAGGTAAATAAATGAATAACTGACGCTCTTGGAATGTATCCTGCACTATCAATGACTGCACGCCGAATCCTCCTCATTTTCAATCATGTACATGTTCTTGGCCAGCATTCTGACTCCATAAGTCAGAATGCGGATCAACTGATTCGTGGTATGCTCAATAGCCAGCGGTCCTTGCGTGCTGAAAGATACATCCAGCGGAAAGACATGGTATCTTTTTTACCGCCTTCAAAGACTTCCATACCTTACTCTTATTCAGCTCCGTCACATGGGCATCGAAGTCTTCCACATGATCAACTATATAAATATAATCTGGATCAAGCATTGTCACGCCTTCCAACGATACAATATCCCCTTCACGGATGCGCGATTCCATAGGATAATAAGATCATTCAGGATCATCGTTACAGCCTCTCCTCATGGGTAAACGATTGGATGATTGTTAGCAAGCGAATGCTAGCACACCTGTACTAATTATAATTGATAAAGATTCTCAATATCAATGTATTTTGATTAGCTTTGGCACAGCTCGACATCAAGCAAGGACATCCACACTGTACATGCTGACAATTTGGGTCACTTCCGTACCTTTCAACCCGTACGCCCTGCAAACAAAGAAGCCGCCAATTCCACTGTTACAGCGGGTTGACAGCTTCATTTGGATGAGTTGATCTTTACGCAAGCTGTCCACAATAAAGTCAAGCTGCTTATCTAACGAATATATGTCATTATAATAGGATAGGCCAAAGCTAATCTCGATTAGCCGCCCTTCCGTCACAGCCGGAATGCTATTCCAGAGGGCGTTATCCGACAAGTCCTCCATTCCTATATACGCAGAGCGGACCGGATCAAGCGCAAGCACCGCCTCAGGACTCGGCTCGAACCATTCGCCCCTGATTCCATAGTACAAGCTGTTCACTTAACCGTATTTGTGTCCGTTCAACTCCTTGGCAAACATTGGCGACCCGTTCATCGATTGTATCATCTATCCATTATATTGATAACAGTTCTCATTATCAATAGTCGAGCCGCCCCCCGTCTGTTTCCCCACCTAGAATCCAAGCGAGGACTGATTATCTGTTATTTTGGGATTAGCCATGTATATTTGCTCATGTATTGTTACATGATACATTATGAAAAAAGACTGATTAAAATTTAAATAAAGGAGCGAAACGAATGTCTGTTGATGTTTATCTTAATTTCAATGGGAACTGCCGCGAAGCTGTAGAGTATTACGCACAAGTTTTTCGCACGGAACAACCGCAAATCATGACCTTTGGCGAGACACCGCCAGACCCTAATTTCACACTTCCGGAGGAAGCGAAAAATTTAGTCATGCACACACGGCTTAACATTCAAGGCAGCAATGTAATGTTTTCCGATGTTTTTCCCGGCATGCCTTTTATTGCGGGTAACAACATAAGCCTTGCGATTGTCAGCAAGAACCTGGAAGAAATTCAATCGTATTTTCATCAATTGAAAGAAGGCGGCAAGGTCGGCATGGACCTCCAAGAAACGTTCTGGAGCAAATGCTACGGCAGCGTAACGGACAAGTTCGGGATTGAATGGCAATTTAACTATGACAGTGGAGAAACGGGAATGTAATGGATTGCCAATCATTCTGTAAATACAAAGGATATGGACCTTTTTTTGCGCAGACAAGCCAAGGCTCTGTATCCTTTTTTCTTCCCTCACACTATCCACCTTTATTATGGCAATGAGAAGCTTGCTTTCCCTCCCTGCTGTTTGTATAATTCGGGTCAATGCACACTACTGCCAGACAGCAATGTAAGGAGGTCACTCGCTTCGATGATTCAATCTCCCCACGATCTTATTCTGTTTTCAAGCAGGGATCATATCTCGTTTATCACGAACAAAGTAGACACAGACTATCACAACCATAATTATATCCAGATTACGATAGGTCTCAAGAATGATTTTCACATCACAATTGAAGAAGAGCCCCTTCGGGTGAAAGGGATCATTCTCGATTCCAATACACACCATAAGTTGCACGGCCGCCAGGAATGGCAATGTTACATATTAGTCAATCCTGAATCTGTCTTTGGTGAATTACTGAAGCGAACATATCTGCAGGACACCCGTTATTATGTATTGGCAACTCATCAAGCCGATCCATTGCAGCAATTGGCTGCTCAAACCCTGTTCTCGCTAACTGGCTCCGCCGGGTACAGCGAGTTCATCACCACATTCAAACAAATATTAAAACTTCATGATTCTGCAATCGAGCATGCTCTAGATGATCGCATTCAAGATGTAATAACCTGTATCGAAAAGTACCCCATACATGAACTGTCGGTCAAAAATCTCAGTCAACTGATTTATTTATCGGAGAGCAGACTGTCACATTTGTTTAAGGAGGAAATGGGGATTTCTTTAGTCAGCTATATTCTCCATCACAAATTGGAAATGGCATTCCATTATATATTTGGCGGCTTCACGATTACAGCGGCAGCGCTGGAGGCCGGCTTCAATAGCTCTTCGCATTTTACCCGCAGCGTACGGGATAAGTTGGGGATGTCTCCGCGAGCAATTGTACAGAATAGCAGATATTTGCAAGTCAAGGAACCCGGTTGCCCTTATATTTAATCTAAAAAGGGTGAAAGGCATGAACCGATATTTGCAAGCGACAAAATTAGTCGATTTTAACCATCCTTCGATTCAACAATTGATTACGCAGCAGCAGTGGCATAAGCTCAATGAATATGAAAAAATCCGCCGCGTGTATGATTATGTGCGTAACAGCATCAAGTTCGGCTATAATCGGGGCGATGATATTCCCGCCTCGGAGGTTCTTCAAGACGGTTACGGGCAATGCAACACGAAAAGCATTCTGTTAATGGCATTATTGCGGGGAGTGGGCATACCTTGCCGAATTCACGGGTTTTACATTGATAAACAAATGCAAAGAGGAGCTCTTACCGGAACCATCTATTTATTTGCCCCCCAGAAAATTGTTCATGCATGGACTGAGGTATATTTCAATAACGAGTGGCAGGCGCTAGAAGGCGTAATCATTGACGATTCTTATCTGGATCGAGTAAAGGATAGACTGTGCAGCGTAAACGGGGGTTATATCGGATTCGGCATATCGGTAAAAAGCAAAGAACGGATCAATCTCTGTTGGCAAGGACAAAGCACATATGTTCAAAATTTTTCGATTACGGAGGATCTCGGTTATTATGACAATCCGGATGAATTTTTTGCGAAATACAACAATACGAACGGATTCATAATTAAGAGTCTATTTAACTTTTTGCGCAAAAGAGTGAATAAAAGGGTGGGGTCAATCCGAGACGGCAAAGGCTAAAGCTTCATCCAGGTGTACTGATAAGGGTTCCCATAAGAGAACCCTTTTTTTCTTATAACTTTGTATCAAAAAAAGGAACTAAAGCGATGAACAACATCGCCGGGCTGCATCCTGCTTGGATAACCGAATATTTCGTATATGCTTGTTCATCATTCATCATCGCGCTCGAAGAAATCGCATTGCATTGCCCGCCCAACTGTGATGTGCGACACGGCCGTCTTTGTCATGTCCTGCTACATTGTATCGGCTCATTATTTCTCTAATATAGGCACATATCCGTTTCCGATGAATATACAGGTAAGGAATGGTATATAATTCCACAACGAAAAGAGGAGAACATCCATGTATCATAACCCTTACGGATATCCGACTTATATGCATCACCATCCATATGTTGATAATTCCTACAATCGAGCCCCTCAATTTGAAAATAAAATTGGACAGTACTATATCCTTCCGAAGCCTGTGCCGCTTCCAACAGGCTACACCATTCCAGCTAATACACGCGTTTTTATCCATAACGTTACACTTACCGCCACAGGTGAAGAGTTAGTTACATTGGTAGCTCCGATTCTAAAAGGAGGGAACTGGGTATCTGAGACGATTAAAGATATCCCTGCATCGCAGCTCTAAAAGTATGAATGTAACAAATAGATTTCTTATAAGGAAGTGAAATACAAGTGATTCACTATAATTTATATACAAGACAAACTACTGGAACGCTGATGGTATTTTTATTTGAGGGAAACAAAGCCAAGCCTATTATTGGAGCCACAGTAACAATATCAGGGAACAATCAAAATATAACACTTCAAACAAATGAATCTGGTCAAACCCAAGCAGTGACCTTGCCGGCCAAAGAACCTTACTCCAACTATACTGTCAATGTTTCAGCTAGCGGATACACCTCTGTAAAAATTGATGGTGTGCAGGTTGTCCCAAATACTACAGGGATTCAAGAAATTCAAATGACTCCCACTGGTCAAAGATGGGATTATCGCCCAATTGATGAACACACAATCCCTCCACATAAATTAGATACGCCCGAACCTGAAAAGCCTATTGAAAATCCGCTAACGAAACAAGAACCCCAACCTCGTCCTGATGGGCCTGCTATAGGCCTATTAATACCTGAATATATTATTGTACACGATGGAGCGCCCAAGGATAGATCTGCGCCTAATTATCGGGTGAAATTTACAGATTATATCACCAAAGTAGCTTGCGGAGAAATATACTCGAACTGGCACAAAGAAGCTTTAACAGCCAACATTCTTTGTATCACCTCGTTCACCTTAAATCGCTTATATACACAAGAATATGAAGGATTCGATATTACATCCAAGATCCAATTCGACCATAAATTCGATCCTCGCCAAACCGTATATGGAGAAATCGTGGAAGTCGTAGATACGATATTCAATCAATATGTAAAACATCCGGATCCTCAATTAAAGCAACCCTTTTTAACCGAATATCGATCTTATGAAAGACGTTGTACATTAGGCCAATACAAAAGCCAGAAACTTGCGCTAGAAGGATATAAACATCTGGATATTCTAAAATACTTTTATGAACCATGTTATAAACCGATAGCAACCGCTTCAAGCCCTGGTGTAATATTCCAAGGACGTCCAACTCCGCCTCCAGCAACAGTCTTACAAGAAGGCGCAACCGGTTCCGATGTACGTGAAATTCAAGTCTATTTAAAAGAGATCTCTAAAAAGTACAGTCAAATACCTAGCCTAGAAGTAGACGGTACTTATGGAAAAGGAACAAAAAAAGCCGTTGAAGCCTTCCAAAAAATATTTACGATACCGCAAAATGGAATTGTCGACTTCCGAACATGGTATAAAATCACAAACCTCTATTATTCTATATTAGAATATAGGGATACTTATGAATCTATCCCGCAGCATACAGCCTTGCCAGCAAACCCATCATCTTTTAATCCAGAGTTAATCAATCAACATCATCTTGCTCACCAACACCATCATCATCTAAATAATCACCGAAATATTCCGTATTATTACAACTACTTTTGAGTTGAAGTAGCTGCTGAGTTTTTGGTATTTACATGCCAATGAAATTCAGATGATGCCTTCTACTTTCTCATTTGGTTCACTAAGGTGCAGGGCAGAGAATTCTGCCCTATTTATCGCCATATAACTAAACTTTCACGGTATTGTACATACATTCTCCTAGAGGATATCCGTCAGCATCCACACTTCCTTCAACTGGTACCCCTTGATCATCCGTACACCATGATTGACTTATATAGGTTTTCCCCCATGACATATTGTTGCCAAGTGCGACCAACATATATTCATCCTTCCTTCTATTCATATTCCCGTAATAAATGGACAAACCTACATATGTGAGGTTGTAATCGACGCCTGTAACATTATTTTTACCGTTTCAGCAACGTTAAATCAAAGGGGGATGCTATAGCATGGCAACCAAGCATCTTGTCATCATTCACGGTCGTGCCAAAAAACCTGAGTGCAATGAAATGGAGCGACTTGTACGGACTTCTTTAATTGCCGGACTAAGACGAGTCAATGAAAATGCCGCGATTGCAGTTGAACAAAATACAATCAAGATGACGTTTGTCTATTACGGTGACATTAACAATCGGATTTTGATTAAAGACGATTCAAATCTAAAGAAAAAAATGGTGGAGGTTAACGGGAATTGGTATGTGAGACCAGGGAGTTATGATGCGGATTTACAGCACTTGTTGGAACGTCCAACAGATAGGCATACAGAAAAGGACTATGAAGAGTGGATTCAAGATGCGGGACTCATTAGAATATATGACGATTTGGCAAGAGTGATGAGCCCGATCTTCTCCATATTCGGCGCCGAGGATAGAATGATTGCTAAACTGCTGCCTGATTTAGGATCCTACTTGCTTAGCCGTGTTGTCGGATCAGAAATCCGTGAAAGACTACAGCTGCCTTTAAAAAAAATCTTGCTCGAAGATGAAGACATAGCATTGCTTTCTCATAGTATGGGGTGTATGGTTTCGTACGACGTATTATGGAAATTCTCTCGGATGAGCGAATATAAAGAGCTATGGGACAAAAAGATAAAATTATGGATGACTCTAGGAAATCCGCTGGGTGAACCAGCCGTTCAAAGAAATCTATATGATTCCAACGAACCGCAAGACGGCCGGTACCCGAAAAACATCATAAACTGGATCAACATCAATGCGAAAGACGACTATGTAGCACATGACGGTGATGTTAACGATGACTTTCATTTAATGCTCAGCAGAAATCTCGTTCAAAAAATTGAAGACTTCCCTAGAATATATACATTTTGGAAAGATAGCGATGGTACCTACAATCCCCACAATTTTTTCGCCTATCTTAACCATCCTACCGTAGCCGACCAGTTGAATAAATGGATTCAGGATGTATAAATTTCAATAGCGGCCAAATCAAAGTGATGCGCAACAAAAAAGGCACCAACATAAGAGTTAGTGCCCTAGCGGACATCCAATTAAATTGTAAATCTATCTCTTTCAATCTTGTATAGAGAGTGAAACACTTTATGAAGAACTCGAGGCAAACCGCACGGCGCGGCTAATCAAGGCCGGCAGCACCGATATGTGGCCTTCTCCCTCGAACTCTTTGAACTCTGTGCGCACGCCATGGCTTGCGAGAGCGGACAGACGTTCCGCAAGCTCCCGCGCGTTTTCATTCATGCAGCTCCAGTGTAATTTCTCGTCTTCCCCCGCCGCTATCATGATGTTGACGCTGATGTTGTTGTCCTGCTTAACACGCGATACGAATTGACGCTCCGCTTCAAGCAGGAACGACTTGTTCCAATGTATGGAAGGGCTGCCTGCAACATACGTCTGGAACGTATGCGGCTTCGTCAAAAACACTTGCAGCGCAAACAACCCGCCCAAAGAGTGGCCAAAGATCGTTTGTCTGCTCTTATCGATCTCGTACTTGCGCTCGATCTCAGGCTTCAGCTCCGCTTCGATAAATTCCAAGAACGCGTCCGCTCCGCCCATGTTCGCCACGACGCTGTCCTTCGGGCTAAAGGGCAGCTCTTCAACTCGGGTTGGCAAAGTAAAGTCGTGGAAGCGGGACGGATCGAACGGCGCCTCCGTCTGGTATCCAATTCCGACGACAATCGCCGGCTGCACCCCCGTCTTCTCGGAAGCGCGTGACTGCACACGGACCGCCTCCACCATCGTACCGAATACGGAGTTGGCATCCAGCACATAGATGACCGGGTATCCCGCAGACGGCGATGCCTCGCTGGGCTTGGCCACGAATATCCGATAGTCGCGGTTGCCCCCGCGCGAACGCATATCCCATTGTTCCGTCCGCGGTATGGTGACCGTGCTGGCGGCGGCTTCATTGACAGCCGAAGCGGTCTGGATGTTATCCTGGTTAGCCATTCTCTCTCATTCCTCCCTGCTTCTATCCATTGCGCTTTTAGTTCCGGCCCTTTTTTCTGTACAGTAAAAATATGAAATAAGGAACCCCGATAATGGCAATAACGATGCCTACGGGCAATTCCGCTGGCGCGAAGACCATCTTGCCAATAAAGTCAGAGACCAGTACAAGCACAGCCCCGACGATACCGCACACTGGAATGATGCGCCGATGCGCGTTGCCGACAAGGCGCTTCGCGATGTGAGGGGCCATCAGGCCGATGAATCCGATGCCTCCCGAAACGGATACACAGGCGCTCACAATGCCGATGCTGCATAATAAGAGCACCGCTTTTTCTTTTTCCGAGGCTACGCCTACGCTGATGACACTATCTTCATCCAGATGAAACAAATCCAGAATATAAGACTTTCTCACGATGACAGGAATGAGAAAGACGAGCCACGGAACAATAGACAAAATATATTTCCAATTGGCATTGTAAATGCTGCCCGAGTTCCATACTACCGCCATCTCAAAATCGCTGGAATTCATTTTCAAAGTCAGATAGAGCGAAACAGCTCCTAAACCTGCTCCTATCGCAATACCGGTCAACAAGAGACGCTGCGATTCAAGCCTTCCATCCTTCCAAGAGAACAGATAGATAAGCATGGCTGCGAGAAGCCCACCCATTAAGCCGAACAGCGGCATCGCAAAAATGGACGCTAAGCCATCTCCCTTAATCTGTCCTTGAAAGAAAAACAGAAAGATAACCATGGCCGCACTGGCCCCTGAGTTAATCCCCAAAATCCCCGGATCGGCCAACCCGTTTCTCGTAATGCTCTGAATGACCGCACCTGCAATTCCCAACCCCATGCCGACGAGCAGGGCAATGACGATCCGCGGCAGACGGAACTCCAGAATGACCAGATCCTGATCAGGCTGCGGGTCAATGCGCAATAACGTGCGAATGACATCCATGACCTTTATGTCAAAGGCGCCGTTCGTCAGACTCAAATACATAGTAATAAAAATAATGGCTATACCGACGACCAATACCATGGCGTAGCGGCTTCTAGATATTTTATTCACGCTTCCCGCCTCCCCTCGTCCGGATTAAATAGAGAAAGAAGGGAACGCCAAGGATGGAAGTGACGACACCAATCGGCATCTCAAACGGATAATTGACGAACCTGCTGAGCACGTCGCACAAGCCGAGGAATATTCCTCCAATCACTCCGGCACAAGGAATAATCTTTTTATAATCGACACCTGTCAAGAAGCGCGCAATGTGAGGAACAATGAGTCCCACAAAGCCGATCTTGCCTGCGAGCGCTACCGAAATGCCCGTTAAAATGACAACGCTCAATGTAGCCATAAACTTGATCAGCTTCGTTTTTTGTCCCAGGTTTACGGCAATCTCTTCACCAAGAGAAAGAACCGAGATTGATTTTGAAATCCAGATTGCCATCAGGATGCCAACCACTGCAAAGGGAAGCGCCAGCTTGATAAGTCCTGGGTCCAACTGATGCAGCCGCGCATTAAACCAAAAGCTGATATTTTGCGATACTTGAAAATAGGTTGATAAAGCAGCGGAAACACTGCTCAAAAATGTGCCGATAATCGTCCCTAATATAGCCATCCGAACTGGAGAGAGCCCTCCGGGAAGCAAGGTGGCCAAGCCAAAGACGATAACGATGCTAAGCGCTGAACCCATAAAGGAGAACATGATCATGTCCATCGACGAAGAATTCGGCATAAAAACCATGCAAAGAGTAATGGCAAAAGCCGAACCGTCGGTTACTCCCATAATAGAAGGGGATGCAAGATAATTTCTTGTCATCCCCTGCATAAGCGCTCCCGAAATGGCCAGGAAAGCTCCGATTAACAGAGCTCCGACTGCCCTCGGGAATCTAGAATGCATAATAATCTGATGATTTACATTGCCCGGATCGAAATGGAACAGCGCGTCGCGAATGGTGCTAGCCTCGATGTTCTTGGCTCCATATAAAACCGACAAGAGGATTGTAAGCACAATAAGAAACGGTGAACTCCATAGGATTAGGGCAGAAGCGGAAATCCTTGATCGCATATCCCTCTACTCACTTTGCTTGAACTAGTTTGCTGTTTTTAACGGCTTCCAAGAAAGCAATTTTGCTGTAAGCTGTGCCGCCTTGAGCAGTCGGATCGACCAGATTGACAAATAAGTTGTCATTTTTCACTGCATTGATACTTTTCCAGATCGGATTGTTTTGCAAATCTTCCAGCACCTTAGGCGTATCTTTATTTTCAGTTTCCGAGAACTGAACGAACAGGTAATCCGGGTTAATCTCGGACAGCTTTTCTATAGAAATGTTTTGTTGAGCCTTCGCTTGCTTCACTTCTTCCGGTACCGTTGCACCCAGATCCGCATATACCGACGGGTTGAAGAACACATCTTCAGGGTAGATAAACATGCTGCCAGCTCGGACTCTGAGTGTCAGAACATTTTTATCTTTAATGATAGGCCCGATTTTTTCCTTCAAGGCCGCAGTCTCGTCATTGTACTTTTGCAACGCTTGCTTAGCTTGCTCCTGCTTGTCTGTAAGCTCGGCCAGCAAGTTCAGGTTGGCTTCCCAGTCGGTCGCAATATGCGATACCGGAATGGTTGTCGTGACTTTGTTCAATTTCTCCAGGGCTTCGGCAGGGAATTTCGTGCTTGCCAGAATGACATCCGGCTTCAGCTTCAAGATGGTTTCAATATTTGGCTGAGACTTCTCCCCGATTCCTTCCGCGCCTTCGGTAATCTTGGCGAACATCGGCGCGAATTGACCACCAGTAGTCATAGCCCCAACAGGTTTTACGTCAAGCACCAGCGCATCTTCCATCGATTCCACCGATCCGGTGATAACGATTTTCTCTACTTTCGTTGGCACTGTGTATTCTTTGTCCAAATAAGTAATCGTTCTTGATTCCGATTGGGCGCTCGACGCACTTTCGCCCGTGCTGCCTTGAGACGCGTTTTCCGTTTGCGCGCTCTCCGCCCCGGCATTTGCCGGCTTGGCTTCCTCTTTGGCTCCGCAAGCCGATAACGCAAACACCATCACTAATGCTAATCCTAATGCCCATACTTTCTTTTTCATTCTACTATTCCCTCTCCATCGTCATATAATGGGAAGCTTCATTCTGAGAGCTTCCGGTAAATGTGTGCATAATGCAGCCGTTCATCTTGGTCTGTACCGGCTTCACCTTGAAGATGCGCCCCGCACCCGGGACACTCCTCTGAGCTATGTATAGATGCTGCCCTCCCCCATTCATCGAACAAGTGCCACGGCATACCTCCCAAATGATTAAATCCGGCTTTTGTTGAAAACGATTATCACTATACTGATAACAATTCTCATTAAGATTATAAACCACGCCTCCCACAATCGAACATGGACAATATCCAGAATCCTTTTGGACGATTTCCATATGGCACACGATTAGGAGGAGGCTGTCTGAACATTCTCACTCAGTTGCTTCAACAAGTCATCCACCATTCGTTCACAGGCGTAGGCGGAATATTCCCGCCATGGATCGGAAGAGATTAAATATACATGGTTCCTGCGGACTGCTTTCAAATCCCGCCACTGCCGGGAGGTTTGCAACGATTGCCAATGGCTTAATGAATCCGGCTCTTGACATACGTTCAGCAAGATCCGATCCGCATCCAGCTCCGCCACTTGATCCAAT
Organism: Paenibacillus sp. OSY-SE; assembly: GCF_000283315.1. Classification (NCBI taxonomy): domain Bacteria; kingdom Bacillati; phylum Bacillota; class Bacilli; order Caryophanales; family Paenibacillaceae; genus Paenibacillus; species Paenibacillus sp. OSY-SE. The sequence goes on along the minus strand of NZ_ALKF01000203.1, from coordinate 158,514 downwards.
GTTATGGCTTGTTTGCAAGGAGCGGGCTCGACGCCGGGCACCATATTCAACTGCAGATCATGGTATAGCACATCATTCATTCCCCGAGCCGGACAGACATGATAGTGTTCCTTATAAATGCTCATAACGAGAATGGTATCGTCCTGCAATTCCCGATTCAGCCGCTCCCGGGCGCACTTCACCTTCTGCTCATAGTTGAGCAGCCAAGAATCCGCTTCTTGCGAAACTCCCAAAAATTGAGCCGTCGACTTCAGTTGCTCCCGCCAATCTTGTTCCTTCCATGGAACATAAAATACAGGCGCAATGTTTTCCAGCTGTTCCTTCTCGCTTGGGTGCAAATGATCCTTGTCGCAAATCACGATGTCAGGCTGGGCAAGATGAAGCGCTTCAAGATTGGATTCCCAATCCTGATTAAACCGGTAGGCGCTCAGGTGCACGGGAATATCTGCCCGATACGTTTTGTGATAATATGCCGTCCATTTCGGGTGCAGCGGAGCGGCATATGGAATCATCTTGAGCGCCAGCAATTGCCCGAGTATGGAAGCAGTATAAGCTACGATTTTACGGCGGCGGTTTTTCATATAGACGGTAGGTGATACCCCTACTACTTGCTTGAACTTGCGGCTAAAATAAAACTCGTCGTTATACCCCACTTGATGAGCAATGTCACGCAGCCGGGCGTCCGATTGGGCCATAATGTGCTTTGCGCAGTTGAGCCTCACTTCCGTAATATAGTCGATTGCGCTCTTGCCATAGGTCTTTTTGAATAAGTCAACATAGTACTTGGGGCTAACCTCCGCTATGCGAGCCAACTGCTCAATCGTCAGGCTTTCATTATAGTGGCTCTCGATATATGCCTTGGTGCGATCCAACGCCGCACGAGGGTCTGACTCCGGCTGAAGCCGCATATTTTTCAACGAACAATACAATAATTCCTGAAAGGCTGACTGCCCGCGGAATCGTTCTAGAGGATCTTCGCTGCGCCAACAGTTATACAGCAATTCACATAAAATAATCATCTCGGCAGCGGAATGAATCGGCAGTTCTCCTTGCAGCGGGAACGCCTCGGCCAATTCCGACTCATGATAGATATCGAACTTGACGACATACATCTCCACTCCTTCCTCTGCCGCAGTGGATACGCCGACAGTTTGCCCGGGCACAGCGAAATGGACGGCATCCTGCCTCAAACGGTAATCCTGAAGATCCAACGTCAATCGGCCCTCGCCATTCTTTACTATAAACAGGACATGCGATTCAATGAGCTGATGCTCCATCTGGCCGACACGCGCCAATTCGACGCTTCTAAGCTTGAACCACAGATTGTCCAGTAATGTATGTGTCTGTTCTGGACTTAAGCGTGGATGTTGCAAAATGGACACCCCTATCAAAATTCGAAAATGATAATCATTATCACTATATTAAATTAGCATAATGTATGAACTGCGGTCAAATGAATTCAAGGTACAAAAAAATAGATCCGCCTCACTGCGAGACCGATCCATGTACGCACACTTTTCCGCGTATTCACTCTATTAAGAGAAAAAGAGGGCTAAGAAACGACCAAAGAGGCGTCGATGGTGTCAGGGTCATCCAAACGTTCCGCTTCGAGTAGTTACGAATCGGCTCTTCACAACCCCCTTTCCATTGGAATGTATGTTTTACGTTTTTTTATCATTATTTGTAACTTTTATAGTTAGATCTTCGTTTTTATTTAGAGTAGTATGACATACAAAGGAGAGTGAAAATTTGTGAAACAATCGAAATGGATAACGGCTGTCACCTTGGCGGCTCTGCTGCTTGGCGGTATACCATCTGCATACGCCGCTCCTATGTACAACCCATCGGACGGAATCACGGCAGGATCAGAAAAATCGGATACAAGTAAAGCAAAGGCCGGCATAATAGCGAAGGATATCCAAAAAGTCAACAAGGCTCGGGGCGATTCACTGTATAGCCCGCTTTACAATAACCGTTCAGAGGACCGAGAGGCCCTTGCCGCTATCGCTGCTTTCATAAACACCTTACAGTCGAAAGGTACTCCGTACACGTTGACGGAAGAAGAGAGCGATTCGCACCGTCAATCTTTCCAACTGCGTATGAGTGTGGAACAAAAAGATAAACCGGACATTCGCATCATGCTGTACAATACAGACACGTTGGTCTTCGGAGAAGACGCTTACAGCTACAAGGTGCAGGATGCAAAATTGGCCAAATTCTTTATGGAACAATTTCAAGAGGCGCAAGAGCCAAAGCTTCCGTCATCCGTCTCGTTCGGCGAAAGCATTACGATCAAAGGAGCCAGCAGTGGTAGCGAGTCGGGAACGGTCGATGTCTTTCTCATGCCGGCCCCTCCATGGGAGTCCTTCACCTCCGCGAACGGAATCGAATATCCGGCCAAGAATGCGATTTGGCTATACCGGAGCATTACGGAGTTCGGGCGCTACGATTTCACATTCCAAATGCCGGCATACGGACGAACTCTGGACGGGAAAAGTGTTGCCATCAAGCCCGGGAACTGGGACTTCGCTATACATATGACTACTTATATGATGGCTCAGTCGGTGATGATCAAGCCAGCCTCCGATCCCGTTCTTGCCCTGCAAGGAATTCCATTGGCGAACGCCAAGCCGCAAATCCGTCAAGGCAAAACGCTCCTGCCGCTCAGGCTCGCCGCTGAGTTGACGGGACATGACATCATATGGGATCAGAGGCACCGCCGAGTCGGTATCGATACAGACGCGAAGCTGTTGGCCGCATCCCCGGCATCCCGGGACATCGAAGTGTGGTTGGCAGGCAAGCCTGTGAAGACGGAAATCGCGCCGCTTCTTCTCCAAGGCACCGTCTATGTTCCGCTTGAGACGCTGACGGCCCATCTTGGCGTGAAGGCGGAATGGATGGCCGAGAACCGTGTCGTGAACTTGAGCTTGCCGACGGTACTGCTTAAGCCAGACATACACACGAACGATGCGGACGTACACGACATGCTGCAACTTCTGAACGAATATGTGAAGCAATATAACGCCCATAACGAGCAGTCCATCAAGCCGTTATTTAATAATGAGATCAAATGGGCTCGCAGCTTTGCGTATCGTCCACAGCAGATTACGGCGGTTCGGAATCCGACCGTGACGGACAAGAAGGAATCGTACGCAAGCGTGAACATCAATTTTGTCTACGTGTCCGCATCAGATTATACTTTTTAGCACATCAGTAAGTGAGGTGAAGAGCATAGCAAAACTGTTCCATCACACCTAGACGCCTGTGCGCAATGCGGAATAACGAGCCGATAGCGACCATTAGCTCCCGACACTCGCTGCACGCTCATTATTTTGTCACTTCCCAGTCTTGGCCCTCATAATGATTCCAGTCACTATCCATCGGCTCATTAAGCGCTCTTAAAGGGATTTCAAGCAGTCTTCGATCTTCAAGATCGAACACTCTTTTTCCATCCATAATAAATGCTCTTGCTAACTCATCTACCGCACGTTTCTCATTCCCCAGCTTGTCTTGTACTTGCCCAAGCCTTAAATGCAGCAGCGGATTGCCGATTGTGTTGGGGAACTGCATGATAAAAGATAAATTATCTCTTGCCGCGATATAATCCTCATTATAAATGTTAATGTGTGCAATTCGGATTAAGACATATCGGCCGACAGTGCTGCTTTGTTCTCTTCTATGTAAAGCTTCGTACATGTTCCAAAGCGTTTCTATTGCTTTAGGATAATTTTTTTCCCTAAGACGAGCATCGGCACAGGCTATTCTATCTTGTTGTTCCAAGCTCAAATGAGGAACCGCAAAATAATCATTGATTTTGCTTTCCATGTTATTGACATGATGGCACTCTTCGAAATCAGCATCAAAGTTCATCCATTCCATCTCCTCTGTCCCAATGTGCTGTACGGTACTCAATCGAGCCAAAGTCATTTATCGATAACGCAATAATAGGTATACCTCATGCCAACCATATTGTCGATTTCAAAAGTTGGAGTCTAATTAGTTCATGTACATCATATAGCTGGCAGGCAGCACCGTTTTCAGTTCTTTCAATAATTGTTTGCTTTCTGCTGTTTTGAATTCTTTTAACGCCAATATCGCAGAAACCTTGCCATTATGCATGCCGTTTTTGGCAACCTCGAACAAGTGACCGGCAGCCGGCGTATATTTCCGCTTTCGAATCATCTCGATTGCTTTTTCTTGCACGTACATATCATCCGCTAACAAATATTCACATATATGTTCCATTCTTGAGCAAGGCATGATCGCCAGCTTAGAAAAGATCAACTGCTGCTTGGCGTCCTCATCCAAGTTCTCTTGCATAATAAGGTTATCTAGATCGGCAATCACTTTAATATCCTGTTGGCTTTCATCATCATGATCGGTTAAGGCAGGGTAGTCGTGCTGCAATTCATCCCACTCCGCGGCAGGGTCTTGCAATATTTTCGTGATGAACCGCTCCATGCTCCGGAATCCAGGGGATAAATTCGTTTCTTCATGGTTCAAAAAACATACTTTCCCCTCTAGTGGCCCGGTGTAGTATACGCCAATGTAGTTCGACTGATCATCCGTTAACAAGGGACAAATACTTTGATGGCATTCAAGTTCTTCGAAGATGCCCCTTAATTCAATGATTTCTTCTGTGTTCAAGATACGATACACGGCTTCATCTGCATCCCTTTTTTCATCGTAATCTAGCATACTGTGTACCACTTCTGCTTGAATATCGATTGAATATTCTCTGCTTAACACTGCAGGATCAAACGGAAGCTCTCTCCCATCCTTACTTTTGAGAACATCAAAAACACCCATGCATACTCCCCCGCATCAATTTAATTTTCCAGGAACTGTATTACTTTTCAAATGTGTTATATTGTATTAATCGGTTAAAATTAAAATTATTGAAGCTATAATAGTTCAGATTCAAGCAAAAAGCCCGCTTCGCAGCGGGCAACAGTATGCATCTTGCAAAATAAATCCGTCTCAACTTTATTTCCTTAGAGCGGCGAGCTGCTGAGCTGAGTCAAATCTGTCAGAAAGCTTGCGATTACCTTCAACTCTTCTTCCGAATAACGCTCCAACAGTTCCTCATGTTTGTTCTCCAGCTGCTGATGCAGCCTCGCATGAACGAATGCCAGCTTCTCCCCCTCTTCCGTCAGTCGATAATAGATTTCCTTCTTGTTGTCCGCACGAAAATGCTCTTGAATGAGTTCCCAGGCAATAAGCTTGGCAACGGCTTTCGAGACGCCGCCCTTGGTTACGTTGATTTGATTCGAAATAAAGGTCACGTTCGAGTCCGGTCGCTCTCCAATTTCATGCAGCACGTGGAGTTGGGTCAATGTTAATTTATCCAAATGAAGATAAACCTCTTTTTTATCCGCATAGTTCTGTTCTTCAATGATGGCAAGCGCCTTTTCCCGTCTGAATTCCGCGCTTTTGTCTCTCGTGTGCAAATAATCGACGAGGTTGGCATACACTTTGTTCTTTAGCATGTTCCGCTCTTCCATGTACAATCAATATCTCCTTTTCAATGACCTCAGCGCTAGCTTGGTGATACATCAACTTTACCGTACACCCGAATCGCCAACACGATGACGATGATGGCAAAGCTGACTCCGAACAGGACGAAAAGCCAAAGGTTGTTTAATGTTAATAATAATACACTGCTCACCATAGGGCCAGCCGCCATCCCCATATAGCGAACCAAGTTGTACACGCCCATCGCGGTTCCCCGATTCTCATCGAACTCATTCGCCAATAGGGTGGTATGGGTCGGCATAGTTAGGCCCGAGCACACACCGTAAAGAATAGAGGACACGGTTAGCAGGACGAGCGAGTCGTAGATGGTTACCGCAAATAGAACGACACAGCCTGCGGTTAGCAAGCTGCCCAGAAAAAGCAATTTTCGCTGCTCCATCTTCTGCTGGACCGTCTTATAGAGCCTGCTTCCGAGCATGGTACTGACCGCCGTCGGCAAATATAGCAGTCCGATCAGTCCCAATCCCAAGTGATAATAATCGGTCAATAGGATAGGAAGGCTGACGAGAAAGGCAAAGTAAATGAAATAATGAACAAATCCGATTGCCATAATGGCTTGCCCCCATTTATTTTTAAAAACGGACATATATCTGTGGGATGAACTCCCTGCAGCATGTACAGTGCGATGTTCTGTCCTCTGGGGAAAATATTTCAGATTCATCACGAATAGGATGACAGAGATAATGACTAGGAACAGGAAAATTCCGCGATAACCGGCCTGCTCTCCAATAAACGCTCCCACAACCGGACTGATAGCCGGGGCCAGTGCGAGCATCGTCTGGTACGTGCTCATCGCATTCCCGCGGGCAGTGCCATTGAATAGATCACTTATCGTCGTTGACGCTACGAGCGGAATCGCTGCGATCCCTGCTGCCTGGACGACTCTGAATACGAGAAACAGCGTGAAGTTGGACGTTAGCGCACAGCCCAATGCTCCAATCATGCTTAGAAAAATGCTGGGCATCAGCACCCTTTTTCCGCCTTTGGCGTCAATGAGCGGCCCGTATACGATTTGCATCATAGCGAGTACGAACATGAAAATGGAAACAGAAAAGGTAATGAAATGAAAAGGTACCTGAAACGAGTCTCTTAATAAGGGCACTATGGGGGAATAAATATTTTGTGTCACCGATGCCAGAAACGCACTGGTGCAAACCAAATAGAGCAAAAATGCTGGCGAGGCAACTTTTTTGTATTGTGATGCCATTGCGTGTACCGCCTTCCATGCTATTTTTGTTTCCTGGAAACATTAATAGTATTTCACACGATGACGATTTAGTCAAGCTACAAGTTTTCATGTTCATTCGTCGATAATAAAAGGGACTATCCTAGACAAAATGATCATCCTCGATGTGTTGTTTGCCCGTTACGCGAACGCATTCAGGTTCGTACTTTATAAGTAACATGGAGGGTGGAGGTGAATGCATATCGATATCATGAAAGGGGAATTGGCGAAAGGAACGAAATTCCATACCCCCTATTACATTGTGAAGGGTTCGACCATTGGAGCGACTGTCATGGTGACGGCTGGTGTTCACGGGAATGAAACCGCGAGCGTAAAAGCGGCAAAGCAGTTCGTTCATTCGCTGCAGCAGGGACTTCTTCATGTGCAAAAAGGGACATTGGTTATCGTTCCGCTTGTCAATCAGCAAGCTTATACAAAACGAATTCGAGGGGTTCCTGATTTGAATCGCACCTTCCCGAGCAGAGCCCATGATAAACCACGCCACCCCTTGTCGGCGGACTTGTTTCGATTGGCAGCGCAATACCGTCCAGCCTGGTACATTGACATGCACGAAGCCAATGGACTATCCCGGCTTAACCCGAAAGTTCTCGGTCAATCGCTGCTGACAGACCGTCGCAGTCCGACCGTAAAGATAGTCCGACAAATCGTGAAGCGAATCAATCGTTCCATTGAGCGACAAGCGACACATTTTACCGTTCGCCTGCGTGAACTGTCGGGGTCGGGCCGTACAGCGGCCGCTCGTTTACTGCAAGCCAAAGCGATTACCGTAGAAACATCCTGGAGCTTATCCCATCCGATCCGGGTCAAGTATCAGAAGAACATCCTGCGCCAGTTGTTAAAAAGAGCCGGCTTGATGCATTAAGGCATCCGCCTGCACAAATACAAAAAATGCGTGTTCAAAAAGGAGCTTTTGAACAACCTCAAAAAGGGATCTGCCGGAACAGATCCCATACTCAAGCTCGTCTCCTTCGGTTATTGTGCCGGCCGCGCAGCAGATGTATCTGAAGGCGAGGTATAAGTCATCAATTCGTCGACCTTTACAATCACATTGCCCTCGACGGAGGCCAGTCCTCTGCCCAGAGTAAATCCTTTCTTATGCCGAATGACCTCGTAATAGAGATGCACTCGGTCACCAGGTCGGGCCAGTCCTGTCATTTCCACCCCTTTGAGCGAAGAGAGAAATCCAAGTCCTCTCCCGCTTCCCATTGTCGCGAATGCCCCCAGCTGTGCAAGAGCTTCGACGATCATCATGCCCGGCATATAAGGCTGGGCTTCGGTCATAAACCATTCATTGCGCGTTACGTTCTTATATCCCTTCACCCATTTGCCTGGCTCAAGCTCCGACACCCGGTCGACCATTAAAAAAGGATACCTGTGCGGCAGCACGCTCGTGATTTCGTTTATGTCCATGTCTATTCCCCCTTCCGTTCCGTTCGTACAGCACTCATTCCTTTACACCATTACAGCAGTTTTTCTGCAACCAATGTGAAGGATTTGGGAATGCCTTTATCATATACTTCGGAGGACATATTGGGCTCCTCCTCCAACAGCTTGATAACGAGTCCACTGCTCGCAATTCCGGTAACAATCTCGCCAAGCGTCCATTTGCGATGCAGAACCTTCTCCAGATCAGCCATTTGTACCGGTATAAATTTCGCGTAGGCAACCTCTGTCTCTTCCAGAGACTTGTCGAAATAGTCGCCTGTCACTTTATGCTTGCGTACTTTGGCCGTCGAGCCTCGAGACGTGATCAGCTTCGTCGTAATCGGATGAAAATCCTGAAGAATCAAACGTCCTCCGACCTTAAGCAAGCTGGCAATGATATCTGCCAGCGGCTTTAAATCAACAAAATAATGCAAAATGCCGAACTCCATAATGACCAGATCGTAATCCGCCGCCAGAACGGATGCGGGCAGTTCAAGAACATCGGACACAACATAATCGATGCTCACCCCTGCTTCCCGTGCCAGTTCAGTCGCATACCGTTCATTTTCAGACGCGATATCAACGATCGTGACATCGGCGCCAAGCAAAGCCATGGCAACTCCTTTGCTTCCATGAGAACCCAGCAGATTGGCAATTTTCTTCCCTTTCACATCCCCTGTATGCTTATAAAACGTCTTCAGCCTTGCCTCAGGATTTTGCTTAATTTTGATTGCGGCCTCGGCCGGAGACCCATAACGGTTAACCCAAGCGTCATAAGCACTTTGGTTCCAAGCCATTTCATTAATTCTGCTGTGTTCTTTCTGCATAAATATTCCCTGCCTCAGTTGTGTTAGTATCTCGTATTGTTGTAAATCCCCACTACTTTTATGTGAACATTGTACCATTACTTCGTTCGGCAGAATACAATTAATATCGAATCAACACGGACGTCAAAGCATGCATTCCACATATTAGCCGTTCAAAGCTTAGCTCCACGTGGACATCACCTCAAATTGTCTGTTTGTGTTCAAGTTGTTCTGGGAGGAAGCTTGCGGCCACATCCCCTAGTGAACATGCGGATTTACGAGACGACGCAGATGGTTCACGGACGCGGTAGATGCAAGCGCCATTGGAAAAGATACAGTCAAATGTACGGACTCGGTGGCCAAACGGCATGTAGACTGTAATTTGTCCAATGGATCTGGCTGTATTCAGCCATTGGTGCGGTTAGCGTGTCAAACCATTGGATGAACTCCAACGAAACCGACCGTAAAGAGATATACATCGCTGTTTCATTGGACAAGATCCAATGGATGAGACAAGGGGGGGCGCCTAATCCTTCCGCCCTTCCACATCGGTGCCACTCTAACCATCGACGAGTCCCTGTTGCTGCCCTCATCATCTTGATTGCACATAGTTTGTTCAATTTCGTCTCCGTCGCCAGCGAAGACCAGCCTTATCTAGGCTCAAATATTTATTGCCATTGCCGGAATCTCCATGTTCCTTATCGGGTTCTACGCATTCGGCAAGCTGTAACGTATCGGGACAAATCTTATTTGCGCGATGGCATGGCAATGCAAGCGGTCCTCTTTCATCACCGCTTGCATGCTGATGTCTCATTTTGATATCTACCCGCAGGCGCACGTTGCAGACGCGCTCAATATTTTCGCAACGCCAAGCGTTCTTTGCCGAACCATTGCTGACGCACATAATTGATGATAATTCCGAACACCTTTTCCATTTGCTGCGTCGAATTCCCTAGCATCCGAATCGCAAATCCCGGAACAATAAGCTGGGACAAGCCGATTCGGCCAGGCAGCGTGTCCAGTCCGATCTCATCGCACATCTGCTCGATGAACTCTGGTGTTGCCTGTTCACCGATAACGAACATCGAACCGAGATGGGTCTGACCATCCATACGCCCCATGCTCAGCATCTGCTTGCCGTGTGGACGAAGCTTCACATTATCGAACAAAATTTGCTGCTCATCCATATAAATTTCCGTTTTGAGCGCCAATTCATCGTAGGAGAATTGCGCTCCGTCCGGCGACCAGCCCGGAGTTATAATCTCCGCACATATAAGTGATGCGCTTCTCTCCATACGGATGACCGTACGCTGTTCGTAACGGGCATTCCGATAAGCGATAATCGGGTCTGGCAGCCACTCAAGGTAGCTTCCATGCTTCAAAGCAACCTCGCTCAGCTGCAGCACTGGCTGATGGGGCGTCCTGTAAATTTTCGTCGACGACTGCGTCGTGATGAGCGCCTGCGCGTGCTCACCCAGCTCCAGCTCCATCAAATACCGGTCTCCATCGACATACCCCCCGCCCGGATTCATGACATAATAATAGACCTGACCGGTATCATCCGGGTACATGGGACGGGCTATTTTGTAAGCGCCTTGATGATACACGTGTGCGGCAGCCGTTCTCCCCTGTCTGTTCTCAGCCGTCAGCCGCAGCATTCCCGTCCACCGCTGCATCTTATTCTAATCCTGTTAACATCGCATTTTTCTGAAACCAATCGACGACCTCATCCAATCCCGACTCGTCTTTCAGATTCGTGAAGAAGAACGGCTTGTTGCCGCGGAAGGCGAGCGTATCCGCTTCCATCACCTTCAAATCGGCACCGACGTAAGGAGCTAAATCAGTCTTATTAATAATGAACAAGTCGGATTTGATCATCCCCTGACCGCCCTTGCGCGGAATCTTCTCGCCTTGAGCGACGTCGATAATATAAATCGAAAAATCAACCAACTCAGGGCTGAACGTAGCCGCGAGGTTATCGCCCCCGCTCTCCACAAATATAATTTCAACGTCAGGATGGCGTGCGATCAATTCGTCGATCGCCGCGAAATTCATGGACGCATCCTCACGAATGGCCGTATGCGGACATCCGCCTGTTTCCACACCGATGATCCGGTCGGCAGGCAGCACACCGGTCTGAATTAAAATTTTCGCATCTTCCTTCGTGTAAATGTCGTTGGTGACGACCGCCATGCTGTACTGTTCATGCATGCGCCGTGTCATTTTTTCGACAAGCATTGTTTTTCCGGCCCCGACTGGACCGCCTACCCCTATTTTTACCGGTTTCATTGTACTCCTTCTTTCCCTATCAGTCTTTGCTGGGCGTTATGTAATACCGTTGTATTACGACATGAAAAGTCGGATATGGATCCGTTCATGCTTCATCTGAGACCACTCCAGACCAGGGGATACGATGCCAATGTCATCGCCAGTCAGCTCTTCCAACCTCTCTGCCGCTTCCTGGAACACAGGCTGCAACTCGTATAGCAGCTTCTGACCTTCCGTCTGTCCGAGCGGAATGGCCCGCACGCCGTTCTGAACCATGCTGGAGACGGAGGAATACAGATGTGCCAGTACAGCTGTCCGTTTCGAGACGCCAACATGGCGGGCAATCATTGCAAACGCGATAGCCGGATGGCCGAACGCACGCTTTGCTTCCACGCGTTCCCGGTAATGTTGCAGGTGCGGACAATCGTAAAGCTCTGTTCCGAGCTTAATCATTCTTTCCCCGATTCTGCGTGCGCCTTCTCTTGATTCAAGGGGAAGATTCTGGACTGTCATTAACCGGTCCAATTCCCATATATCATCTAGACGACTGTCTGTCAGTGCTTCAAATGCAAGTCGGCAGGCCAATCCATCGGAATAGATGAACTGTTCATTGACATACATGGCCAGCCAATCCGCAAAGGTGGCTTTATCGACTACCTTGCCCTCCTGCATATACGTTTCCAAGCCGAAGGAATGATTGAAGGCTCCCGAAGGAAAGTTCGAATCACACCACTGCAGAAGCGACAGCAGCGAATCAGTGCTTGTGTCCCACATGGCGGAACGCTTGCTTCACTTTCTTCTTCTCACGCGCGAACGGAATCCCGTCTTGAGTCAACTGCTCTTCCACAAGATAATCATATTGAACGATCATCTGGGAGCCTTCGAATTGTGCGGGCAAATGACGGTTCCCCAGCTTGTGAGCAATTTCACCCATCTCCTGAATCGTTCTCGGGCTGATGATGAGCACATCGTCAGGCAGCACTTCAATGACGATCATGTTGTTCTCATCCATATGCAAAATATCACCGTCGGCGAGATCGGCTTTCTGGGTCAGACGAATTCCGATTTCTGTGCCGTGATCGGTCGTCACTCGCTGAATTTTTTTCAGCATATCCTCGCTTGGCATGTACACTTTTTCCATGTGACGGCTTGCTCGTTTTTCTGGCTCCAACTGCTCCAGCCGGCCAACAATTTGCTCTATAATCATATTCACACTCTCCTCTAATGAAAGCTATTGACAAGCACAAGTCAGGCCACCCTGATTAGAACAAGAAATAACGCTGTGCCATTGGCACGACATCAACAGGCTCACATGTAAGCAGCTCCCCGTTCACCCTCACTTCATATGTCTGGGGATCCACATGGATGTCCGGCGTTTCCCCGTTCAGAGCCATATCTTGTTTCGTCACTCGGCGGATACCCCGAACCGGCAGCACGATCTTGTCAAGGCCAAGCTTCGCAGGCACATCCGCATCCAGTGCGGCCTGTGATACGAACGTAATGGAGCTGCGGGCTAATGCTTTCCCCACTGCGGCATACATCGGCCGATAAATGTACGGCTGCGGCGTCGGAATGGACGCATTCGGATCGCCCATCAAGCTTTGAACGATGAATCCATTCTTCAGCACCATTTCAGGCTTCACGCCGAAGAAAGCTGGATGCCAGATGACCAAATCGGCGATTTTCCCGACTTCAACCGAACCTACATAATCCGCGATTCCGTGAGTCAGCGCCGGGTTAATCGTATATTTCGCTATATACCGTTTGATCCGGAAATTGTCTCCGACCGAACCACAATCCTCATGCAGCTTACCGCGCTGCTTCTTCATCTTATCTGCGGTCTGCCATGTTCTTGTGACCACTTCCCCCACACGGCCCATCGCTTGGGAATCCGAGCTTACCATGCTGAACACACCCAAGTCGTGCAATATATCTTCCGCCGCGATCGTCTCGCTGCGGATACGCGAGTCCGCGAAGGCGACATCTTCCGGCACGCTTGGATCCAGATGATGACAGACCATTAGCATATCGAGGTGCTCATCCACTGTGTTGATCGTGAACGGTCTCGTCGGATTGGTCGAGGATGGCAGCACATTGGCCAACCCCGCCATTTTAATCATATCGGGCGCATGCCCTCCGCCTGCGCCTTCCGTATGATACGTGTGAATGATTCTGCCTTTAATGGCAGCAATCGTATCTTCGACGAATCCGCCTTCATTCAGTGTGTCGGAATGAAGCGCCACCTGAACGTCATACTTGTCCGCAACCCGCAGGGAATGATCAATCGCTGAGGCCGTTGCTCCCCAATCCTCGTGCACCTTCAAGCCGATCGCTCCGGCCCGGATTTGTTCCGCCATCGGCTCTTCGCGCGCGCCGCTGCCTTTGCCGAGAAATCCGACATTAATCGGCAAGCCCTCCGCAGCTTCCAGCATTCGATGCATATGCCATTCGCCGGAGGTGCACGTCGTCGCTTTCGATCCTTCCGCGGGACCCGTTCCACCGCCGATAAGCGTCGTGAGCCCGGAAGCCAGTGCATGCTCCACCTGATGCGGATTAATGAAGTGCACGTGCGTGTCAATGCCTCCTGCGGTTACGATAAGCCCTTCGGCGGAAATAATTTCGGTGCTGGCCCCGATAATTAACTCAACGCCATCCATGACAAGCGGATTTCCGCTCTTGCCGATCCCCGCAATCTTGCCATCGCGTATTCCGATATCCGCCTTATAGATGCCCGTATAATCGACCACGATCGCATTGGTAATGACCAGATCAAGCGCTCCCTCTTCACGCGTAATCAGCGGATGCTGTCCCATACCGTCGCGTATCGACTTGCCCCCGCCGAACTTCGACTCATCTCCGTATCGAGTGTAGTCGCGTTCTATCTCAATGAACAGCTCGGTATCCGCCAGGCGAACCGCATCGCCTGTCGTCGGTCCGAACATGTCCGCATATTGTCGTCTCGACATGCGAAAACTCATTGTTCCGCCCCCGTTTCCACAGCTTCGGATGCAGTTGATGATTCTGTATAATTGGTGGCAACGAGCACTCTCTCGTCCAAAGATCCTTCCGTCAAGTTGTTCAGTCCGTAAACTTTACGTTCTCCGGCAAACGGAACTAGCACCACTTCCTTGGCATCTCCTGGTTCAAAGCGTACGGCCGCGCCGGATGGAATGTTCAAATGCATGCCAAAAACGGCTTCCCTGTTAAATTGCAACGCAGCATTCACTTCGTAGAAGTGAAAATGCGATCCGACCTGTATCGGACGATCGCCGACATTCAGCACTTCGATGGCAAGCGTCTTGCGCCCGTCATTGCAAACGATTTCATCGTCACGCAAAATATATTCCCCTGGAATCACTCTGCTTCCCCCTTGGATTGGATGTGTATTACTTGTTCGGTCCATACGTAATGATACGTCAGTCATCGAATCGGATCGTGAACCGTTACCAGCTTCGTCCCATCGGGGAACGTCACTTCCACTTGAATATCGGGGATCATTTCGGCAATGCCATCCATCACATCTGATCGCGACAGAATTGTGGCACCTTCGCTCATCAACTGAGCAACTGTCTTGCCGTCACGGGCCCCTTCCATAATTTCATACGTTATCAGCGCAACCGCTTCTGGATAGTTCAGCTTCAGTCCACGGTCTTTGCGTCTTCGCGCGAGATCAGCCGCGACTACGACCATCAGCTTTTCTTGCTCTCGAGGTGTCAATCTCACCTGATTTCCTCCCGTACGATCTGTCATAAGCAACTGCTTTCAGCACACTTTGCGTTTCTTTTCACACTTTCACACAGCACAGCATACCCGTTAGCTGTTAGTGTTAACGAGCCTACCATCTACCATCTTCTATCGTTCTTTCATTTCTACATTTCATTAGATAAGGAGCGGCTGCAATGAGGAAGCGGGTTGCAACCGTATTTGAACTCGGTGCTCACTGTATAGTAAGCGCATTCAATGTAATTGAGAATGAGTGAAGATGAGGGGGAGTACTCATTCAAGCATCTTACGAGGATTTTTTCCAAGATGCTCCATACATTATCTTCATCATATTAAATTGACGACATAATATAAAGTACTCTATTTGCACATATTTTTCTAAATCCGACTCGATTGCAGCTAAAATCAAAACATTTCATGCGCTTTCATTTCCAATTGTAGTTTTTCATGCATTTTTGGCGATTTTTATGAATATGTGAACAGCTGATAAAAAAAGCCAGCCAGATTCCTCTGGCTGGCCTCAGCATTTGAAGCAGAGTCCCTTATCGAACTCATTCCTGCTCCAACACCATCAAATTTTGCTCAAATATCGTCGTAAATCCTGCTTCCAGCAGCAAGCTGATTAATTCCGGTTCAAACGATACATTGTACACCATCCGGTCACATTCCGCGTAATTCGGCCCGTATACTTCTGACAGCATCGCCCGATACAGCGCATCCTTATCTGCTCGGCCAGCGGCGACCTCGCACTGATACAGGACCAACGACTTCAGCTTTCCGTAATCGTCTGTCACCTGTTTATAGAGCGCATATGCCACAGCACTTCCGTCAGAATCATGGACGATAAGACTATGTCCTTCGCGAATATTGTGCCATTGAGACGACCATGCCGCTGCCTCCTTATAAAAAGACAGGTCAGCCGCTTCAACGGGTTTCCCCCAATGCAGGCTGAACGAATCCGATGGGTCAAGCTTGAAAGCATTGGCATCCAAGCCCCCATCATGCCGCATGCCAATTAGCCGATCAGTGATTTGAAATCCGACATGCCGGTAGGCGCGGATGGCGTTGTCATTTTGCGCGACAACCTCTAAATAAACGGTATGCACTCCCTCTTCTCGGATAAGACGGATCGCTTCCTCCATCATTGCTTTGGCAATGCCTTGACCTCGGCAGGAAGGAGCTACGCCTGTTCCCCCGTTCCAGGCCAATTTCTTGCCGCGCACGGTACGAACAGCAATTAGCACGAATCCAATCGGCTGAGCGTCTGCATAAGCGACGACCGATAGGTGCGGTTGAATGCCGTTCACGCTCATGTGAGCTAGATGCTGTTCCAGATTGCGGGTCATATCCGAAAAATAACCTGTAAACCCTTCATTCCACAGCTGCAATCCCTGATCATATGTGCATTCGTTCAGCCTTTTCATAGTTACAATGACTTGCTTCATCTTCCGATTCCTCCCCTGAACCATCGACATGTGGCACACATTCCGTTATGGCCCCGATATGCTGCCAACAGCGTATCACGGCCACAGAATCGTTGTCAATTTTTAGTAGAATTGAATGATTGCTTGTCACGAGCCGCCATAAGCTTTCCGATCACATAACCAATAGCACCGCCGGCCAGCGCCGGAATGAACCACCCGATCCCTTCCGCATAGAGAGGGATATGCCGAAGCACCGGCAGGGCGAATTCGATAGGAACTTTCGCTCCTTTCAAGCCGTCGAACAAGCTGATTAGAACGGTTCCGATAAGTGCCCCCGCGTAGACTTGGGAATAACCGCCAAACCATTTATGAACGAAAGACAATAGGAGCAACACAATGGCGACCGGATAAATGACAAGTAAGATTGGCTCGGAAATCGAGAGGATTTTGTTCAATCCCAGATTAGCTACCAGCAAACCCAATAAACAGATGACCAGCGCAATCCGATTGTATGCCATCCCTTTCATCAAGGTTGCAAAATACTGGCTGCAGGCGGAAACGAGCCCAATGCATGTAGTGAGACAAGCCAGCGTAACGATGACAGCGAGCAGAATCAGCCCGGAACGGCCGAACAAGTGCAGCACGACATCGGTCAGCAATTGGCCTCCATTCTTGAAATACCCGAGCGATACGCTGGTGACGCCCAAGTATCCAAGCGCTGCATAGACAAGCGACAGTCCGATACCGGCAATGAGGCCGGCTTGAATGGCCGCTTTCGCGACGGCCCGTTTCTCTGTGACACCTTGGGCGCGAATCGAATTCAGCACGATGATGCCGAAGGCCAGCGCCGCAATGGTGTCCATGGTTAGATAGCCATTCATGAAACCTTTGAATCCGGGCGACTCGACATACTCATTGATAGCCGGTCCTCCTTCTCCGATCGGATACAGCACCCCGCCGATGAACAAGAGCGCGATCGACAACAGCAGCATGGGCGTAAGCCAGCTTCCGATACGTTCGACCAGCTTCGAAGGATTGAGACTCATCCAGAACACGGAGCCGAAAAAGATGAGCGTGTACACGAACAGAATCCATGGATTGGATGCATGGTGTGATGGCAGGAACGAGCTGAAGCCCATTTCATACGCCACGTTGGCGACGCGCGGTATCCCCATCGCGGGCCCAAGCGACACATAGACGATGATGGCAAAGAAGATGCCGAATCGCGGGCTCACCCGCCCGGCCAAATGCTGCATATCGCGTCCGGACAACGCGATCGCGACGACGGCAAGCAGCGGCAATCCTACTCCTGTTAAGATAAAGCCGATGATGGCGGGAACGAAGCTGTCACCCGCCTGTTGTCCCAAGATAGGCGGAAAGATAAGGTTCCCCGCCCCGAAGAACAATGAAAATAGCATTAATCCCGTGAAAAAGATATGTTTCTTTGTTAATGATTGATTCAATCTGCTCTCCCCCTGATACATATGAGATCAAAAAGACCCGTCCCTAGAAAGGGACGGGTCTGTACCCGCGTTACCACCCAAATTCAACAATATTGCGTATGGATCTGTATGTTGCTGCTCATGACGTGACTATGCACGCATTCCTGGTAACGGAGGATTCCGGCAAAGCTTACTGTCGTTCAGCCTTGCTTCTCGGAGAGGACATTCGGTCATGCGCTGGACATTGGCTTGCAGCAATACGCCAACTCTCTGTGGAACAGCCCATCACTTACTCTTCTCGTCGCGGAAGTTCATATCATAAAGTTGTATACTATTTTTACATGCATTGGGACAACTGTCAAATGACAATTATACACATTGTCAATACCTGAAGTGCTTTCCATTCCTTCGATTCTATTATATGATGCGTATACGGAGATATTTGGAAGGAGATTCACGTATGCCAGCAATGCTGTAAATTGTCATTTCAATGATGGATACCGATTTATTTTTTGGTGTATACACTCCAAGGGATAAGTCTGTCCATTTTGACCTTTACAGGAGCGCAGGGTGTATGCAATTGAACTCAACTGCTGCGGACAAGACGATGAGTCGTTCCGCTTTTAAATTTTATCTCCGTGCCAATTCGTTACTAATTCCCTGATGTGCTCCTTCGCCAGATAGAAACAGGAGGACTGCACTTATGAAAAATAAAGAAACCAACGCATCCATTCACGAGACGACCGTTTATTTGCATCAGTACATGGACGCTCTTTCCCGGAATGGTCACTTCAATGGAGCCGCGCTTGTCGCTCTCCGAGGGAACATCTTATTATCGGAAGGATACGGAATGGCCAATTGGGAACACGAGGTCCCCAACACTCCGCAAACCAAATTCCGCATCGGTTCCATTACGAAAGGCTTCACCGCGTTGGCCATTATGCAGCTGCAAGAGCAGGGACTGCTCTCAGTCCACGATGCTATCGACGAATATTTGCCCGATTATCCGTGCGGGAACGAGATCAAGCTTCATCACCTGTTGACGCACACGTCCGGCATTCCCGGTTATGCCGGACTGCCGGGTTATTGGGAACGCACCATGCGTCTCTATTCCCCGATAGAGCAGACGATAGCGTCTTTTCAACATGAACCACTGCAATTCCAGCCGGGAGAACGGACGAGCTACACCAGTTCCTCTTTCATATTGTTAAGCGCCATCATTGAGAGAGTATCAGGGCTGTCCTACGCGGATTATATTGTCGAACGAATCTGCATACCCCTGAATATGAATGACTCGGGCGTCGAGGACAGCCGAACGGTGTTGAAGCATTTCGCCTCCGGTTACTCGGTGTGCAACAAGATCATTCCGGCTGAATACGTCGACATGTCCATCTCTCTCGGCGGAGGCGGTATGTATTCCACGATAGCGGATTTATATAAATGGGATCGCGCGCTTTATACGGAGTCACTTCTCGGCCGAGAATCACTGCACCACATATTTGGACCATACTCGCCCATATTCGGCGGATACGGCTGGGTCGTCAATGAAGAAACGATAGACGGAGTGAAACGGAAGCGCGTCGCTCATCATGGCACGATGAACGGCTTCTGTGCCGACTTCAATCGGTTTGTCGATGATGATCTCGTTATTATCGTGTTAAGCAACGTGAACATTACGCCGGTGGAGCGGATAAGCGGCGACTTGGCAAGAATCGCATTCGGTGACGAAATAGACATGCCGGAGACGGTGACGGCGATTGCGCTTGCCGCTGAGGAGATGGAGCGGTATATCGGTATCTACGAACGAAGGGAGCCGGACGGCTCTCATGCCACAGACGTCGATTGGCAGGAAGCCTTCACAAGCTTGTCGCGATTCAGCACGGTTGAAATTGCGGTGGGGGCTTATATCAACCGATTCCATGAGTTCGGCATTCACCCAGGCTCGATCATCATCATTACCCAAGAAGAACAGAAGCTGTACTTGCAGATGGCCAAGCGACATGGCGCATGGTACAAATATGAAATCGTACCGATCTCGGCAACTGAACATGGAGCAACGTTCGCCGCCAAGTATATCGATGAGCGGGTTATATTTACGAGAAACGGTCAGGGAACGATAACTATCGAGCATCGCGATGCGTACGGAAACCGTATGTTAGCAGCCAAAATGTCATAACGTTGGCAGCATGAAGCATATGGGGCTGTCCCAATGGGTCTGACAAGACCCAAGGGACAGCCCCATTATGTTTAGACGGCACTCTCCCCGCCAATTGATTCTTGCCCGCCGCCACTATGCCTTGGCTTGTTACTTTTCAACCAGTTGAAACCGAAGCCACATTCAGATCGAATAACTGATCCAATCACCACGGGTTCCTCCCATTTTGTCATAGAACCGTTGGGCACGATAATTATTAGCGGCCGTAATCCATGACATATGAGCATATCCGTTATCTTTCGAAAATGTTGCACAGGCTTCAAACAGCTCTTGGGCTGCCCCAGTTCCTCTGGCTTCCTCAATTACATATAGGTCATTCATTACGGTTATTTGATCTGCTTGAATCGTACTGAATGTGAAATAAAGGGTTGCAAACCCAACAAGCTTACCTTCCTTCTGAGCTGCGAACTGAATTCCTCTATTTTTTCCAAGCAGTGTGTCAATTAAGCTATGTACTTTTTCTATTGCCGGTTTTGGTCTTTGATAAAAATCAACGATATACTCATACATCAAGGATGTTATTTCTTGTTTATCACTTGGTTCAACAGGTCTTATGATCACGGACATAAGCAGCCCTCCCGAATTGAATGCCTTTCAATATAGCTATAAATATTATAGTAAAATAATTGAGATCTAATAAAGATACAATATAGATACAATTCCATTAGATGGACCAGTACAGATGGGAGCAATACAGAGGGAATTGAACAGATCCTTAGAGCCGTGTGAGTTCTTCCTCACCGGGTTTTATTTCCCTTCTAATTGCAAGCAACAAAAAAATCCTGAATAACCATCAGGATTGTCAACGAGGCCTGTAAATCGGCTAGGTGGAGTCACATAAAGCTCTTTTTATGGGGACTGCTAATGTTTAAATGAATCCACGAGACACAATTACTAACAGGATGAAAAGAACCAAGATAACACCAGTAGACGTAAAGTGGGAACCAAACCCGCCTGCAATATCACCCATTAAGAAGCCCTCCCTATTATCATGATACGTCTCCATTATATTGAATGTATCCCCGCCTCGGCCCTGTTAAAAGCCTATAGGGGTGAAATTAGGCGGATTTAGCAATCCTTTTGCGTTCTTTAGCGCAGCTATGACACATCTTCCCGCACTTTGAGATTCCTTGACATGGTGCTTCAAGCATTCGTTTCCACATACACCATTAGCAATGGGGCTCTCCCAACAGAGAACCCAAGGGATAGCCCCATTCCATTTACTCCTTGATGGCCCCGATCATGACCCCTTTCACGAAATACTTCTGAAGGAAAGGATACAGCAGCAGAATCGGGACGGTGGCGACGATAATGGTCGCGTATTTAATCGTCTCTCCTATAGGCATCTTATCCGCCGCACCAGCTCCGGTGAGCATGCTGTCCGTACTGTTCGTAATCAGAATTTCGCGCAGCACGAGCTGCAGCGGATACAATTCACGGTCTCGCAAGTATATGAGCGCTCCGAACCAGGAATTCCAATGCCCAACACCGTAGAATAGAATCATGACCGCAATAACGGGCAGAGACAACGGCAGAATAATGCGGACAAGCACGGTGAAGTCGTTCGCGCCGTCCAGCTTGGCCGATTCCTCCAGACTTATCGGAATGCCTTGAAATGCCGTGCGCATTATAATCAAGTTGAACGCACTCACCGCACCCGGAACAATGAGCGCCCATAGGCTGTCCAGCATGCCTAGACCGGTCACGAGCAAATAGCTTGGAATCAACCCGCCCGAGAAGAACATCGTGAACACGATGAAGAACATAATCGGGTTTTTCCACATTACATTTTGCCGCGATAACCCATACGCGCCGAGCGCCGTCATGAACACGTTCACGAAGGTGCCGACTACGACGATGAACAAGGTATTCAAATACCCGCTCGTAATCATCGGATTCTCGAAGACGAGCCGATAGGCATCCCATGTCAATCCGTGCGGGAACCAGATGAGTCCGCGCTGCTGAACGAGCCATGACGGATCGCTGAGCGAAGCGAACAGCACGTACACGAACGGATATAACGTGACCAGACAAAGACATATCATGAACAGGATATTGAAAAATTCAAAAATTCGTTCGCCAATCGACAATTTATTCACCAGCTGGTCCCTCCTCTGTCGCATTTGTTCATCAACTGCAGCTCCCCCTCTACCACAGCTTCGTATCGCTTGCGCGACGGCTCACCGTGTTCGCCAAAATGAGAAGCGCGAAATTGATGATGGAGTTGAATAGTCCGATGGCCGTACTGTAGCTGTAATTCGACTCCAACAGACCTTTGCGGTATACGTATGTGCCAATGACATCAGCGGTTTCATACGTCGATGAATTGTACATCAGCAAGATTTTGTCTGTGCTGACGGACATGAGGCTGCCCATCTGCAGAATAAGCAAAATGATAACCGTCGGCATAATGCCCGGAATCGTAATATGGAGCACCTGGCGCCACTTCGACGCGCCGTCCACTTTGGCCGCTTCATACAGCGAAGGATCGATGTTCGATATCGCAGCCAAATAAATGATCGTGCCCCAGCCTACCCCCTGCCAGATGCCAGACGTAATATAGATGCTCCGAAACCATTCCGGCTCCCGCAAGTAGGCGACAGCTTCGACGCCTAACCATCCTAAGATGTTGTTGATAAGCCCGTCTCGTGCCAGAAAATCAACCATCATCCCGACGATGACGACAATAGAGATAAAATGTGGAATATAGGTAATCGTCTGTACGGCGCGCTTGAACATGTGATGGCGGATTTCATTCAAGAGCAACGCCAATATAATCGGTGCGGGAAACGAGAATACAAGCTCATAAAAACTGAGCAACAGCGTGTTGCGGACGATTCTCCAAAAGAAGTGGCTGTTGAAAAATTCTTCGAAATATTTTATGCCTGCCCACGGGCTTTCAAGAAATCCCAAGGCTGGGGAGTAATCTTTGAATGCGATTTGAATCCCGTACATCGGTCCGTAATGAAAGACAGCATAGTACACGACAACGGGCAGCAGCATCAAATAAATATACTTGTTCATCTTGGCGTCTCGGATCACGCGCCGAATAAAGCCCGGTTGTGCTTGGGATCCGGTATGCGCCGTCGCTTTCTCTGGTACCGGCATGTCATTCCCTCCTTATGAAGAAGATTCGTGCCGGAATACCCGGCACGAATGTGTGCTCCTTATCGCTTATTGAATCGATCCAAAGCAGCCTGTTGCACTTTAATCGCATCCTCAATCCCCATCGACTTAATCGTCTCGAC
This sequence comes from Paenibacillus sp. OSY-SE, assembly GCF_000283315.1. Classification (NCBI taxonomy): domain Bacteria; kingdom Bacillati; phylum Bacillota; class Bacilli; order Caryophanales; family Paenibacillaceae; genus Paenibacillus; species Paenibacillus sp. OSY-SE. The sequence continues at coordinate 135,182 of NZ_ALKF01000203.1, read as the reverse complement.
GAATTTATCGAAGTTGTCGATCGGTTCTGCGCCCATGATGAACTTATCGAACATTTCCGCCTTGTACGTATTGATATCTGCCATAATCGAAGCATAGGAGGAGCTTTCTTCCGAGGTCGGTGTCAGCGACGGCAGCAGCTTGCTGCGGTCGGCATCCAGCCAGTTCTTCATCGCTTCCTTCTGCTCTGGAAGCTCAATATATTGCTCGATGTAACGTTTGTCCTGCACGAACGGACCGGACCAGTTCACGGGCATATATTTGGCCATCGCTTGCGCGACCGGCAGTCCGTCCGGGTTGTTCATAATTTCGTCCGTATATTTCGGATAGCCGTTCTCCATCTTGTAGCTTTCGCCCTCGACGCCGAAGTTGAACAAGATATGCCCTTCCTCGCCATATTTATAGTCCATCCACTTTACGATTTCCTCCGGATTGCTGGCCGAAGCGGAGACAGCTGCCCCGACGCCAGCAAAGGGCGAGTCTGCCTGGCCAAGCGCTTTTTGACCCGGAATAGCAGTCGGATAAGGCGCGCCAACCAGCTTGAAGCTCGGATCCTTCTCCTTCATCAGGTTCATGTAGCGTCCGACACCCGAACCGTTGTATGTTACGAGGGAACCGAGCAGGTTGCCCGTCATTTTCGCATCCTGCAGCTTGCCATCGGTCGTGGCATAATCTTTGTCCAGCAAGCCCTCCTTATACCAACGGTTTAACATGGTTACATAATCCTTGTATTGCGGTTGAATCGGGCCGTACTTGATGACCTCGCCTTCTCTGTAGAAACCGTCTGTAATGCCATACGCGCCGACAAAGGCTACATTGATATCACGCAGAAGGAACGGAATCTCATCTTTCTTGCCGTTCCCATTCGGATCTCCGTCGCGGAAAGCGATGAGCATTTTCTCCCATTCCTCAATTGTCGTCGGCACTTGAAGCCCTAGCTTATCGAGCCAATCTTGACGAATTGTCGGCCCCATGAATGTCAACAGCTCCTGTTCCGGACGCAAGAACGGAAATACATAGATATTGCCTTCGTCCGTCGTGACGAGCTTCTTCAAATCAGGTCGATCCGCCAACACTTTGCTCAAATTCGGAGCATACTTCTCAATCAGCTCATTCAAGCGGAGAATCCGCTTCTCTTTAATCGCTTGATCCGGCCCCTTGGCTACCCCACCCCACGAATACTCAATGACGTCAGGCAGCTTGCCGGAAGCTAGCATCAGATTGAACTGATCGGCTTCTTGACCAGAAGGCGGATGCTGGAATTCGACTTTCGTTCCTGTCCGCTTCTCCAGTTCTTTGTAGGCTCCCATCTCGCTGAAGCTCTTCATGACGGTCCCCGCATTTCCCATCGAAGCCCAATACGTCAAGGAAGCGGGTAATTTCACTTCCTCTGCCGGAATATCAGTGGAAGGAGCCGCTTCTGGCGCCTTCTTCTCACTGCAGGCCGAGAACATGGTTGCGATCATGACGAGAGATACCATGATCAGACTTGCTTGTCGCCACGAGTGACGTTTCATATCTAATGACCTCCCATCGGAATTGGTATGATTCCAACTATAGCGAGCTCCTCGCGAGACAGTAAGTAAACGTTTTCAATCTAAGTTAACCGAATGTATGCATGCTCACTTACCGTTTTTAAGATCGGTTAACCATTCTTCCGATCCGCTTGCTGCTCCAGCATTTCACGATATTTTCCCGGTGTGATTCCCTCGTTCTTCTTGAAGAAGCGCAAGAAGCCTACATCACTGGCATACCCTACTCTTTGCGCGATTTCGGATATCGTCAGAGTTCCGTCCGCGAGCATTTTTTTGGACTCCTGCATCCGCAGCTCCGCGATGTATTCCGTTATGTTGCGCCCGCTATACTTTTTGAAGAAGGCCGAAATATATTGCGATGTCATCTCGAACTCGGCTGCCATCGTATTCAGACTCAGATTGGGATCATGAAAATGCTTGCCGATGTATTCCGCCATCCCCCGGTACAAACGGTCATGATGATCGCTGCGTTCCCTCCGGATGTAATGGCACAGCGTGCGAAAATGCTGCATAATCTGCTCCTGCATGTCCTCCACTGCTATCGGCCGCGCTGCCAATCGAGCGGGATCGACCGACTCGCCGAACACTTCAAGGTCATCCACCTGAATGCCGTTCAATATTTTCATTAATGTCGTTAACAAATCAATGGCCAAGCATCGCACCCGGTCCGGCGTGACATGATCTTGCTGCCAATTCATGACGAATATTTGCTGCAGCAGCTTTTCCGCAACATCCGCTTCCCCGCTCTTGACCACATTCATTAATTGAATCTCTGTCTCAATCGGATAATGGTAGAACGGCGACTTCACCGAGTGAATGTTCTCGTAGTACATGATCGATTCGATACCATGAATAATCCAATAATCGAGCGCCATCATCGCTTCGCCATACGCGGTCCCGATCTGATCCATTCCGCGGTAAATGGGGCTAACGCCAAAGGCCAGCGACAGCTTGAACCGCTCCTGCACCGCCTCTTTCAGCCGGCACAACAGTTCATCCCGGATCGAGCAGACGGATTCCGAAGACTCGGCCACATTGAGCAGCACCGCCAGCCGATCACGCTCCATTTCCACAATATAGCCTTGCTCCTGCAGCAGTTCATGCCCGAGATTCGTAAGCACGAACCGCACCAATCCCCATTCACGCTCCGTGTCGCCTTGGATGAACCGGGAGCAGTCCACAATATGTATGAGAATGACACCGTAATAATCGTGAGGCAGCCGAATGTCCATGAAGCTAAGCGTCTCCTTCATGCCATGGGACAGATCGACGTGTCCGCGAATGAGGCGGGACAGGAAATTGGCCTGCAGCACCGGCGACTGTTCCGCCAACGTTTGCCGCAGCTTGTCCTCCTCATCCATAGAGCGGATGACTGATTTCTTAATCAAATCAAATTCATCGCGGTACGTCTCCCCCTCCGAGGATTTACGGTGACTCAACATCTGCACGACATCTCTAATTGGCTGATAATACCGGAATGCCATCACATAGGATGCGCCAAGCCCTGCAGCAAGACATCCGACGAGGACGAACAGCGCCCATTTTTTAATAACGAGCACGTCCTTCAATACGACCTTTTTCGGAATGACCGATACATATTTCCAACCGTTGCTCCCGTTCACGTCCGACAGTATCATTCGTTCACCGTTGATGTCGATTTCATTGTAACCGTTTGCAAAATGAAGATGCTTCCAGATTGCTGCAGCACTATTGTCACGCAGCGTAGACATAAGCACTTCTTGCTTCTCATTGAAGATGACCAGGGAGCCATTGTTCACGCCTTCGATCTGGGTCAACATATTCTTCATCTGCTGTTCTTCAATAAGAACTATCAGTTGTCCTTGGATGTCCGATACATATTCATAAGGAAGGGACTGCACGAAGGTGATCGTATTGGATTGCACGTTCCCTTGCTTGACCGGTTCGGATGGCAAATAGGTCTTATGATGAAATCCAGCGAGCAGGCGTTCCCGAACCCAGCTGTAATCTCTTCCTGGAAACATAGTGATTTGTTGAAAGAACAAGGATGAATCCGTCTTCATGTCTGGAGTGAGAATCATGTCATTTGTTTGAAAGTAAATGAAAAAATCACTGATGAAGCTGCTTATATTTTTATACTTCTTCAACTCTTTCAACGCTTCAATCACTTTCATTTGCTTCTGCAGACTTTCGCTGCCCGCATTGTTCAAGAGCCACTTCACCTTCGGGTTGAGCGCCACCTGTGCAGTGAGCTGATCCACTTCCTTCAATCGAGAATCCGTAATCTGATTCAGCTGCTTCAACAGCCCTACGTTCGTGCGAATCGCATTGTTGATCATGATCTGTTCGATGCGCTGGTAGAAGATGCCTCCAACCGTCACAGGCAGCAGCAAAATGACAAGGTACGATAGTAAAATCGTAATAAACACGCTTCTTCTCGTCATTCTCCTCTTCCAGATTCGCGCAAGCCAACGAACATTCATTCCTTTTCCCCCTTTGTTCTCTTGGTTCTTGGATACGGACTTGAAAATAATGACTTATTATAGTCCATCTATTATTACAATGACGGAGGAGTCAATCCTTATAAGCTCGATCGGGCTGTTGGAAAAGGCGAAAAGCAAAGGCGTGCGCGTACGCGCATTCGGGAATCAACGGGAGATATTTTGAGGACATTACGGTCGTCTACGGGGCAGCGCAATCCTGATGCAAATCTATTTGCATACGAGTCCCTTCATGATGACATAGCTTCACCATTGATCAAAACAGGCAGCAGCATCGATGCTGCTGCCTGAGCTTGGCGTAATGGCCGAGAGATCGGCTTCCATAGCTGTTGAAACAAAACATAGGATGGTTCATCTGCAACCGTCAAAGAGCTTCGACATCCTGATTATCGTCCGTTATGCCCGTCCAGCCGCGATATCGCGAACAAGCGGCACGAACCAATCCGTCACGTTACGGAATGCAAATCCGTGCTGCTGCGCTTTCGTCGTGTCCATGAACCAGCTGTCTGCCGTGCCGAATGGAGACTTATGCCCATCGTCCAACTCGGACGTATCAGAAATCACGTGCGCCTGCTGTCCGACTGCTTCTTCGACGGTAGTGACGATTTCCCGCAGCGACAGCTCTCCTGTCGAGCATGCGTTCACCGGCCCTTCCACAGCGTTGTCCTTCAGCCAGGCCAGGAATTCCGCCGCTTCGTCAGAGCTGATGAATGACAGCTTCGCCTCCAGAGAAGGAATGCCGATTGGCTTATCTTGCCGCACATGCTCAACATGAAAATGAAGACGCTTCGTGTAATCATCCGCTCCAAGCACGATCGGAAAACGGACCGTACAGACCGGAAACGAGGCTTTCTGCAATAGCACCGCTTCCGCGCAGCGCTTTCCTTCCTTGTAGCTGTACTCAGATTGTTCCTCCAACTGGATTGGGTACATATAGGGGTTGAAATCCGATTCACTTCTTCGCTCTGGACCGAACTCGTAGACTGATAAGCTGGACGTCAATATGTATCGTTGTACCCTGCCGGCGAAGATGGCGCAAGCTTCCTCCGCTTCTTGCGGCGTGAAGCAGATATTGTCGTACACAACATCCCATTCGGCTGATCCGATAGCGGACTCGAACGCCACGGAATCGGTGCGGTCCACCGTAATCCGCTTCACCGCATTCCCGAACGAATCCGCAGTCTTCCCTCTTGTTGCTATCGTCACGTCTGCGCCTTGCCGCAGCAACGCCTCTACCAGCTTTTTGCCGAAAAAGCGAGTTCCCCCTAAAACTAACACTTTGTTCATGAAAATCTGCCTCCTTCGTTCTTTTGATTGATTCGTTCTTTCCACATTATAAAGCACCGGAACCTTCGGCACAGCTAGCAAGTTCAAGCTTCCCCCGCCCATGTATTGACGACTCCATATATGCAGACATGATACTGGATGAATCGGCTTCGGACAGGGCGTGTCTTCTGCCACATTAATTGTCCGGCATCTCTTCATGTTGTAGTATTATAAGGTATTCCATCATCATGTTCATCTGCTATATACGCTAGCTGAAACCGCATCGATGTATTGTTTTCCAAAGTCATAACAGCCAGCATGTCCAGCCTATAACGATACGTTGCCAAGACTTCTCTCCATTCTCCCTCTCGTTCAGAAGGGGTATCCATAGGATGAAGTTAACTTTGATATACATGTCTACAGTAATCTTACTCCTCAGACAATGCGGCAGCATTACCGTTCGATCACACGTCTTGCGCCTGAGACAGGCGGGAATCGTTGGTACTGGCCTGACCCAAGGGGAGAATGATTGGAACGCGTTCAACTAATTTAGACTGTGTTTCATCCAATGGATTTGGCAATTAGCCAGCGATTGCTGAGCAATAAGCGAGAAAGCATTGGAGCGCATGGGATAATTCCAATGAAGCACCGCATTAAGAGGATTATATGCTGTTTTAGCTGCACAAAATCCAATCGGATGAGCATCATCCAGATTTTAAGTCAAATTATATCGCTAAGAATCCCCCTCATGTTAGTTAGCTTGCGCCTTGGGGTGTGGGTGCTTCAAAATATTGAATATGTTAATGTCGATTCTATAGAAAAAAGGTGAGGCTCTTGCTGCAATCATTAAAGGCTATTCAATCCTACAGACAAGGCGAAACCGCACTGCTGGAGGAGAACCGCTGGTTGGAATACATCGTGACGGCCGAGGAGCGGATTGTCAATCTCGAACGAATTCAATCGCTGCGGCAGCTCGCGAATTCCAACCCGGTGCTTGACTATGTAGAACGGACACTGCAAGAGTTGGCACGCATGCCGTTGTCCTTCTGGATTAAGGAAACAGTGGAAACGGTGCTGAAATGGTCAGAGGCCGCCAAGGGCGGGACCGTGCGCCAGCGGATCGTCTGGCAGGAACAGGGCGTGTCGCTGTTCGCCCATAACGTCGGCTCCGCTCAGATCTATAAGCAGCACGTCGCTGACAACAGCCATGAACGCAGCCAGCTTACGCACACGCTTATTTATACGCATGGACTTATCGGACAATATTTGCGCGGAGAAGTGCCTTTAATCGAAAACGCTCCCTTATTTCAATTGGTGAAGCAGGGTATCGTATCGTCCCGGGAGCTGCGGGATCTGCTTCTGCCGCTGAATCGCTGCGTCATTGCCGCGGTCTCGCCCGAATTGTGGAATTCGCTGAAGAGCCGGGTCGAGGACGTTGTCGATCAGATCGTGACAGGCCAATTCGATAACGCCTTCTCCTTGCAGGAACGGTTCCGTCACTTGCGGGAGCTGTCTGTCCGCAGCGGCGAAAACGTGGAGGCCGAGCTGGCGAAGCTGGAAATCCAACCGCATATTATGACCGCGCTCCGTGCATTGAATGACAAAACCTTATGGTTCGTCGAAGCGGCCTTACATGAGTTTTCGTTCGAAGAATTCATCAAAATCTTCCTCATGACCTTAGCTGCTCCGCAGACGGAGCATGTGCGCCATATCAGCTTCGAGCGGTTGATGAACAGCATGTATTATGATTTCAAAGGCCGGAAGAAAATAAATGTTTACAAAAAACGGATGATCGAAAAGGCATTGCGGGAACTCACTTATGAAGATATCAGGAACCATCGCACGCCGGATAGTCCGCATCTGACCTTCCATATTGATCATCTTGATGAAGCACAGGACAGTATGTATGTAAACTTCGAATTCTCTGCCGCCGCGGAAAAGTTGATCGACTTCTGCATCGAAGCCGAGAAGACGCCGCTCTATGAGAAAGCGATTCTGATGCTGTTCGACTTGTTCGAATTGCGGCGCGACGCATACGATCGGTTCCATAATGAAGAGGATTATTTGTCCGATATGAACCGGTCTGCGGATTATAAGCAAGTTATTCTCGATTATGTGACCGGAGTCGGCGTCATCGATATCGGCCCTGGCGGAGGGATCATGCTTGACTTGATTGAGGACCGCCTGCCCGGCACACAGGCGATTGGAATCGATATTTCACAAAATGTCATCGAGACGCTTGAGCGCAGGAAGCAGCGTGAGAACCGGAGCTGGCGCGTCATGAAGGGCGATGCGCTTAACCTTAAGCAATATGTCGAGCCGGGGAGCATCGATACGATCATCTTCTCGTCCATCCTGCATGAGCTGTACTCCTATATCGAATATGAAGGAAGAAGCTTCAACCATGACACCGTTGCGGCCGCCCTCCGGAGCGCATTCGATGTCCTTCCGCCGGGCGGCCGCATCATTATCCGCGACGGGATTATGAGCGAGCCTGCGGATCAGAAGCGGATCATCGCGTTCCGCAAGGAAGACGGCATGTCGTGGCTGGAGCGGTACGCCAAAGATTTCGCCGGAAGAAAGATTCGATATGAGCGTTTGTCGCCATACGAAGTGTTGATGCCGATAAATGACGCCATGGAGTTCCTGTATACTTACACTTGGGGACCTGAAGCGTATGTCCACGAAGTCCAAGAGCAATTCGGTTATTTCACACCGTCGCAATATGGGAATTTCATCGTGAAGACATTGGGCGCTCGCGCTGTCATCATCAAGTGCGATCATTACTTGCAGGACGGCTACACAGAGGCGCTTGCGCCGAAAACGTCCTTCATGAACGAACGTAGAGAGCCGGTGCCATTTCCCGACAGCACCTGTCTCATCGTCATCGAGAAGCAATAACGGCAATCACAAAGCCAAAACAGAAGGCCGGTCAATTAAAGACCGGCCTTGATTCGTATCGTACGTTAAAATCCTTGCTCGGCTGCGTATTTGCCCCAATGCGGACGGCCGCCGTCGGCATCGGTGAACCCGTATTCATCCGATAAGCCCCACGTGCTGAACGACTGCCCCGACTTGTCCATCCGATCCGGGTCGGCCGCCAACGCCGCTACAGCTCTCCCGATATAGGTTGGCGTCTCCGACATCAAGAAGTGCGGCTCTTGCTTCCCTGCCTCTCTCCAATTATCCTCGCTAACCCCGAAATGTTCGAGCATCGCTTCTGAGCGCAGAAACCCGGGGGTAACAGCGACTGCCGCAACCCCGTGTGGACGCAGGTCTTCTGCCATCGCCCCAGCCAGATGGATCGCCGATACCTTGGCAAGGCTGTAGTACATGTTGCCCCGGTACCGATAATCCGTGCCGTCTGTAATCTCGATGATAAGCCCTTGCCGTCGTGCAACCATAAGCGGCGCTCCGTAATAGCTCGTCATCACGTGCGAGTGAACCGCCCGCTGCTGCATGAGCAAGCCGTTCGCAAGTGAGTGCTCCCAGAAGCCTTTGCCCCATTCCGTCAGAGGATCTCCTCCCCACACATCGTTCACCAATATATCGAGCTGCCCGTTCTGTTCTTCTTTTATCCGTTCAAAAAGCGCCTTTACTTCCTCCTCCACCGTATGATCCACGCGTACAGGAATCCCCTTTCCCCCGTTCGCCGTCACCATTTCGGCCGTATCTTCAATCGTTTCGCTCCTCCCCATGCTGGAGAGTTGTCCGCGTACACTGCGGCCCGTGCAATAGACCGTCGCACCCGCTTCTCCCAGCATGGCAGCGATTCCCCGTCCTGCCCCACGGGTCGCTCCAGCGACAACGGCAACTTGATTGCGCAATGGCATCATCCTTGCCCTCCTCATCTCATTTGACTACTGTTTTAGATTATCAGAAGATATATGACAACTACTGTCATATTGGTCGTGGCCGGATAAAATTATCAAATAACCCGCAGGGGCACTTTTTCAAAGTATCCATCCTACGGGTTACAGTTTGTTGTCAGTTGCTTATTTTCGACCAATACCACTTATGATAGCCTTAGATTATGAGGATTTAACATTAACGTATAACACTGTAAAACGAAAGGAACAGTGTAGTACAATAAGTTCATTGTTGCAGAATGAGAAGAAGAGTGGGGTTCACGAATGATGAAGTTAAGGGAATATCTAAATATAAATTTTCCAGGACTTATTTTGAAACCAAGCCTTTATAATCAATGGGATAAAGGCATTCACTTTGAACTTGGAAAAGGAATGTATCAAATTAAGGATGATGGTAAGCTTAATCTTAAAATGTTTGACCGAGTATATAGCCAGGCATTGTCTCTTTTTAACAGTCTTTTTTCTGAACAAGATGAAATTTTCCTTGTTACAAATGTTTATCAGCGAAAAGCTTATAAAAACAGAGTAAATCGATTAAAAGTCTACAACCGCTACATAAATGATAAAGATTTAAAATTTCATTTAAAGCAGGAGACTTTGCCATATATGTTCGACGACGAAGAAGAAGCTGATGACTATTATACTACTCAGTATTTCTTAAAGTGCAGCAAACGAGATTTACGATACCCCATGCTAATTAAAGCAATTTGTAATCAAGATTTTCCTTTGAAACCCAAATTAGTCAGGGAAAACGGTTCATATTATCCAGATGTATTTTTCATAAATGCCACAAAAAATCTAATCTTTTTTATTTATGATGATAGAGGATGTGAAGTCATTTCAACTAATAGAGAAACCATACTCCCATCATATGAAAAGTACAACGATTGGCTTGATGAATATAATCGTGAAGAGATTGAACAACTTTTTAAATAACTATTTCCCTCTTATTTCTTGTTGGATTAACGGGTGCATTGGTTATATAAGTATATATAAATCCCAATATTCAGTAGTTCTACTTCCTTGCTCGCAACGGCAGCTCCGTAGTGCGGACCGCCGGAGCTGGACTGGACTACGGGGAGCCACGGCAAGATGACATCCCGCAAGCTTGCTTAGCGGCTGGAAGTGTCGGAACGGACTATATTTCGCGATATGGAGGCATTAAGCGCGGCGGAATGCCTGTCTATACCAATCGAGACTCCACTGGTGGATGGGCATCGCAAAGCTCGACGGGTAAGGCGGAAGCGATCCTCGCAAGGTACGACAGGCTGTAGACGCATGTTAGTCATCTATGCTTGAGCCGTCATTGGGAAGCGGATTCCAGCCGGAAGAGATACATGGTCTGTCTTCACGAACAGTGTATCCGGTTGATCCCATTCGTATGATAAAGGACGGATATCATCGAAGTCCGGGGTAAAGTGGAAGATGACCCTGTATTCCCCCTCAGCGGCGAAATGATCGGCCAAATGATGAAGCCACTCATCCAATGAGAGCTTCCGCTCGGCAACGACATCGTACACATGGAGATCTTGTTCTCTGCGTTCCGCAATGACGACGGCATCGCAGTCGTCTATATAATAAATGTGATCACTAAAAATATTCATGCAGTACCACAGCAATATTGACTCTGCGTGAACCACTCCGCAGCGGCGGGACACCGGGATGCGAGCCGCTGCCTTCTGCACGATTAACTCCCACTCGGCAGCCTCGTCGATATTCAGCTTGCGTGCCGCGTTCCGGCCTGTCTTACCAAGCAAATAACGCACGTAATAAGAAGTTTCCCGCATTGGAGCGAATCCGAACTTGGGATAAAATTGCAGCACATCTGGATTCGCGAATAAATAGATGAAATCATACTCCTGCTCATGGTCGGACAATATTTTCTCCAACAGCTGCCTTGACAACCCGAGATTACGGGCATCTGGATGGGTCATGACCGTACCGATCTGGAGCGCCTTGTACGGCATGCCCTCCAACATATAATCCATATGGGTCACGGAAGCATTGGCAACGATGTCGAGCCCGTCATGGAAGGAGTAACAGACATAGCGATCATCCCAGCAGCCTCTCGCATACCATGCTTCAAAATCAATGCCGAACACGGAATGCGCCAATCGGTTGAAGCTCCGTCTATATTCCGTAATATGTTTATAATTATGAATAAAGGTGTACTGACTCATTTTAAGCTTCTCCTCATCAGTATAATAGATTGCAGATTCATTCCGAACGCTTCCACAGAATCGGTGACAAATCGGTTCAACCCCATAAAACCCTTTGTCTCGTCTTGCATTGGATTTTGTACAGCGGAACAACATACATTTCGCTATTGCGGTAAGATCCGTTGGATTTTGTACAGCGGAACGGCACTCGTTCGGCAGTAGGTGCTGAAAAATAGCCAGATCCACTGGACAAAATGCAGTCTGCATGCTGTTAAACCACACAATCCGCACATTTCACTGTACGTTTTCCAACGGAGCTTGCTTTCACCTCGGAAAACAATGCGATTCAACTTGTATAACTAAAAACAAGCTTACTTACTTTGAATATCTTTCAGCAAGAAATGAAAGAAAATCTCCGAATTCTTGAGAACCAGTGCTATCACTTAGTTATTGCATGCTCATCAAGCGCACCTGTAAAGAAGCTTCTTCCAAGTACAGTAAAAGAAGAAACCATTTAGACTGCCCTTAGCGCTTATAATGCTCTATCATCTGAACGAGCCTGTCAGTCGAGCCGATCGCATCAGAAGACAGCATATTGTTCACATAATCGTTCCGCTTCTCGTGCAGATCGTTGATTTTATGTACAAAAGCTTCCGTCCGTAATTCGGCATCATCCAGCACCTCGCAAAATCCCCGATCAGCAAAAGACCTCGCATTCAATATTTGATCGCCCCGGCTCGAGCCTTTCGGCAGCGGCACCAGCAGCATCGGTTTCCGCAAAGACAAGAACTCGAAGATGGAGTTGGAACCCGCACGGGATATGATCACGTCAGCCATGGCCATAAGATGCGGCAGCTCTTCATTCACGAATTCGAATTGCTTATAGCCTGCATCATTAATCGAATCGTCCAATTGTCCCTTGCCGGAAATATGCACGACGTGGAATTTCTTCAGCAATGCGGGCAGGTTGTCTCTGACAGCCTGATTGACACTCTTCGCGCCTAAGCTGCCGCCCATAATGAACAGCACAGGCTTCCCCTTAGCAAAGCGACAAATCGCACGGCCTGTGCCTGCATCGCCCTCTAACAACTCCTCTCGGACGATGGCGCCTACATATTCCGCCTTTTCGATCGTAACATGCTCACATGTCTCTGGGAACGTTGTACAGACTTTAGTCGAGAACGGTATGGCGATACGATTCGCCAAGCCGGGAGTGATATCCGATTCGTGGATGATGACAGGCACCTTGCGCATCCGGCCCGCAACTACGACCGGAACGGAGACGAATCCTCCCTTCGAGAAGATGACATTAGGCTTAAGCTGCTTCATTTTTGCGTACGCTTCGAAGGAGCCCTTTACTACCTTGAAGGGATCTTTGACATTGTTCCAGTCCGCATAGCGTCTCAGCTTGCCGGTTGAGATAGCGTGATATTGCACCTGTTCGAACGTTGAGATGATCTGCTTCTCAATCCCGTCAATCGAGCCGAAGTAATGAATGTCCCAGTTTCCGTCCAGCAGCTTTGGTATGAGCGCAGCATTGACAGTGACATGGCCAGCAGAACCTCCTCCGGTCAACACAATGGTCTTTTTCATAGTTGCTTATCACCAACCTGTAACTTGTTGTCCGTCTATGTAATAATGGATGTGCTGTTGATATACCTTGTTCATCCGTATTTCTTTAGGATAATGCTGAGGCTGGATGCTCTCCAACAAGTCGGTGCTAATATTGATCGTGGAAGCGTTCGATATCGACTTCGATGCGAAGTGCCTGACACAAATGAATAAAGGATTCCTCCACATACGGTTTATCTTCTTCATCGTATTCCACAAAGTCCCAGAATGGCAAGTAGAATGAATATTCTATCATCATGATAACCTCATTCTTTTTTTGTTGATTTCGTCGTTTCTCCAGCTGTAGTCAGCAGATTACCGAAAAGGCTGGGAAAGAGCAGGCTCCGTGTCACCCACGAGATGTCTGCTCTTCCCTCTTTATGATAACTATGAATCAAGCCGAACGGATCCTGAGCCCTATTTTCGCAGCAACTTTGATTTTTTGAACAATAAATCCTCGAAGACCGGTCTTTGTACGGTACTTATATCCTTAATTTCAATTTGTTCCAACGCTTGAAATTGCAATGATAATGACTCATTGCTATTGTCTTGGTACATCAACGTTTTTCCGTCATCAGCAAGCTTCCCGTTTAGATCCACTTGGGCGTTGAAGAGGAACATGACGAACACGACTTCATTGCCGTCCGGATATGTATATTGCATGCGTTCCCCGCTGTATATCGAGTACAGCTCGTGTTGCTCCACGAAGAGGCCTGTTTCCTCGTAAATTTCCCGAATCATCGTCTCTTCAATCGCTTCTCCTGGCTCCATCCCGCCTCCAGGAAGCCCCCAATTCCCATAATCCGAGCGCTTTTGCATCAGAATCCTGCCTCGATGATCACGAATGATGGCCCCTGCAGTCACGATGATTTTGCTTTTTTTCAATGCTTCCACCCTTTATTCTATGTAATAATAGCCCTATGTTCCCATATTCAAATCATTCAACACGTCCAGCAAAACGCTGGCATATTATTGGACAGTCACTCGATTGAATCTCAGCTCTCGCAATAATTCGTCCCGCTGCTCCACTTCATTCGAAATCCGTTCACTTTCGGCGTGCACAATCCGTCCGTTGCGGAAGTCGCAAAAATGCTCGTAGCAATGATCATCTTTCAAGAGCAAAGGTAAAAAATGAACGATATTCGTAGCGACGCCGACGTTATCTCGATGTATAATCCAGTCTATATCCTTCCAGTCTAGTATGCCTTCTTCCGTCTTCAATGGAGTTGCGTATTCAAAATGGTCATCAACCTCTGCAAAGTATAAGTACATTCCGCCTGCTCTGGTCTGCTCCACGGTCCAGGTCACGACGCCCTTGAAGCGGAGTTCTTCGCCCAACTGAATGCCTGTCTCCTCCTTCACTTCACGAAGAATTGATTCTCTCGCTGTCTCGCCTGGTTCCAATTTTCCGCCGACACCGTTCCATGCCCCCATCCACGCTGGGGCTTCGCGGTTCAAGAGCAGGATGTCGTTCTTTCTTTTAATAAAGCATATCGTATATGTAAGCATGATGTTCACCTATCTACCCAAAATATAGTATTTTTCAGAGCATCTCTGCCCGTGACATCTATCAGCTGTTTCTCTTGAAGAAAGTCCAGCTCCCATTGCTCTGACCACGGAACCAGTAACACTTGATTAAGCGGCAGTCCCAACATGCTGCGAATCCTCCTCCCTTCAAATCATATGCTTTTTTCAGAACGTTTACAAATAAAGCCAACTTAAAAAAGCCGCATTTCAGCGACTTTCCGAAGCTTTCCAAAATTAAAAATAAACCTTATAAAGCTTCAACATATTGTTTAGCTTCTTTCAATGAAAGGCCAAACATTCTTCTCGCCTCTTTGATTGCTTCAATCTTCTTGCCTTCCGTTACAAGGAAACGCAATTCATTGTTAACTGGATGTTCAGGCACTCCAATCTGGTTCCCGATCTGTTCTAAAGTGAACTTCATGCTTCTCACCTGAGCCTGCAAGTTATTCACTTTCTCTGTAATCAGTATAATGATAAACAACAATAAAATAATGACCATGTATTCCATATATTACCTCTGGTGGATTATATTCGTTACTCATACGGGACGCATCCGATATAAGTAAATGTGAGTGAATCCCGCACCGCTTGCTTCACTTTGCCATGATACATCATCGCGGCATCCTCTTTGTCCTATTTTTCTGCCATTTCAATATAGTATACCTGATATGATTTCCAAAGAGAAAGTCCTAGCTAAATTCCCGCTTCAAGATAGAAAAGAGAACTGCATCGACGAATTGCCCTTTTTCATAGAAGCATTCCCGCAGCAATCCTTCTTCGCTTAGTCCGGCCTTCTCCAGCAATTTACGTGACGAGATATTGCCGGGATCGATAAATGCCTCAATACGATGAAGTGCCATTTCTTCAAATCCGTATTTCATCACTTGTAGAATCGCTTCCGTCATGATGCCTTGCCGCCAATATTCAGGGGTCAATTCATAGCCGATTTCTGCTTTGCGATCCTCTTTGAACCAATTGTGGAAGCCGCAAGTGCCAATAATGACATCTTCGGGCTTGTATGTGATTCCCCAGCGAATGCCTTGCTGCTCTTCATATCTCCGATTCCAGTTCGCTATCAGCTCTTCAGCCTGCCGCACTTCGACGAAGCTTTCCAGATCATAATACTGCGTAACTTCATCCTGTGAAAAGTAATGATAAAGCTCTTTTGCATCCTCTGCTCTTAATTGTCTTAACCTCAAACGGTCCGTTTCCAATACAGGGAACGATTTCATATAAATTTCCTCCTAATCATTCATCTTCTCGTTCTTTTCGATTTCCATAGCCTATTCGTTGACATGTCTGCTTATAATCATCTGGAATGTCTGGATGAACCGTTCCATATCCTCATCAGTGCCTATGGACACTCTCAAATAGTTATCGATTCGGGGTTGAGCAAAATACCGCACCAATATCCCTTCAGCCCTCAGTTCCTCTAACAGCTGCTTCGCCGGAACGGCCGGGTGGGTGATGAACACGAAGTTAGCCTTGGAATCCAACACCTTGCATCCCAGCTCCCGCAGCTGTGTCATCGTCATTTCCCGCGTCCGGATCACTTTCTGCGTCGCCTCTTGGAAATAATCTTCGTCTTGAAATGCCGCGATCGCTCCAGATAACGCCAACCGATCGAGCGTATAGGAGTTGAACGAATTTTTGACGCGCTCCAATCCTTCAATCAGTTCTTCGCTGCCCAACGCAATTCCGACCCGCAGCCCTGCCAATGAACGGGACTTGGACAAGGTCTGAATGACCAGCAGATTCGGATACTCGGCGACGAGCCTCACCGCGGATTCCCCGCCGAAATCGATATAGGCTTCATCAATAATAACGGCACGTTCTAAGTTGTTCTCCAATACCGAACGGATAAAGTCGACCGGCACTGCTTTCGCCGTAGGGGCATTAGGGTTGGGAATGATGACTCCGCCGTTAGCCGCATGGAACGGTTCCATAGGGATATTAAACTCATCGTCAAGCGGGACTGTCTGATAGGATAGCCCATACAAATTTGCATACACTTTATAGAAGCTGTACGTAATATCCGGGAACAAGATAGGCTCACCGGGGTTAAAGAAGGCAACAAAGGAGAAAGCCAATATTTCATCCGAACCATTCCCGATAAACACTTGACGTTCAGATAGTCCGCAGTAATCTGCAACGGTTCTTCTCAAATTATCACACGTCGGATCGGGATACAGTCGCAGATCTGCATTGACCGCCCCTGTTATCGCTTCTAGAACTTTTGGAGATGGCGGATACGGGTTCTCATTCGTATTTAACTTTATATATTTCTTATCCCTTGGCTGTTCTCCCGGCACATATGGCACGAGTCTTGCCGTAATGCCGCTCCAATATTTACTCATGCGCCAGACCTTCCTCCCGATGTAACTCGATAACCTTCAACCTCTATTTCGCAGACCTTGCAAGATCTTCTTCTGCACGCCGTTCAAATATTCCTGCTATCATTATTCCAATTCCAGCTTTATGACGCGCAACATTTCATATCTGATGATGGAACTAAAGGGCGAAATCATCATCCAATAACGGGAAAACATCTTTTTCGCCTTCTGATTGGTGCCGTACATTCTCGTTACCGTAATCACTTGTTGAATGTCATCCCCACATAGTGACTCGATATAGAAATTCATAGCTATTTTCATGAAATTTGGCTCACGAAACGCAATAAATTCATCAGGTGTCATAGATAAGACATTTCCATTCCACTTCCACGGCTGTCCGATGAGTCCGATAATAATTTCGTCCTCAGTCTCCTCTAATACGACCAGCCCGTCCTCGATTAATTTCTCCAAGGTTAACAATTGGTTCGGCACTCCGCGCATCGTGAACAAGATTCTCATCAACCACGATTTATTAAAATTCACATCATGCAAGAGCGAGAGAATTTGCCGTTTGCTGCCATGTATCTGCTTGCTGTTCGCCATGGAATAATCGAATTCAGGAACATACTTATCAATTAACATCAAGGATATCACCCCCACTGTGAGGTTGTTTTCCGATGCGGAAATCAGCCGTTCATTTTTTTGCTATGGACTCTCCACAATGGGGAGAACAGGAGGACTGATAGTGTTCAGTTGCCCTACAATTGGAGCGTCATCACTTACTTAATATGGGCGGTACAGTTGTACAATTCGCATTCCCAGGCTGCATCGACTTTTCTCAGCTTGGTGAAGGAAATGTTCTGTAAGACGCCTTCACACGTAAAATGCGAACTCATACCGCCAAGGATAGCGCGGATCAGAGCGCCGTGGCTAACGATTAATATGTTCTTACCCACATGCTTTGCTGCCAACTCATTGATGCAGTCCATCCCTCTCCGCAGTCCTTCTTCATTTGACTCCAGACCCAAGTCCAGCTGCCGCCAATCCACGCCCCATTTTTCGATCCGCTCGGCCTCGGTCGTGCCTTCGATTTGGCCTCCGCCCATTTCACGCAGACGAACATCGAAGCGTAGCTCCACATTTGTGCTTTCCTTAATGATTTCAGCCGTTTGCTTCGCTCTACGTAAATCGCTCGTATAGATAATGTCCCATTGTTCGGTCATCAATCTCGCTGCCAGCTGTTTCGCTTGCGCCATGCCTTCCTCGTTAAGGGAAATATCCGAATTGCCCTGGGCTCTGCCTTCTTTATTCCAATCTGTGCTGCCATGTCGAATAATACCAATCGTTGTTACCATGTCGTTGTCGCTCACCTTTCTGCTTGTAAATGGACGAAGGACCGTGTATGGCGGCCCTTCATACAGCGATGCTGTTTAGATTTCGTGAAATCACGTTAATTCACAAATTCCTGTATCCTTTTCCCGTGTTCAAATCGTTCGGTATAACTATTTTTCGTATATTGCCCTATGACATCTATCCAGAAGGCCTGTGCCGATTTGTTGTTCTCCAGCTGACATACTTCCCAATTACCCTGAAACGAATCAAAAGTGTATATTGCAGCTTGTCGTCCCAATCCTGATCTCCGATATTTCTTCATAATAAAAAACTCTGCGATCGAGTAATAATCCTTATCGGGTGAACGGACTAAGCGTACAAGAACAAATCCAATATATTTGCCTTCAAATTGGATGCAAAACGGAACTCTTCCTTCTTCACTCCAATAAGACTCTAGGTAAGGGTAATCATCAAACTGTCCGGATTCATTGACATCGCAACGAACATATTCCGAAAAATCATAAAAATAGTACTGCATCAAATTTTTAAGGATGTGTTTCTCTTCTATTTTCATTTTTTGAATAACCAAACTCATCACATGCTCATCCTTACTCTATTTAATAGGTTTACCTCTATTTGTAGTTATCGGGATTATCATCCATTTAGTTAATATACGTTAGAAAATAATGTAATGTTGCACTTATCTAAAAAGATCATGCTATTACTGCATCGACAGCCCCTGAAAAATTTCACTATATGCCGGTTCGTGTCTCATTGACAGGAAAAAAGCTCTTTTAGATATCGATAACTCAAAGGAACGCCGACTTCCTTCGCGGTTCTTACGAGTGTTCTCATTAGATTCATCTCTCTTCTTGATATATGTACTCAATCCAATGACTCATATGAACGCATCATCCCCCTTTAGTTCCTGATAGTTACTTATGCCACCGAACACGCATGATCAATGCCTATACTGTCTATTTATTATGGAATACACGGCCTGTTCTCACAAGTAATTTTTTCCTTACAGCTCTATTTCCATGATACAATACAGATGAAGGGTGGAATAGAATGTTAGTTACTATTAATCGGGAACGCTTTGACACACTGGACCCCGATGAGCTCGGCTGGGCTTGCATCGGACCGATTCTATTGCAAGTTCGCGGGAAAAATTCCGACATAAAGTCCCAGGTCTACGCCAAGCTGACTCCCGGACAACAGGCATTATTCATGTTCCGGGTGCTCCACGATCATGCACGGAACAGTGCGGCCGAATATTATTGCTGGATTTCTTATTTGTTGGAGGATGTGCCAACTTGGAGCGAAATCAAGCACGGATTGCTATATATCGGAGAGGAAGCATTGCTTCATCATTTGGAGGAGACTGAGCGGTATCTGGTGGAACGAAGTCGGCAGAACGGTGCTCCTTTCTCGCACGCTGCGTTACGGGATATTGAGGATGATACGGAACTTCGCACATTCATTTCCTTCAGGTACGAGCAATTTCTGGATCTCGTTCCACATGCACACGTGCGAATGTGCTCCTATGTCCGGACACATACGGATGAATTTGTGTTATTCGAATGATAAAAGAGGGCCGTTGAGTCGGTCCTCTTTCCTTGTATAGATGCTGATGCCCAACATGTAAGAGTCCGGAGCATTAGCGTATTTCTCCTTTCATATTAGCTTCTGACGAAACGTCATTCATGCCACATCCTTTAAGCGATGTTTAATCTCATTCATCACGATGCTTCGCCTGCTGAATCTCGCTGCGCAGCTGCCGGACTTCATTCTGCAGTTCATCGAGCTTCTGAACTAGCTTAGAGCGATTGATTCCATAGCTAATCGCTGCGACTAGCAGAAAGAAAACAAGACCCCAGACGAGAAGCAGCATAATTACAC
This sequence comes from Paenibacillus sp. OSY-SE, assembly GCF_000283315.1. Taxonomy (NCBI): domain Bacteria; kingdom Bacillati; phylum Bacillota; class Bacilli; order Caryophanales; family Paenibacillaceae; genus Paenibacillus; species Paenibacillus sp. OSY-SE. Next base: position 115,170 of record NZ_ALKF01000203.1, on the reverse strand, counting down.
CGGCTGGATTTACGATATCCATAGTCCCCCTCCTCTTCGTTCATACTGGTCCATCACTTTAGAAGCGCAAAAATGAATATTGCTACGAACAGAAACGGAATGCATGAAAGGAAGGCAACATAAATCCATCGGTTACGAGATTGTCGATCTTCATCCGTGCTGGAGCGGTCATTCGCTCTCAACCGATCCCCGCTTATAAAGGCGCCGGACAATAAAGCCCCAATCCCCAGCAAAATAACGCCGATCCATGCATTTATTTCCGCAGTCAATGCCCAACCACCGATTGCATAGGTGATGAGTGATAGAAACAGGCATGTCAGCACGGCAATTCCAAAGTAATTCATAAGCCCGCCCTCCTGCAGGACCTATATATCCCGTATCGATGTAGGATGCATCCCTCAAAACCGGTTCATATGTGTGACTATAGGCGTTAAGACAATGTCAAAGTGCACCTATTTCCTAATTTTTCATAGACATTATATCACAATTCAACATATGTAATCATGTACATTTCTATAATATTGACGCTCTGACATTAGTATTAGAAGAGCTGACGCTTTATGAAGTATCGTGTATGCCCACAAAAAAGACATCAAGCTCCATTCGCTTGATGTCTAAAAGCGCTTCTATTTTAACGGTTACTTACGAGAATTGCGCATCGCGGGCAGCAGCTTCACGCTCCCGTCATCCGTCTGCAGAAATCGTTGGTACTCCACAGATTCCATGCCGTAGATGGCGATTTTTCCTTCTGCATCATAATGAATGCCCCAGCCGAATTTCTTCGGAAGCATGGATGCTCTCAGGCACGGATGTGGCTTGCTGAACAACTCTGCACGGAGTTCTTCCCCTCGCAGGCGGATAACCTGAGCGTCAATTCCCTTATGTCTGATTTGCACTTCGAATAAAAGATCCTCATGTGTATAGTGATAGGGATGCTGCGAGAGCAGCTCGTACTGGAGAACATGAATCGGTTTCGTTGCTTTTTTGGATTCAGGCACGGTGCTGCTCGTGACCGGGCAATCCGATGCAACTCGAATGAACGTATCGGTATAGCTCATAGTCTCTTTCCTCCCAACCACTTGTTAAAAAACGATTCAATCGTTAAAACGATACTCCCAAAACGGTTCCCTGCTGTACTTCTCACGGAATATCGGGTCATCCAATGTGCCTTTGCCCAGCAAATGCTGCACTTGCGATTGATGCGCATGTATGGCATGAATTTTCTGCTCCACATACTCGCTGACATCATGAACTGAGTCCGGCTGTCCCAGAAGCTTCTCCCGGCCTGTTGCGATAGCAATGCAATGGACTGCAGGCCGCTTGTGCGCCGGTATGCGCTTCACTGCGCGAATAACGGCAGCACCGGTCGCATCATGATCGGGATGGACGCTATACCCTGGGTAAAAGGTATAAATGAGAGAAGGCTCCAACTCCGAAATCAACCTCTCGATTCTGTCGGCGAGCTTCTCTTGGTCTTCAAACTCGATCGTTTTATCATGATATCCCCACATGCGCACATCCTGGATGCCGATTCGGCGGCAGGCCTCTTCCAGCTCCTGCTTGCGAATAATCGGCAGGGTCACCCGATTCGCGAACGGAGGGTTGCCCATGTTCCGCCCCATCTCCCCCAATGTCAAGCAGACATAAGTTACAGGCGTGCCATTATGAATATGTCTGGCTAAAGTACCCGCAATGATCCCTTCATCATCCGGATGCGGCAGCAAGACGACAATATGACGTTGTCTTTCCATGTGAAGTCCCTTCTTCCCTGTCCTATTAAAATGGTTCAACACTTAACTGCAGACTGACAATCAGTCTGCCTTGCTGATCATGACCTGCCATAATGAGCCGATTCGGCTCGTTCTCGTCCCAGTGTGTCAAGCCTTCTGCATACACCCATCCCTCTGGTGTCTTGAGTCCGACCCGATAGGGGCCTTGACCTGCAATCGTACCGTATGAATAGCGGATGACCGCATTGCTGATGAAGGCGGAAGCTGTAATCTTGGACTTGTCGCGATGAGACGCATAAGCCCCTGTCGTCATTTCGAGATGGAGATATAAGGGGCGGTCCTGCAATGTCTGTAGAACACGCTGCACACTTTCTGATTGTATCAACTGCATGATTCATTCCCCCAAGACATGGAATAGCCCCTTGCCAATAGCATAGGCACAAGGGGCTCTCATATTTATTGCTTTGCCGAATCTGCATCGACTATGCATTAATTTGCACCAATTGATTTCAGTTTACCTGAAAATCAGTGAGATGGAAAGCGGTCTTTGCAAACTGGAACGATTATGCTTGATTGGTTACGCGTTAAACAAAGGGGCTCATTTCATGATACGCCATTATACCTCGGCATTCGCACTCTTCTTCTGCTCTGCTTCTTGATAAGCTTCTTTGTTTGGGCGTATACATAAGACAAGTCCTAGCAGATACACAACTGCTCCAAAACCGTACGCTGCAGGGAAGCCTCCCAACCTTTCAATCAGCCAACCCGCAGCTCCGGGACCCAGCATTTGCCCGACCGCATAGAACACGGATATGAACCCGATCGCTACCGATACGTACTTCGGACTGACCTGCTGTGACGCTTTTACCTGAATTAAAGCAATCAATCCTCCCAATGTAGAACCCCATATGGCGGCAGAGATGAAGAAACTAACGGCATTCGGAAGCAGAATCGGAATGATATCTCCTGCCGCCGCACAGGCCAGCGCAATCACGAGCGCTTTATTTACACCGATGCGATCCGATACGATTCCCCAGATGGGGCCGCCGACAATGGAACAGATGCCGGCTGCGGCAAAGGCTGTTCCTGCAGTCGCATCGGAGTAGCCGTGGGCCTTCATATAACCCGTTTGATATAAATTGGGGACCAGATAGGCGACCCCTATCGCAAAATAAAGCCATGCGATTTTCATTAAAGGTTTGTTGCGGAGCCACTTTGGCTTTTCTTGTTCTTGACCGGCGCTGTGGCCAGCAGCTTGCAGGTTGCTCAGAACGAACATCGCAATGAGAACGACCGCTAACGAAATGATGCCGAAGCAGATCCATACGGCTCGCCAGCCCAGATCGGGAAATTGCCGGATAAGGAGGGGGACGAGGACACCGCTCATAAGCATTCCGATCCCGGCTCCACTCAGCAGCAATCCCAATACTGCGCCTCTTTTGTCAGGGAACCACCCGATTGTGAGTGACATTAACGGAGTAAATACGAGCGCACTTCCTGCGCCGGTAATAATCATGAACAAGGAAGCCCATACGAACGAGGGCGCGCCAGCCAGCCCGAACAGGCCGATTGTGACCAGCCAGCCTCCTGCTACCAAGACCACCTTCGCTCCCCAACGCACCGCTACGACCCCAGATAGGCCAACCGTTAGCAAATATCCCAAAAACATAAACGTTCCCAGCATTCCAGACTGAGAATAAGATAAGGACAACCCTTCTTGCATATACGGCAGCACCGCGCCCAAGGCAACCCGTGCCAATCCGGTCGTTGCGATGACCAGCAGCATGCCGATACCGACGATGAGCCAAAATTGACCTTGCTCCGGTTCCCTTTGTGACTTCACAGTTGGGGATTTCCCCATTTTCGCTCACCTCTCTTTATGCGCAACTCCAAGCAATTATGACTTCGTCTTCTGCAATATATCGCTTGCGATTTGCTCCAACACAACCTTCTTGCCCAAGGCTGTAAACGCCTCGTTATAATTTTGTCTGCTCGTCATCCGATAGACGTTCCCGCTCTGCACTGCTGTTAATCCTGCCCACAGCTTGCTATCCTCCAACACATTGCTTTCGCTCTCGAACAATAGAATCAGATGATCTGGATTGAGCGACGACAGTCCTTCCAAGCTAGTCACCTTGCCTCCCCAACCATCTGGATCCGGTGTCCCCGGCGCTTTTGGGAGCTTGATATCATTGAAGATCATGTCTGCCACTCCTGTGCTGGAATAAATGCGGATTTCTTTGGGAGTCGCTTCGATAACCGCAAACGTTTCATCCTTAGTTACCGCTGTAATTTGATCATGCAGCTGCTGCGCGCGATCGTCATACTCTTTCATCCATGCTTCCATGCCCTGCTTCTTGTCGAACACCTCCGCTACAAAGGCAAAACGCTCGCGGAAGGCGTTGAAACCGTATGGAACCGCCACGGTCGGAGCGATTTTTTGCAGATCTTCGTACAGTTTATCCTGCGTCGGTCCCGCCAATATCAGATCGGGCTCGGCCGCAGCAACGGCTTCAATGTTCACAGGGGTTTGGAACCAACCGGCAATTTTCAAGTCCCCTTTCAGCTTTTCTTTCAAAATTGGAGTCATTTCAAGCGGATTGGCCATATCCGTATTTCCGGTCAGGATAGGCTGATAGCCCAAAATCAGCAGTTCCTCTGTGGAGCCTGATATATCCGCAATCCGCAGCGGATGCGCAGGGATTTCAACTTCGCCTTTAGTATCCTTCACTACGCGGGTCTGGGGCGTCTGTTCTGCGCCAGCCGCAGCCTGCTTTGTATTTTGGTCCGCTGCATCCGATGAAGCGGCTTCTTTTGCCTCGTTTTGATTGACACTCCCTCCACATCCGAACAACGCAATCGACAAGAGAACAAGTGTTAAAAATACAACCCCTTTTTTGATCTGAAACATACTCCATCTCCCTTTTCATATTGATAATGATTATCATTTGTATAGTTGACATGATACGCTTCCTTATGTGAGGCTACTACCGTCAGACGGATAGGAATACGGTCCAGCGGATTTTTTGCCTAATGGAAAAGAAATAAAAACGCCAGGACCTAATCGTCCTGACGTTGATGAAGATAGTGCGCAGTTGAGATGATCTATTGTCTGCGGAGCAGCTCGGAAGGATTGATTCCGAATTTTTTGCGGAAGGCTTCGGAAAAATGACTCAGATTGGCATAACCAACCTGCCCCGCCGTCTGCGTAACGTTCATTTCTCCACTGAGGAGCAGCTTCATCGCATGCTCCATTCGTTTGTCACGTAAATATCCGAACACGGTCGTGCCGAAATGTTCCTTGAACCCGATCTTCAGCTTGAAATCGTTCAAGCCAACCATGCGGGACAATTCCAAAAGCGACGGAGGGCAATCCATACGCTGCAGCAAAATATGACCGGCTTCGCGGATTTTGTCCAGATCGCTCTTCGAGAGGCGCGCCAAGCTCTTATCCTGCTCTTGCTCGAACAGAAACGTCTGAAAATGGATGCCGAGCAATTCTAGCGCTTTGCCCTCTAAATAGAGCCGCCGCGCCGTATGATGAAACGGACAGTCGAGCATCTGCTGCACAATATACGAGACCTGCGGATCAATGGGCTTTTGAAATTTGCGGAACGCCCGGCTGCCAAGCACTCCTGTAAAATTCCGGCTCCCTCTCGGCTCATCTCCCAAGAATCGGTGGAACAATTGGAGCGGGATGCCCACCGCCACCGAACGCATGGGAGAACGTTCATCGTACTCGAACGCGGCGTCGAACCGCTCCATGAAATGCAAGTAGCAGGTGCCTGCCGATAGCTCATGCCGTTCACCAGACACGCACACTTCACCGGCGCCCTCTAGACAGAAGCTAAGCTCCACCATAGCCGCCTCGGACGAAAACCGAAAGGCGTGATTTGCCGACAAGCGATAATCCGCGTATACGATTTCCATGCCGGAATGCGTCACCAGCCGCTGGATGACCCCGTCACCGATCGGCTCGTGAACCGGAAGCTGTGCGGATGCTTCAGCAATTGGCCGCGATACATGCAGCCCTTGCAAATATTGATTATAAATATCGTGAATGCTTGCGGTATTCATCATGTATAACTCCTGCCCGTAACTCTATGACGTCTTCTTCAATACATTGAGAATTATTCTCAATGTATCCATTATAGAATAAGGTCCGCAAGCAATCAATACTTTGTGTGCCTACAGGCTGCTCATATATCATCGGGCATCAGTTTGATAGATACGGTTTTAAGCCAAAACTGCTTTCTGGAATTATCCCCTTTAAGTAGACACTCAAAAAAAAACTCGTGCTATCATGAGGAACAAAAGTGAACTTGAAGGGATTTTTCTATCGCTAGATAGGGACAAGTGTCTCAACAGTATACCGAAGAATTCAAACTAGTAGCAGTCAAAGTGTATTTAGAAAGGAAAGCCAGCTATAAAACGGCAGCGGAAAAGTTAGGAATCAGAAACTGTACCCAATTAAAGTATGGGTAAGGAAGTGGCAGCATGGAGGAGCGTTCGAAATCCGTAAAGGGGTATCGAATCCTCTTAAGGGACGTCCGCGTATAGCCTTTGACACTGTAGAACAAGAACGGGATTATTTGAAAGCACAGGTCGATTACTTTAAAAAAGCGGTATCCAAATCAAGTAAAGGAGGCACGCTCAGTCCGCAAGACAACTACCAAGTGATTGAAAGAGCTGCGTAATCTCTATGATGTTACGCGTTAGCCATTGTGGGGATGCCTAGGGACAGTTATTACAAGTGGCGAGCGGCACGGTCATTAAGGGCCGAAAGACAAGCATGGGAACACGAGATCAAAGAGCACATGATGGCTATACACTATGCGCACCCCTATTTCGGATATCCTCGTATGATGACAGCTTTATGTGAGGCTTGTTTTCGTGTTAACCATAAAAGAGTATGTCGACTTATGAAGGAATTATCTATCTAGTCCGTCATTCGCAAGTAACGAAAGCGTTCTAGTTCTACGCCTTCCGTTGTGTATCCTAACCGATTGAAGCGTCAATTCCATGCTGTAGGGCCGCAGCAGAAGCTAGTCACCGACATTACTATATCTCCGACGGTACACGTTTTATTACCTGTCTATCGGCGATACAGGATCTATTCAACAATGAAATTGTGGCTTGGCAATTATCCGAGCGAAACGACGTAAAGCTGTTGTTGGATACGATTGAGCAATGGATACTAAAAAGAGAAGTCTCGGAAGCCGTGCTCCATTCAGATCAGGGCTTCCAGTACACGTCAAGCCTACAACTCACGATTGGAAACATTCGGCGTCAAAGGCAACCACTCTCGCAAAGCAACCTGCCTGGATAACGTCTGGTATCGAATCCTTCTTTTCGCATCTCAAAACAGAGAAGTTGTATCTTCACTAGTGTTCGTCAGAAGTTGAGATTCATCAAGCTGTAGAAGAGTATATCTACTTTTATAATTATCAGGGCTTTCAAGCCAAACTTAAACAGCACGTGCCAATTGAGTATCGGCACGCGCTGACTGCATAGCTTTTTTCATCTGTCTACTTGATAGGGGTATGACCAAGTAGACATTGGATTTCTATTTCAATAGTCTACATAAAAAAAATTAGCGGATTAAAAATGGTGGTGCAGCATTACTATGGTAAATATAACTTACTCTTTTTTTATCATTCTCTACCCATGTAACTAAATATTCAGGACGCTTTTTATAATACTGTTCTTCCTCTTTATTAGTTAATTTTTTCGTAAATTCCACTTCGAATAGCCTTTTTCCCACCTGAGATCCTTTTTTGACATCCACTTTCGCATCAGGATATATTGCATATACATTTATATCTGATATATCGGAAAAACTATGAATTTTAAATGTAATCTTAGCTGCATATTCTTTATTATCTTTATTATAATGCTCTTGAATCTCACTCTCTCTTATTTCCGAGATAAATGTAATATAAGAAATTATTCCTATTGACAATATGATTATTAATATTATCGCTATAATTCTGTTTTTTTTCAAAAAAACACCTCATATTAAAGATTTATGGTAGTGTTGATATGCACTGAATCCGTGACAAACGAACTGCTCAAAAACATAAAAAAATGAAGGGAATCTTCCTAATAGCTAGGAAGGTTAAGTTATAAACGTCGACATGCCTGAAGGAAGCACTCACTACCAAAAGGAAACTGCTAATTTCCTACCTCAGAGCATTGATTATACGCCCGTATACAACGCGGAACTTTCTTGTCCTTATGGATGTAGGAGCCCACAGTCTCGAAAACCTGCAAGTCTGTCACTCCAAGAAAGATTCTACTACAGTGAGTCTGCGCAAGACACCAAAAGAAACATGGCTGCGCATCGCCGAAAATAAAGGGACCGCCTGCGAACAACGAGAAATAAAGTTCGAGTATATCGGTGCAATAGAGTTTCAACAGAAAATCTTCGATCGCCCGTTGCGTTATGTGTTCCATGTGATTCATCAAGACTATTGACCCTGATAGACAAATGTTATTGCTTCTGGAAACAAAAGTCAGTGTCTATTGGACATCCCTGCGCTGCGAACCATGGAAAATCACTGGACTCTATCGTGATCATGCCACAAGCGAACAATTCCACAGTAAGATCAAGAGAGATCTCGACCTTTAACGTCTACCAGCAGGCAAGTTCGCTATGAATGATTTGGTGCTTCACACGGGCATGTTCGCTTATTATCCCCTTGCAATATCAGACAAGAAAGCCTACGCAAGAACGACGACCAATCCGTTGAAACGTTGCACGCCGACGCATCCGCACCTACATTAAGAACATCATCTACATTGCAGCCAGATTGGTTCATCATGCTCAGGGACGTATTCAACTTTGAAAGCCATAATCCGTACTTTCCAACACTGCAACATGTATATCAAGCATTTGTTAGGTAGGCTCAAGGATAAACAAAATTTACATATATAACCTTATTGGCTGGGGTGATTTTTATTGTGCTGCTTATTTAGCGTCAAATTATCTGAATAATAATCGGTGTTTTTCAAGATAGTTGTCGCGTCTTCAAAAAATATTGTTACTTAGTATAGCTGTTGGTTTTGGGCATCTTAAATAAGCAAACACAAACCTCTTCTGGATTAAGCCATACTTACTCCTCCAAACTCCAGTTTCGTATGTTACCAAACCAACGATTAGGATTCTTGGCCTTCGCTGCTTCATAAGCCTGTTTTCTGCTTTCAAATATCTCATCCGCTAACCGTTGATGTCTTTGAGTTGGGGTCAGAAATGCAAGCCCACTGTGCCGATGCTCTGTATTGTACCAACGTACAAAGCGAATACCCATGCGCGAACCTTATCCCTTGTTTCAAAGCTTTTCACGGGATAATTAGGTTGGTACCTGCAGGTCCTGAATACGACTCTGCATACGGAGATTATCGTTGCTCACTCGTGGTCTACTTCACCTTGGTCCGCAAGGCGTGGAACAATCTGACTGGGCGGCAAACTCTGGCTGATGGATCGTATCGACTATCTGCTGCCGTTCTAGTTCGCTGAGCTTGTTTGATGGCGATTGTCGCTTGGCATGCGGAAGCTGGTCTTCACTATGGATACCATTACAACGCCATTGTTGCAACGTGCGTTGCGTAATTCCAAGCTCTTTACAAGCTAACTCTTCTCTTGCACCAGCTTCTGTAGCTTCTTGGATCAGTGACATAGCTGATTGACGATCCCAGGCACTGATCATTCATCTTCTTAGCCCCCCAGATCGCTTGGCCTTTTTTCGCAACTTGCTGTGCTAATGGGGTGTTCGTAGAACAAGTGAAAGCCTGGCGGGATGCCTGTATACAAGCCAATGGCGGGGCCGCTGAGCAAGCTTCTAGGCTGCAAAAAGAGCTTCGCCAGAAGGATCGTGAGATGAAGACACTTACTCGTGAACTAAAGTGGAAAGAAGCAGCACTGAATTCAACCAAAAAACTTAGAAAGAATGATGACCCCGAATTATGAATCGGTTAGTCAGATCGCTAGAGATAGCGGTTTATCCGAAGGCTCGTTGTACAAGTGGCAAAAGGAAGCAAGAGCTAATGGACTCGTTATGCCTTGAGGAGAAGAGGAACCGGAAAAATGGAGCACCCGAGATTAGTTCTATATTGTGTTAGAGACGGCTACGCTTAGTGAGATCTAATTTGCTGAGTAACAGTAGGGCTGCCGTCTCGGCTTTTAGTTGAACTCTTTACTATATCTTTCCATCGTACTCCTCCTCGAATTCTCTAATACTCACTATACTTTTGATTGAGGGGTACGACAACTATTCTGACACAGGGGGTGTAGTAATCCCTAGTGGTCACGGTTTCAGGTATGTTCTTGTAATGACTTTAGGATTGTGAATTACATTTTTAACTACTTGCAGATTCTAAAACATATCCCATATATGTGAAATATAAATTAGTAAATGTTTTATCTATAGCATACAAACTATAACCATCCGATGACCTATACTTATGTATGTCTGTATCATTGTCGAAATTAACAAAATCCTTTAACAAATATTCTGTATAGTAATTTCCTATTATGTCGCCGCTACTAGCCGCGGAATTTATCGAATACCCATTTCTCTTCTTATATTTAGAAAGAATTGATGAAAAATAATTTTCATTTTTATTATTATCTAAAGCATAAGATAAAATGTATCCTGTCATTGTTTTTAAATCCACATTTATATCTTTGAGTTTATTTATGTTTATCTTGTTTTGGATGTCTTTTGTTATTTCTAATATATTCATATCAATAGAGATATTATGAAATTTATAAATATCGTATAGATCTACCAAGATAAGTGCTTCTTTTTCAACACTGAGCGATTTAATTTTTTCGATATAATCTGATAATTCAAATTGTTCATTAGGCTCAAATATCGTTTCCTTTTCTAACCAAAAATAAATAGATATCAAGAATGGAATATCATCGAGCTTTAATGATTCTCTTTTCATCTCCTTATCATACATTTTTGCAATAGCTTCTGCTTGCTTTTTTGTTATATTGTAGGCAATTTGTGAGGATAAACTGAGTGCATAGTGAGTATCCTTTAATTTTGGTTCACGTAATAATGGTTTGTGCCATAATAGTTTATCATTTCTCATATCTACCACATAATCTATCAGAGGCATTTTATTATTCTCTAGGTATTTTTCATCCAACACATATAATAACTCATATGTTAAAGAACCATCTGGATATTGATTATATTCAATTTGTTGATTTATTATGCGATTCAGCCTTTTAATAATAGGATTCGGAATTTCGTAATTAATATTTAATTTTTTTGAAATTACTTTATTAACATATAAGCTATCAATATCTCCATTTTTAACATAATCCCAACTACCAAGAATAGTTGAATAGTGATCTTTTAACTCTTTAACCAGTTGCTCATTCACCAAGGTTGTATCCTCTAATTCAAATAAAATCATTGTATAAGAAATCATATTATTTTCTTTGTCTAAACCCGATAAAGATCGATCTATTTGTTTCTTAAGGTAGTCAACTCTTATATTAATGGGGAGGTTAAGTAACTTTTTTGTTCTAATAGATATTAAAGTTGAATCTATTTCATCAAACCCGCCCTCATTATTCTTAATAAACCCATTATCATCACTATTATAATTAATGTAATTCATTATTTCATCTTTTAGTTCATCTGGTATCTCTAATTTTAACCCATCATATATTGATACTATACACCAATAATCATATAGAAGAGGGGATTGGCTTGATACATTTTTTAGGCTATCTCTTAACACCCGTTCAATATCAACTTTATCTTTCTCCGAGAGAGTTAAAGAATGATTTAACATATTTAATGTCCTCAAATTCCATGCTGAACTACTAATATCTATATTATTCTCTAATCTTTTTAATTCGGCATAATCCGAAAAACCTCCAATATTTCCAACTTCAACATATGAATTGTTAACACTCTCACGAATTTTGTTTATCCACGAAATAAGTTCTGAAGAACTAATCCCTCTTTCGGCATTCTCACTAAGAACTTTACTACATCCAGTTAAGAGTACTAAGAAGATTAAAAGCAAATTAATTTTCGAATTTATCTTCATGTAATCCTCCTTAAGTAAAGGCTAGTGGTATCTAATGACCACTAGCCTTTACTTAATCATTAATAATTGAAGGTATGATAGTTCCCGGTTCCTTTCGGTGCAGCCTTTAAATATGATGAGGCACTAGCATAAGCAAATACACCGAATCCCCAATCGTCACCTGAAATTGAGACGGTATAGTTATCACTTACCCAATCACTTTCATGGGTATACTCTTTATAGACTGGAGGCCAATCAGTTGTTAATCCATACAGCCCCATAGTGGTGCTAACCATAGCACTTGCAAAGTTTGGTCTTGTATAGCCTTGAGTAAAATAATCCCACGAGGAATACGTTGGATAATTTGCCCAAACGGTACTTGCGGTAAGAACAACATAATCAAAACCATATCCTGAGTGAAGCCATTCCCTTGTACCACCCTGAATTTCACCACTCAATGCTTGAATACCACTTGGAGTTTGAAGTTCCCCGCTTTGGACCGGCTCTGTTCCTTCTAAACCTAATTCCTTTTGCCTGACTTTATCTTGTTCTAATCGTTTCTCTCTGTTTTTTGCATGAATTTCTTTCATAGCTGAATTAACTTCTGCAAATGACAAATTTTCTCGTGCCGCTACGTATACCCCAGGGGAAGTTTCCTTAATAATATTTCTTTCTCCTTCGGCTGCACTCGCATTAACTAATGGTAATGCAAGTGTTAAAGAAAGAGCAGCAACCATCATCTTTCTTTTCAATGTTATCCCTCCCACGACAATCAGATTCTTGAAAATAGTTGGCCAACCTATCAAGTTCCTAAATTGTAACATTTTAACACAACCTAATCAATTGCTTTTTGATAATATCTGGAAACCCTATTTGAATAATTTGCACTTGCAGGGCCGCATCGGGAAACGAGCGGGGGTAATTAGCGGTAATGCTTTGACCGACCAAATGGTACTCCTTCCTAAGCACTTCACATGAAAATGGAACGACATCTGCTTGCTTCAAGTCCTTCATCCCTTTCTATTCTATTAAAATGGGTCCCTTCTGAGCTTCGTAGCTGTTTCATACAAATAGGCCATCTACAGCAAAGCCGATTCCGAATATGCCGTACCAGAGAATGCGATTCCCATCGGTCGTCCGGATGCATAATATCCCGCTGGCACAGTTACGACGGGATATCCGGCTCTCGCGGACAAATCAGACCCGACATTCTCGGGGTACACTAGCGCATCTAGCTGATATGTGCTCAAAGCATAGTCTATCCCTTGCTCGCGAGCGAGCTTGTTTTGTTCTTTGCTTTCCAGATAAGCTCGTTCTTCTAGCGAACCAGTAATTTGATCGACCCACTCCAATATATTTTGCCCGTATTTCAGGCATGTATCGGGATGCTCGGCATTAAACCTAATCAAATCTGTCAAGCTGTGAACTGGGATATGTTCGGGATGCTGGCAAAGAAACGTATTGATGGCTGCTTTGAATTCGTGGCGCAACACCTCATAATCCCACTTGATGCGGGATGCGGGAATTTCAACATTGCGGATGACTTTAACTCCGATCGATGTCAGTGCTTCAAGCGCTGTTTCAAATAACTGCAACATCTCGGCATCCAGATCGATTAACAAATGTTCGGCAACGCCAACGGTAAACGTTCGACGCTGATCCAGCACGGGAGTGCTGCCATGAGGACACTTCGGATTGATTGTATAGGGATCGGCAGCATCTTCCCCCATTATGATGTCGAGCAGCAACGAGGCATCCCTCACGCTTCTCGTCATAGGTCCAAGCGTATCCTGGCTGATACTTAGCGGAATTACGCCTGAGCGACTGACCAGTCCAACAGTTGGCTTAATGCCGACAAGCGAGTTCTGCGAACACGGACTGATGATGGAGCCGGAAGTCTCGGAGCCAATGGCCGCCATGCCTAAATTCGCCGCTACAGCAACTGCGAACCCTGAGCTTGATCCGCCCACAAAAAAATCACCATATGGATTCTTTACCTGTCCTCCCCGGGAGCTGTATCCTGCCCACATCGTATCAGACATGAAGTTAGTCCATTCTGTCATGTTCGTTTTGCCGAGAATGATGGCTCCGGCTTGTCGCAACTGCGCGACCACATATGCATCTCGGGGAGCGTGCCACTCTGCGAGCGCAAGCGAGCCAGCGCTCGTATGCATCTGGTCTTGGGTGCAAATATTATCTTTCAGTAAAATGGGCACGCCATAGAGTGGAAGATGGCTGAGTTCATCAAATCGTTCGTCCATGGATTGGGCGATTGCAGAGACATCTGGGTTTATTTCCAATACGGAATTCCTATGTTCATCCACATCGTGAATCCGCTTGACATAATGATCTGCCAATTCCGTACATGATTATTGTCGGTTGCGAAGCTGTATCGATAATTCATCGATGGTTAGCTCTTTCAACGGGTGTTCTATTATTTTTTTCATAAATCTACCTCTATCTCCTTCATTTTTAACGGACAGGGCCGGAAGAATCAACTTCAAAATACTATATTCTTCCTCTACAAACAAGAACGTATGTTTGAGAACAGAAGATAAATTGTTCTTCTGAAATTGTAGAGGTGGATTTCCCCCGTACGCATCAAGCTAACCGAAACAAATACCTCCAGAACAAAAAATCCATGCGTTTTTGAAAGAACGATGCTTGTTTTATCGTTTGGGGAATCACCTTGCTTTTGGATTTAATTTGTTCTTTTGTTTGCTATTGACCAGATAAATGCTTATCAAAATCAAAAATAATCCCACTAATAGATTGAAGGTAATAGCTTCATGTAAAAAGGTAATACTTATAATATTTGATATAAGTGGGATAAGAAATGTATAGGACCCTACTTTGCTTGCTTCCCCTGAACCAATAAGTACAAAATAAGTCAACCATCCTAACGCTATAACGAAGATAGATATAAATAGTAGATTTGAAATGAATGTTATATTCCATACGATGTCTGACCAACTCTCAATTGTAGTGCCCGAACCTATTAAAAAAAGACCGCCAATCAAAAGCTGAAGCGACACAACCCAAATCGAATCTACTTGATCGCTTGTTTTTTTCATAAACACGGATCCGAAAGACCAGCTCAATGCAGTACCTAAAGCAAGTAATATACCAATGATTGAAGCATGACCGATTAAACCACCTGCACTTATAATAGCGACACCAGAAAAACCAAGTATCAAACCAATAATTTTTAATGTAAACATGGATTCCCCCAACCACATCCAGGAAAAAATGCCCAGAAGCACAGGTTGAAGAAAAACAATAGCCGAAAAAAGTCCAGCAGGCATATAGATTAGCCCAAAAGTCATAAGACCATAATACAAAATGATATTTAACACGGCAGAAATAAGATATATATGCCAAGTTTCTTTTAAACGCAAATTTTTGTATCGTGGAATAGCAAACATAAGTAGTATAAGACCGCCTATGAAAGTTCTTATACCTGCAAACAGCAGTGGTGGTGCATACAAAAGTCCAATCTTCGTTAATGGCCAGTTCACCCCCCACATAACCACAAGAAATGCGAGGAAAATAAAAGTTTTCTTCTGAGAAAGACGCTTCACTTTATTGCCACTCCCTATTACTATTTTGTTATTTTAAATCACTTTATAATGGTATATGATTTATATAGATAAATAAAATGAATACTCATTATAAGGAGCATATCAAATTAGTTATGACCATTACACAACTCACCATATTTTTAAAAGTTGCTGAAACGGGCAGTTTCACACGAGCTGGACAAATACTCCATATGACCCAACCGGCTGTAAGCCGCGCAATCTCCACTCTTGAATCAGATTTAGACGTCACACTAATTATTCGGGATCGCAAAAATGGGATTATCCTTACAGATATCGGTAAGCGTATGCTCGTACAAATCCGAGAGATTTTGAAAGGCTTCGAAAAAATGGAACAGGAGATCGCTGCTGAAAAAGGTCTGGAAATAGGAACCATTCGCATCGGCGCATTTCCTACCGCATCTGCATATTTCTTGCCAAAAATCATTCGTGCCATTCAACAGAAATATCCTAATTTAGAATTTGATCTTTATGAAGGGACCATAAATGAAGTGGAAAAATGGTTAGCTTCGCGAGTCATAGATGTTGGAATTATTACGCTGCCAAATGAAGATTTAGAAATTCTCCCTCTTTATAAGGATAAAATGGTTGCGGTATTACGTGACGACCACCCATTACAAAGTCAACCCTTCATTCGTATCAATGATTTGGATAATGAACCCCTAATCATTTGCAAAGGGGGGAATGAATTACCTATTATTGACACATTCAACAAGACGGAGACAAACCTACAGGTTAAGTTTGTAGTCCATAACACGAGTGCATTATTGAACATGATACAAGAGGGATTAGGTCTAGCTATCCTATCAGAGTTATCATTGACAACCCTGCCACCTAATGTTCATATTCGTGAATTAGAGCCGCAGGTTTTGAGAGACATTAATCTGGCTGTCCCTTCTCTAAAGGAATCCTCGTTAGCAGTTCAATTATTTATCAAGACGGCACAAGAGTTGTTCTGTTGAGCACTATGCTTGAAGCCCAGCACATCGGATTGGACATACTATTTATGCCTTGCGGCTGAATCGTTCGCATCTTTATAGGTGGGCAGGCGGATCGGCTCCCCCTTGTCTCTTCCTGCATTGGATTTTGTCCAATGAAACAGCAGCGTATGCCTCTTTACGGCAGGTTTCATTGGAATTGATCCAATGGTTTAGGACTTCAACCGCATCAAACGATGGCAAACAGCCGGATCCATTGGACAAAATCCAATCTACATGATATTAACTCGCCTCCTACTCCTATTCCACTGCATGTTTTCCAATGCTTTGTTGCGCCGGTCCGCAAAAAATGATGCTCATACTTGTTCACGCTATCGAATCGCGAAAAAGCCGAGCAAATCAGGCAGACACACCTGATGTTCACTCGGCTCGTGAACTAACTATTGAAATGGTAGAAACGATATCTATCTCTCATCTGTAACTAACGCAATGGAAAATCCGTCGTAACCCTTGCTGCCCACCGTCTGAATCGCCGTCGCGCTTACACGCGGCTCGGCAGCGATCAGCTCGCAGAAACGGCGAACCCCTTGAACGCTAGGATCATCACTTGCTTCGTCTAAGACTGCGCCGCCCCGTACGACATTATCGCCGATAATTAGGCTGCCTTGACGGGAGAGCTTAAGCGCCCACGCGAAGTATTCCGGGTTGCTCGGCTTGTCGGCGTCGATAAAGATGAGGTCAAACGGACCGCTTCCCTCGGCCTCCAGCTGCGCCAGCGTATCGACCGCGAGGCCTGTGCGCAGCTCGACAATATCTGCCACGCCCTGCACGCTGGATGTTGGCACGGGCGACTTCGGCGTGCTTAAGGTCCGCCTCCAGCGTGACCACCCGCCCATCTTGGGGCAATGCTCGTGCAAGCCAGATGGTGCTGTATCCGCCCAATGTGCCAATCTCCAATACATTGCGGGCGCCTTGGACCCGTGCCAACAAATGCAGCAGCTTGCCCTGATTCGGAGACACGTCAATCGGCGGCAGTCCTGCGGCGGCATTGGCTGCGAGCACAGAATCCAGCACGGGATCAGACGGCACAAGCAGATTAGTGAAGTAGCGGTCGACCGCCGTCCATTTATCAAAATTGTCCATACCTGCTTCCTCCTATTGGTTGGATATTCAACTTGAGGTCACTACAGCAGTTGTAAGCCTCACACACTCTTCCACCCAATATTATACAGGTAAATGTTTCCTGATAGAAGCAGTCAAGCACTTTTTTTCACCATCATCATTCAGTTTACTTTTTAGCACGGGCCTCTTCAACGATTTGGTTCGTCAACTCTAGAATGCTCATAGAGCCAAGGTCGCCTTCCCCCCGTTTTCGAACAGACACGCTCCCGGATTTTTCCTCATTCTCTCCAAGCACGAGCATATACGGAACCTTTTCACGTTGGGCCTCCCGTATTTTGTATCCAAGTCTTTCGTTCCGCATATCGACTTCGACACGTATACCGGCTTCTTCTAACGATTTCTTCACTTGGCAGGCATAGTCGCCGTACTGCTCTGATACAGGCAGCAGCTTTGCCTGAATTGGCGCGAGCCATAGCGGAAAAGCGCCGGAGAAATGTTCGGTTAAAATTCCGATAAATCGATCCACCGAACCGTAAACAGCGCGGTGAATAACGACCGGCCGGTGCTTTTGGCTGTCCTCGCCGATATACGAAAGATCAAATTTTTCAGGCATTTGAAAATCAAGTTGGATCGTCCCGCATTGCCAACTCCGTTTGAGCGCGTCTAAGATGTGAAAATCAATCTTCGGACCGTAGAATGCTCCATCACCTGCATTAATGCGATATTCGATGCCCCGCTTATCCAACACATTCTGCAATGATTGTTCCGCTTGATTCCATAGTTCTTCAGACCCCATCGAATCTTCCGGACGAGTGGACAGCTCAATTGTATATTCAAAACCGAATACTTGATAAATATGGTCAATCAATGCAATGACACGGCTGATTTCCTCTTCAATCTGGTCAGGTCGAACGAACAAGTGAGCATCGTCCTGGCAAAATGTGCGCACTCTCATCATCCCATTCAGAGCGCCGGAAAATTCGTGGCGGTGCACTTGTCCAAACTCCGCAATCCGAATTGGCAGCTCCCGGTAGGAATGCAGGCTATTTTTGAAAATGAGCATATGTCCCGGGCAGTTCATCGGCTTCAACGCGTATTTCGTAGCGTCCACGTCAGTGAAGTACATATTATCTTTGTAGTGATCCCAGTGCCCGGATTGCTCCCACAGCCTATTATTCATCATAAGAGGCGTACGCACTTCATCGTAATCTCGCTGCCTTTGCAATTCGCGCGCGAAATGTTCAAGCTCCGTGCGGATGATCATCCCTTTCGGAAGATAAAAAGGCATTCCCGGCGCTTCTTCAGAGAACATGAACAATCCAAGTTCTTTGCCGAGCTTGCGATGATCACGCTTTTTAGCTTCCTCAAGGCGATGTAAATGTTCCTCAAGCTTGGATTTCTTCGGAAATGCGGTGCCATAGATTCGCTGCAGCATCTTATTATTGGAGTCCCCACGCCAGTAAGCACCCGCAACATTCAACAGCTTGAATGCTTTGATTCGGCCGGTCGACGGCAGATGCGGCCCTCGGCACAGGTCAAAAAATTCACCTTGATCGTAAATGGTAATAACGTCATCTTGCGGCAGATCGCGAATGAGCTCCAGCTTAAGCGGTTCATCGCGCTCCGCGAAAATCTCCAACGCTTCTGCGCGGCTCACCACTCGACGTACGATAGGCAGGTTCTCTTGTATAATCCGCTCCATCTCTTGTTCAATTGAGGCAAGATCATCACTAGACAGCGGTGTTTCTATGTCAATGTCGTAATAAAATCCATCTTCGATTACTGGGCCAATCCCCAGTCTAACAGCCTTATCTCCGTATATGCGTTTAATGGCTTGAGCCAATACATGCGCCGTGCTGTGCCGAACTATTTCCAGACCGTCTTTGCTATCCAGCGTAACGATTTCGACAAGGCTGTCATGATCGAGCGTGTGGTTCAGATCAACCGGTTTGCCATTGACTTTTCCAGCTATCGCTTGTTTCTTCAAGCTGGAACTAATGGATTCCGCCACTTGTTCGATTGTCGTGCCTTGAGGATACCTCCTGCTTGTGCCATCGGGCAGTATTACGTTGATCTCCATGATCCAGCCTCCATTCCTACGTTCTCCATTGAATTTTTGAACGCAAAAAAACGCAGCTCTCCCGCTAAGGGACGAGTGCGTTCAGCTCGTGGTTCCACCCTGATTCGATCTGCGGCGTTACATGTCGTGGCTGTTCTCCAGAGCATGCCGATGCTAGATCCTCATTGATATCCGGTAACGGGGATAAGACGGTGCCGCTTACTGCCGCGAGAACAGATCGACGGGTTCAACGTCACGGCTACGAAGGGGTAATCTCGCATCCGGTACTGAAGAAGCTTGCAGCTGTAACTTCTCTCTCTGGGCAGGCCGTAATGGAAATCATGTCTTTGATCAATGCCTCATTTTTTAGTTTGATAACAATATTACATTGCTGAACTCGCAAAAGTCAAGAAATGAAATAACGGTGGGTCACTTTTGTACTAAACTTCACAAATCATATTCCCCCATTTTGCGTTCCGCATATTCCAGCGCGGACTGCATGTCCGTGTACACCCAATCCGCCTCATGAACAGACTTCGCACTATGGACTCCCCATAGAAGGGTGCGTATCCCCTCTTCACAATCAGGCCCGACGACAAGCGCTGTTGGAAACGGAGTGTCGTCATATTGATGCGTTCCAACATAAAAAATCTCTTCTAACCGATCTCCCCACTCGTATGTCAACTCGGACAAATCGATAATAAGTGCGGTGGGCTCCCAAACCGATAGAGCAGCCGTGGCGACTGCTTTCATATACGCGGCATCACAGTTGCCTTTAGAGCCATAGCCGTAGTTGCCTTTGAACTGAAGGGCCATGATGTCATTGTATTGACGCATCGTCGATTTTGTCAGGTAAATATTATGCTCCAGCCTGCTTAGTTCGTGCAAGCTCACTTTTTCCAAAATATGATTCATGTTATACCTCTTAGTCAGTATTAAGATGCTTCCAACCTATCTTTCAAGCTTGTTTGATGATGTCGTCGAATTGATGCAACCTTTTCATGTTCATGTTGCAATATTTGCATGTGCGTTCATTTATACCGAATTGCTTGATGGTTGCAACCATGCCCCTGACCATCCACAGATGGAAATTTTCCTGCAAGATCGTTGCATCCACATGATTCCCGTTATTCAAGTAACCACGATAGAACTCCCGCAGCGATGCGATACTGTGCTCTTTTTCGGCATCCCAGTCAATCGTCGAAGTGAGTATCGCAGCCAGATCGAAATGCGGATTACCGCAGCGAACCTCTCCAAAATCAATGATGTACACTCCCGTCGAAGCATTAAGGATGTTCCATACGCCCAGATCAGCGTGGATGAATCCACTCTTCTCATGGCAGTACGAGATCGCGCGTTCTACAGGATGTTGAATGGCCTGAATGATATCAAAGCCATTTTTGAGTTCTCTCACGTCATCCCACATGCTCTGCAAGCAAAAACGATCCTTTTGTCCAATAATGTGATGAGCGTCCCGCATTGCATAATGAAACAATGAGACCGTTTGTCCCAATTGATAGAAGTCGATGCTCGATTGCCGTGGATAGCTTTCAATATATCGCTGAAGGTTATAATAACTATCATCAAGCCTGATGTAAGGCGTTTCTTGCTTGCTGAGCACAATTTCCGGCGTAATCTTATACGGTTCCAGTCTTTTATAAATATTGTACTCCGTCATCCCCTGGTCTTCATTTTTCAACTTTCTCAGTATGTACCGTCCTTCGGTTGTCACAACAAGCCGGGCTTCCGAAGTCATGCCTTGATCCATCTTATCGATGAGGTTTACATGGCCAATAGGATAGTGTTGTGAAAGCAATTCGTAATTGGCTTCGTTCATAAACATCTTTGTTTTATCTCCCCAAAAGCGGCACATCCGGAATGCCTATTTTACCTTTGACGCCTCGCATAGGAAACGTTCTTTCCTTACCTTCATCGTCTGTATATACTACATCGAACAGAGGACTAAGAATGTTAATATAGACGCTTATTCACGTCGTTCTTCGCCTGATTCAGCTGTAATGGAGACACGCCTGTCTTCTTTCTCCCATAACAAGAGCAGCATCCAAATGACCGACGCAATGAGCGTCACGATTCCAATCGTATAGATAAGTCTGGCGTAATTAATTTCATAATAGACTTTGAATCCGTTTACGCTGCTCCAATCCATTTTCTTAAATAAAAAAGTATATCCGACGTCATGAACGTTTTTCTCTGCTCCCCATACTTCATAACAAGGCACAAAAACAACACCCACAAATATAATTACGATGAGAGAAGAATGCCTTTCGGACTAATCTTATTGTCAATCATCGTGAACACCTCAGCTCACTATTCTATAATTTTGGTTCATAATCGACCATCCTCGGCTTCCCATTCCTTGTGGAACTGTTCCAAGAACTCTGTCATCACCTGATGCCGCTGAATGGCCAAGCTTTTCCCGTGCTTCGTATTCATGAGAGCCTTCAATTTCAATAGCTTCTCGTGAAAATGGTTGATAGCGGTAGCTGGCAGGTTCCGATACTCGGCTTCTGACATCGTCTCCCTTGGCGCAAGCTCAGGATCATGCATCAAGTGGCCTTTCCAGCCCGAATAAGCAAAGGCCCGCGCAATACCGATAGCCCCCATTGCATCAAGCCGGTCGGCATCTTGCACGATCTGTCCCTCCAATGTATTCATTGGAGGGTTATGTCCGCCATTGTATGACAGGTTGGATATGATATGAAGTATCTGTGTACTTGTACTAGAATCGGCCTCATTCGCCGCAAGCCATTGGGCCACTTTGACCATTCCGCTCTCTTTGTCAGGATTCAACTTGGCATCGGCCACATCGTGCAGCAGCGCTGCCAGTTCACATATAAATACATCGGCGCCTTCTTCCCCCGCAATTCGAACCGCCAGCTGTCTGACCCGATGAATGTGCCACCAGTCATGGCCGCTGCTGTCGTGAGCCAATTCGGCTTGGACGAACTGCTCCGCACGGCCAATCAAGTCTTGTTGTGTATGCATCATAATTCCCTCTCTGCTAAAGTGTTTATGTGCTGGGTAATACCGTTATTCCTTCAGACCTACTTTTTCGATTAGAAAAGAGTCGAATCGGGTATATCGCTAATTTTATCATATAATGGAGAATTAAAAGTAATAAAACGTCAGTGTTCAAGGCGTTATTTCACCTTCTTGTATGCAAATGTAATCGCAGGACACGACGTAAACTCACGTTATAAAAAAGTTCGATTAAAAAGATTACTTTCATTATCTTTATAAAAACAGATTGATTGTATTTAAATAACGAAAGATGTTAATATCTGAATAAGTCATAGAAAAAGGGAGGACTGATTCGTTTGGTGAAAAAATATATTATATTTGGAGCTAGCAAAGGTTTAGGGGACGCATTTGTCAAAGGGTTGCCCAATTCTGGAGACCAGGTATGGATTGTCTCCCGAAGCAGACCCAAAAGCTTAGACTTAAATGACGGAGTTCAGCGGATATGGCTGGAAGCAGATTTATCGCAACAAAATAAAATAAAAATGATTACGGAAACTCTCCAAAATGAAAGAATAGATGTGCTCATTTATAACGTCGGAGTTTGGGAAAAAGAAGGGTTTGAAGATGATTATGACTTCGAACATGACGATCCAGAGGACATTGCTAATATAATTAATATAAATATAACATCCACAATAACCTATATTCAAGCCTTGTTGCCAAATCTAAGAAGGTCAGAAAGCGGTAAGATAGTCTTGATTGGATCAACTGCTGGGTTAGATAATACAAATAATTCTCAGGTATCTTTCGTGACTTCTAAATTCGGGCTACGCGGTATAACAAATGCTTTGCGTGAACATGTTAGGAAAGATAGAATTGCTGTCACTTGCATCAATCCAGGTGAACTAGCGGCGGAAATCCCATATGAGGCTGGTGCTGAAAAAGCCATTTCTGAGTATAACGGCACACGAATTCCAGTCCAAGATATTGTCTCTTTAGTCAAATGTGTTGTGAACTTGTCAAAAGTTTCTTGCGTCAAAGAGATTCATGTACCAGCCATAACAGATCTAAATGCTTGACGAAGATATGACACTAGTATTGCATGGATAAATTAGTCATGCGTTCTCTTTAACGATTATCCAAAAGGGGTAAAGCAGTGCAACTTTATTTCAAATCAAACAGCAGCCATTGAAGGCTGCTGTTTTCGTGTCTATTTTTGTAATGGTAGAACGAAGTATTGTAAGGGCATAGCCCCAGCGTGATATGGGAGGATGAACCCCAAGGGCGACCTTGTGGAAAAGTCTGCCTACAAGAATGGCCTGTAAGTACTCATCAGATAAACCCCGCAAATTAGGGTTGCTATTCAACAGAATATGATAAATTAGGGTGAGTTCACTGTCCGTAATAGAAAAATCCCCCTGCTCAAAGCAGGAGGAAAGTAAGTAAGGGTAATCAGCGGCTTCTCATATATGAATATCGTGCTCTCTAATATCAACTAACTGAGAAGATTCAGGATGCCGCAGCGCCTCCAGCACAACCTGAGCATCATAGCCGTCATGGAAATCGTATAGATCGGCTTGTTCCCCTCTAATGGCTTGGATGACATGTTTCAACACAGGCGGCTCGCCAAGCTCATCGTCTGCAGCGACAGGCTGCAATGGCTGACCAATCGAACCAGCGAATAACTCACTCCAATTTTCCAGCGCAATCGTACCGGTTGTACCGTAAACAACGAGGGAGACGCGTTCTTCTCCTGCGAACTCTGACATTCCGTTCAGTTGAACGGGTACCCCGTCGGCAATCAGCATCTTCGCGCGAACTCCGATCTCACAGCGGTCTGGCTGCTCCGAGAACTCCAGTTCGCTCTGCACATGAGTAATGCGGCCAAATAGCTTCTGCATAACGTGAATCCAGTGAACCCCCACCTCAAGCACGAATCCGCCTTGCTGTCTCGAAGAAATCCACGAGTTATGCTGCCAGTCACGCGGCCATTTTGGAAATTGCAAAATAAGGTCAATTTTACGGATTGCTCCGATAGCTTCCTCCGCCACCATCTTCTTCATCTGTCTCACTGCCGGTTCATGCGGCATCGAAAAATGAATCGCATGCACAACGCCGGCCTCCCTAGCCATCAGCAGCAGCCGCTTTGCTTCTTCCAAACTGTTAGCGAGAGGCTTCTCGCAAAAGACATGAATGTTCTTGCGCAATGCAGCAGATACGACATCATGATGGAAGGCAGGCGGGACGGCTACATAGAGCAGGTCGATGTCCGTATTATCCAACAGGAGCTGATAGTC
The DNA here is from genome assembly GCF_000283315.1 of Paenibacillus sp. OSY-SE. Taxonomy (NCBI): domain Bacteria; kingdom Bacillati; phylum Bacillota; class Bacilli; order Caryophanales; family Paenibacillaceae; genus Paenibacillus; species Paenibacillus sp. OSY-SE. The sequence continues at coordinate 90,387 of NZ_ALKF01000203.1, read as the reverse complement.
AGCGTAATATTTCAATTCTGGATATTTTTCCAGGCATTGTTGGCGCGAATGGTCATTCGATTCACAAATTGCCGTTAATTCGATTTCTGGTTGAAATTCAGGCTTGTTCACAAGACGAATCATATGCTGTCCCATATTCCCCAAGCCAATGATAGCCAATCTAATTTTTCTAGAAGTCATTGTTCTCTCTCCAATCATTCTTTCTGCTCATATACGCAAGAGTTCCATATCTCTTCAATATGTACTGCTTTCCTGCTGCTCGTCTCCGCAGATCCTTCCTCGGACCAGAGCGGTGGGAAGTAACTAATCACTTGGTTCGCATCCATTGATGCAGCGTCTTCCTGCCAATTGCTCCATCTGAAAGTACGATAATAGAGTTCCAAGTCACCATTCGCCAGCCATGCAAGAAACTCGGAATAAGCCAGCTCGGTGTTCTCCCATTCCAATGTATCGGGTGCAAAATAATAAACGGAATGCCCTTCCTCTTCGAAGAGGCCTCCATTCACTGCAAAAAATCCGCCTGCCATATCGTAAGCTATCGTACACGCGCCGCGTAACGGCGAAATATCTGTATCATCGCCTAATCCGTTCCAGCTCAGCAAATCTCCGTGTATAAGCCCGCTGCCAGAGCCCAACAGCTTAATCCACCCTCGATCGACCATCACACCGCCGGAATGGCAAGCGATGGATCCCAAATAAGAGCGTTCAGATATTTGAAGGCGCTGCAGCGTCTCTTGCCCGCGCTCGGAGCTTGCAGGGAGAATAACGGCATCATTGCCGCCCCGTTCGAATAAGTTCATGATGTCAGCCCAAGGCTGCTGATGATGTTCAGAAGATTCCAATGTTCCTCGCCTCTTTAATCGGGAATTGCCTGTCTTTGATTTTCAACAACATGGATGTACTTCCTTTCTGCCTTGTTGTCAGAACATATTCCCTAAATATTCTGGTATGATTTCGCTCTCCATCACTTGCCCATCGATGCAGTCCACATGATACGCCTTCGCCTCCGGTCTTGATCCAATCACGCGATAGAGTTCCTGATCCCGGTAATGAATTGCTGCCCCATCATCCGTAGCGATGCCACCGCTTATTTTGCCCGCTTGCATCAAGCGATGGTAGCTGGGTCTTCGATCTGCTTCACCATCATAATGAGGACAGTTGCTCCCGCTCAAGAAGCCCAAACATGCTAATCCATTAAGTTCGCCCGGAATGGAATCAGTCACACCTTCTTCGAACCAGCAAATGGACCCTGCACTAAGACCCGCTAAAATAATACCCTGCTCCCATGCTGTCCGCAAGATGCGATCGAGTCCCCATTCTTTCCACAGAACAAGCAAATTGCGTGTATTTCCGCCGCCAACATAGATAATATCTTTGCTCAGCACATAATCTTCCAGGTCTTTCGTGGGAGCATTAAACAATGACAAATGGGAGGGAATGCAGGCGTGCTCGCCGAACGCCTTATAAAATCGCTGTATATACCCATCCGCATCTCCGCTAGCCGTCGGCAGGAAGCATATCTTCGGTTGCTCTGAACCCGATTGCCGCAAAATATATAAATCCAGGAGCGGGTTCTCCGGTTCCATGGAGAATCCGCCGCCGCCCATCGCAATGATATGCTTCATCATTTTATACCTCCCTTGTTTCATCCGTATACAGGATTCGAATATAATCCGTATCCCGGCTGTCCATATCTCCCAAATAAACCCGTTCATGCTCGGGAATCGCTTCATAAGCTACCTTTAACGCCGCTTTCGTGTCCTCATCTGGATATTGCAAATATTGATAATACAAGTTCCTGCATACTTCCAATGTCGTTTCTTCGCCGTTCATCTCTTTGTAAAGGTCCATCAATTCCTTCAGCTTCTCTTTCCCGTCAACCGAATAGCCCGCATCCGTCAACGTAACCTCTCCGAAGTTATCCAAGATGATTCGTGTCGGTGCATCACAGGAAGTGAATAGCGTCCCGTCATCGAACAGGGCTTCCATATCCTCTACTCTTTGTTGAATGGTAAAATCAGAATGATAGATCGTAATTGTTCCATCTTCATAGACGACTAGATTGACCAAATAATTATGGTCTTGATGGTTGAAGAACACCGTAAAACTACCGCCCTCAACGGTTTGATAGCCGAGCTCGCTTTTGACATAGAACTCTTTCGGGCGTGGTGAGTAAGCGATTCTACGTTTCTCCAGCCGTTCTTTTTCCGCATCGGTGACGACATACAGATTGGACAATTCAGGATTCATCTGTTTTATTTTTTCTTTTATATACTGAAGATAGCTCATCTTGTCATATTTCCATACTGCCGATTCTACTTTATAATAACCCAACCCGAAAATCGATATATTCTCATCAACTGGAACCTGAGGCTGCAGCCAATTGATGTCGAGTTTCCCTTCCAATCCAGCGATATCTACCAATTCCCAACAATTGATCATGCCGTCTTCATATACATCTACATTGATGTAAAAATATTGGCCATTGCGAATAAAGCCTGGTATTCTTGTGCCTTCCACCGTTTTTTTTCTGCTTATTTTGTGCATCATATCCTCCTGCTGCTGCCATTTATATTTCTATATGTCAAAGTTGAATTGCTCCAGCCTCTTCACATAACCCGGCATTCTTTCGCCTACTGCTTCCCGATTGCCCGCACGAAGCACGGTCTCTTCCTTAAAATCATCTTGCTTCAATAAGTTCATATGCTCCACAGTCAAATCAAACAGCATGAGGTATTCCTCCATCAGCACGGTCATTCGGATTTCCCGCTCCCCTTGGGCATACCCATCGAGAAACCCTTCAGCGAAGCATTCCAATTGACGTTGGTACACATGAAATAGATGCTTAGCATAGCGGGGCGAACGGTAATAAGACGGGAAGAGCGTCTTGAAATTGTTCAACAGGTTGCCAGCAAAGACATGCCCATTGTAATACAGCGGATACGGATCGATTAGCCTGATGCTGCCGTTCATTGTCGTTATATTTTCAGGCGATATATCCCGATTGGCTAGAGAAAGCGTACATTCAGACTGTAAGCGGCGTTCGATAATCCGCTGCAGCTTATCCTTAATAGCACCTGACTGGCAAGGATAATCGTTGGCCAAAAATTGCTCGAATTGCTCCCAATATCCGTTCGTATCTTGAATCCAGTACTCCTGATGGTCACCCTGAGTCGTTCCCTGCAGCCTTCCTTCGCGCCATTCCAAAAAGCCGAACCCATCGATGTCCAACTGCATCCCAGTCATGGCCCGGCACAATTCGCCGCATTGTCTGCCAAGCTGTGCCGCCTGCGTATCATCGGTCTGCTTCAACCGCAGTGTGTCGCCGCAATACGCTTCGATGGTGAACGATAAGTCAGGCTGAACATCATAGGTATACCACTGCGGACAGATTCCGGGCACAAGGTTGTTGGCCGCCTCATAGTACAGTCCTCGGGAAGCGAATTCCGTAAGCAGCTCGGTCTCGTCATATTGAAACGGCTTGCCATAAGATACCGGCTGCGGAAATCGTATCACCGCCGATTCGCGTTCGTTGGTCGTGAACCAATATGCCTTGAACCAAGCGCCCTCGCCCAGGAATTTCACGTCCAATCCCTTGGTGCTCCAGCCTTTTCGTTCCAGAGCCTGCAATACATTTTCATAATTACTCACAAGCTGCTCCTCGCTCTCGCCATATTTTTCTTAGGTGAGATTACTCATCGAACTCAACTCCCTATTGAGCCGATCTATTCCGATAACAGGCTATACGGAATACCCGAATTACAGTTCCATCCTTCTGACACTGCCATCTTGATAACCGACAAATACGCTATGAGCCATGTTGATAAACAGGCCGTTCTCCACGACTCCAGGTATCGCATTAAGTTGAACATGAAGGAGATCCGAATCGTGAATCGCCCCGAATTCGCAGTCCAAAATGTAATTTCCGTTATCGGTAATATAACATTTTCCCGCTTGCATTCGAATGGTTGCGCCGCAGCCCAACTCCTCGATTTGTCGCTTCGTCATGTCCGCTCCGAACGGAATGACCTCGACAGGCAAAGGAAACGCGCCCAGCTGTGATACGAGCTTGGATTCATCTGCCACGACATAGAAGATGCGGCTTGCAGCGGCCACGATTTTCTCTCGCAGCAGCGCGCCGCCGCCGCCTTTGACCAGAGTAAGCTTCGAGTCCACCTCGTCCGCGCCATCAATCGTAAGATCGATATGATCGATATCCGCAAACGATACGATCGGTATTTCTAATTGCCGGGCCAATTCTTCGGAAGAACTTGATGTTGCAATCGCATTAATTCGCAATCCCGCTTTCACTCTGTGACCGAGCTTCTGAATCGCCCAATAAGCCGTAGATCCGGTTCCGAGACCTACGACCATCCCATCCTGCACGAGCTCGACTGCAGCTTCTGCTGCCAACTTTTTCATGTTCATCCTAAACACACTTCCTTATCTTCTTCGCTTACATATTCGCTAATTTGTTGACGGTCTGCCAATTGCGGGTCGTTGCTGGCACGCGGAGCTTTTTTTCAATGAAATTGTTGGAAAATTGAGATTTCCCATACCCTTGCCGACACAAAATATAGACCTCGCGCTCTAGCGCACGAATCTCGTCAACGCCGTTCTGAACGGACAAGAGCGCAGCCAAGTCCTCGGCAACTGGTTCCTTGGATAAGAATGAAACATATAATTTACCTTCGGAAGCTTCGTTCTCTGTGAACGGATTATGCTGAATGACCTCTTCCAATTCGCTGAGTGTCTTTACGACAACGGTGATTTCATAGCCAAGCTCCACTCTAAGCTGCTTCTCAATGCTCTCGGCAAGGAGTTCAGGCTCCGTTACTGACGCTTCAAATATGACGTTTCCGCTTTGAATATACGTTTTGGCGTTTTGAAATGCCAGCGCTTCGAAGATGCTTTTTAAAGCATCCATTTTAATAATCTTTTGTCCGCTGACGTTAATTCCGCGTAACAATGCAACATATTTGTTCATGTGTTGTCCCCTCATTTATGCGTGAATTCTTAAATTTCCGGTTGTTGGGATATTCGTTCATGCCTTTCCCGAGGATGTCCTTGGCCTCGGCGTATCGGCCCAATGTCCGGTACGTGCTGCCGAGACCCAGCATGGCACCGGGATTATGTTCTTCAGACAGATTTTGCTGAAGAGCTTTATGGCTTGCTCCAGCTTTGTCGTCATTTATTTTCATCCTCTTCATCTGTATTCAGGCTTTCCAAGTTGATCGTAATGTAATGCTCTACGGTTGGAAACGGATTATAATAGTGGTGCAGCAACGCCTTCCAATCTTCATATTCGTCAGACTGACGGAATCCTACCATATGATCCTTCAGCGTCTCCCAACGAACAAGCAATACGTATTTATTGTCTTCCTCCACGCATTTGTGCAGTTCATGCTCAATATAGCCTCTCATCTTCGAAATTATCTTCGATGCTTTCCTGAAGCTGCTTTCAAAATCGCTCTTCATGCCGGGTTTAATATGCAGCATGGCTACTTCGAGAATCATTTTCTCACCTCTTTTGCATCAATTTTATTGTGTTTTATATATACGTTCTGATCCCATTTTCGAAGGCTGCTTTATCGTCATTTTCGATACCGAATAGGGCTTCCTGCAGTGCAAAGGTCCCCGCATAGAAATCAAGCCGTTCTTGGATACGCTCCATTCCGCCATAGCTTGCCTTACACATTTCCAAGAAACCTTCCCCATATTGTGCATATAGAGCCGCAAAATCCAAAGCCGGGTCTCCTAGCCCGGAATCCCCGAAATCGATGACCCCTGCCAGCGCTCCCGTCTCCGGGTGAATCAAAATATTCGACGTCCCGAAATCCCCATGAATCAATACCGAAGGCACGTTAAAAAAACCGTAATTTTTTAATACGCTCTCAAAATGATTTTTTACGTTTAGTCTTGCCTCAGAGTTCATATAAGAAAATAATTTGTTCTGGATGCGATCATATAAATCAGTCCAAAAGGCAACATGATCGGAAGCTTCCATATCTAAAGCGCTGCCAGCTTCTACGCCATGCAGTGTTTTAAGGAAACTGCCCAGCTCGTCTGCCAGTTTCTGCTTGTCCTTCGTGCTGTGGAAGATGTCATCAGACAACGGAATACCTTCGATCATCTCGTAACCAATAAATAACGTGCTATCGGAAGCGGACAGACTCACATATTCGGGTTGGGGAATCCGGACATGCATCCGCGTGCGCAAATGCTGTAAAATGCGGCATTCCTGCGCTAGATTGCGTGCCGCCTCCGCATGCTTCGGGAATCTGAAGATGAGCTGTTCATTGACAACAAGGACATCATTATTTTGACCGGTTGAAATTTCTCTAATGGATTCAATTGGGATGTCAGGGCACTTCGAACTGATTGCGTTTACATAAGATCTCGTTTTCATTTTCTAATCATCCTTCTGTTGTTACATCTAGCTCCACATTCTTGTTACCGTCAATAGAGCTGCTTCATCAAATTCCAATCTGTATATGTCAGGCATTGTCGTCGACTTCCAGAAGTCAAATCCGTATGAATCATCAAAATAGTTCATCATCAACGTCATAATATCTCCATGCGTCCCTATAACGATGCCTTGTCCGCGATAGTCTTTCAATATCGCCAACAAGACGTCTACCGCTCTCTCCTGTGCGGTGCAGCTCGATTCTCCATTTGGGTAAGAGAAACGGAAATCACCGAAAACTCGCTGCTTCGCTTCCGTAAACGTTCCGTCGGGAAAATCGCCGATTCTCCGTTCTCGCAAATCCTCAAGGAGCAAAATCTCCTGCCCCCGCTCCGCTGCAAGCTCTTGAACGGTCTGGACTGCTCTCTCATAGGGACTGGACATGACACAATCGATAGCTTCTTATATTAATATTTCACAGACTCTGCGCGCATCTGCTTTTCCTTGGCCAGATATGCCCCGCGAGCGCTCTGCGCCTTCCATATATATTGATTCGGCATGCCTCACGAAATAAACTTTAGTTCTCATATCGTCACTATCACCACCACTGTTTTTTGCAAGGCCTTGATCCGCTGCTCTTATGTATCGAGACCTGAGAAACCGGAAAACCAGCCACTGATTCCCTGGTTTTTCCGGTTTCTTCAGCTGCTTGTGAAGGAAGATCAAAAATCGTTACGTTAATATGTGTATCCCCCGTTGCCAATTACAGGCTGTTGCTGCGGGTAATAATATTGTTGCCGGTGCTGCTGGCCATACCCTTGGTTGTAAGATGACTGGCTTGGAACCGAATGATTAGAATAGGTCGGATTGGCATGTTGTGCTGGCGCCATTTTACTCCGAACCTGATTCATTTTGCAATCACTGGGCGGGCCGATGACGACCGTTTTTGTAATGGGTGCCAACGTATCCTTCACTTTGGCCTCATCCAGGCAGTACGTATGCGCAAACACACTTGCGGGAGTTAATCGCAAGAGATCGGAACCCCCGATAAATTCCGGAACCGGCGCATCGAATATCGCCAATAAATGTGTATTGTCAACCGAGGCTACCTCATAATGCCACCATCCCTGCGGCACATTTGCCACCTGGCCCGGCTGAATCGGAAAATTGCGAAGTTCTTTTGTAAACGGGTTAATTAAGGAAACCACCGCCGCTCCTGAAATACAGTATACCAGCTCTGAAGCATTTTGATGGGTGTGGGGTTCGATAACATTTCCCGTACTGAGGTAAATGTCCAACAGGGAAACGTTCCCTAATGTGTTTATCTGATTGATGGAAAGAAAGTTAATAAGATTCCGATCATCCTTTTTGAAAAATTGGTTATTGCTCAAATCATAAGTAAACTGTGCGGATGGCGAAGAATAGTCCATATAAGACACTGCCATGTAACCCCCGCCTTTCATTTTGCTTATTAGGCATTTACCCTTATGGAGTAACGTATGCATGCGCCTAAGAGCACGTGCAACCAATTTTATCCCATAAAGAGTGGGAAGGAATGCGTTGTGCACTATTTTAATTAATTTCCAAACAAAAATGATTCTCCCTCTAAATAACGATCCATCACTTTCATTAGATAATTCTTCAAGGATTTCAAGTGCTCCAGCTCTTCGGGGTTATCGGAATGGAAGCTGGCATTTTCGATAACAGCCATAATGAAGAAGGATTCAAGATCGTTCGCGTAATCAGCAGGCAGCGAACGTTGTTTCGCATATCCATCAATAAACGCCTGTCTTCCTTGCGGTAACTGCCCCATCAACGATTGGGCGATATCGTACAAATAAAAGCCGAAACCACAGCGTCCAAAATCGATGGCACACGGCTCTCCGTTGTTGTGAACGATGTTCTCCCAATGCAAATCAGCATGAATGACTCCATACGTATCGCCAGTTTTAGCTAATGAGTGAATGCGGGCACAAATCTTGTCTGCAATTTCTTGCACTCGCTCAAATTCTCCATCCGTCATAAAGTCGGAATAATGGCGGCCTAATTTCTCTACATCTTTTCTAAGGCTATCCTCACCCCATACAGGGCGCACAAACTCTGGACCTGATTGAAAGGAAGTTGTCCGCTCATGCAGCTTCGCCATCAGCTGTCCCACATGAGCAACATCGTCCAGCGTTATTTGTTCCTGCAGAGATTGACCCTTTACCCACGCTAACAATGTCGCATGCATCGTATCTTCCCCAATTTCAACTTCGGTTACATATTGACCATTGTTGTTCTTCATTCCTCGCGGTGTCTGTAGTCCGCCCCCACTTAAATGTTCAAGCCATACAAGCTCAGACTCAATCTCTTCCCGACGCAATTCGTTCGTATGAATTCGCAGCAAATAAGATTCATTGGAATACGTATCGATGCGATACGTCACGTGCTCTGATCGTCCGAGGAAGTAGATTTTGTGAATATCCAGATTATACTGCTTCAGGCTTGCATCCACAGCATCCTTCGCTAGATCGTATATTTGTGATTTGGTGTGCATTGTATCTCTCCTTTACAGGTTCGGGTTATATAAATTCAAACGCGTAATCATTCTGTCTGACAAACCCCTTTGACTCATACAGTTTTACTGCAGCTATATTGGATTCTGAAGCTTCCAATAATTTCGTCACATCTGCTCGTTTCCCGCCTAGCAATATCTTCTCATGACATAACTTACGAATCTGAGCAGCAATGAGACTTAATCCGTCCACGAAAGGTAAATAAGAAAACGTAGTATAATCCGAATTAGGCTAGGCTTGCTGTACCAGCGTCAGCTTGAGATGTTTACATGCGATTACAAATACATCATCATACGTTTGTATAACATAATGTTTCAGATGTACGTTTCTAGCCTTTTTAATCGTTTCTAGCAAATCCGATTCGGTATACTCTCCGATGCTGCAATATGTTACTTCTTCTGTATCCATTAGCTCCAGGCACACGTCTAACTCGATGGATTTGAAGACATACACGTCTTCAAATATCATTCATATGCTATAAATTCTTCACTGGAAATATCCGAACATAATAGTCCGTTAAATTCTCCCTGTAGCGTAACGGTTCTGCGATTGTAATCATAATGAATGTCGTATACATAAATGGCATCTCTGCCGCTAATAAAGCCTAATTCCGTTTCGACTGGTTTATAGGCTTTCATGATATTCTCCTTGCGCTTAGTAGGTGGCTCTCGAAATCTGCACACGAAAACGTGTCCTTTAAAGCAGGCACAATTTTACATGCATCCAATCGATCTAATTCTATCCAATCGTTGATATACCCTGCCTCCTGACTTGTTTCCATCAACCTACCGTCATGATCGATCGTGTCGATGCAGTAATACATACCTATTTCATGCATTTGTCTGTCACCGATTGCATACATTTCTTCAACAATCCACTGCAGTTTCGCACTCGTTATTGTTATTCCGGTTTCCTCGATAAACTCTCTGCGCAAAGCCTCTTCCGAAGTCTCGAACATTTCGACTCTTCCTCCCGGCAGATACCAATAGTCGCCAACATCGTGCCGTTGCAATAACAGATGATTGTCAACGATGAGTATTCCCGACACTCTTACGTTGAAAGTGTTCTGTCCGCTCTCCAATGAAAGTATCGTCACGTTCGGTCACTTCTTCCTATGTATGGTGATTATATTCCAAGAAGCACACTGCATTTATTTTTGAAAAGGTTGAATCTTTGATACAGAGATATAGCCGTTCGGAACGGCTATTCCTTCCCCTTTGCGCAACAGTTGGACGACAGGCGCCACATGCCCACGATTGTACTCGGCCACTGGAATAAATGAATGGACATAGGCCTGCGTCACTTCGCTCCCGCCGCTGCAATCGTACCCAAGTTGTAATGCTGGAGTCCCTCTCAATTCAATGCTTTCGCATTCCATCACATGTGCATAATCGGCAATATGAACATCAAATTCACGGACAGGCAGCTTGATTTCCAACAGTATATTTCCAATGTCAGTTCATAACCTAGATCGTCAAAGTAAGTGCATTTTTTAAGCCAGTTGGGAAAAGGTTCAAGGAATCCTTCGGTTACATAACGATCCTTAAATTGTTCTGGTATATTGGGACATGCTACCGGTCGGCTTGCCAACAAGCCGCTATCCGGAGAAAAGATTTCTTCCAGCTTGTCTGCATGAGTATAGTGATAATACGTTACCATACCAGCTGCCAACTCTACGGTTCCTTCGTCTGGAGTGAATCCATACTGACTGAGCGATAAGCCTTCCTTTTCCAAAAACGGTTGTCCTAATCTTGTCATGTGAAATCACCTACAGTCTATTACTCCTAATTCGTGACGTTGGACTGCGTTCTGCATCCAAACGCCTGTGCACGGCTTCTTAGCTTCTTCTGGCCAACTTGTCACTCGCGTCTTTCCATACTTGCATACCTAAGCACATTCCGCATTGAGTACGCTTCATTTGCAGAGGCAAGGTATTGTAATCTGAATGATGGGGAGAGTGGTTAAAAGGATGCGGAAAGGACATATCTTCTCCGGACAGGATAGAGTAACTCTAGCTAATTCAGCCGTCGTGCACTAGCTGTTCAATAGCTCATCTACCCATGCATAGCATCTTTCCAACTGCTCGTCACTGATTCGATCAGAACGATGTTCGAACATAATTTTTACATTTCGATTTTCCTGTCGAACGATTCGCAAATACTCCGCTATTGGCGCCCAGCCCTCCTCCGGACGCAATTCAGGCAATACCGGGTAATGTCTGCTCTGAATCCCGTCGGCAGCAACTTGCGCATTACTCAAATGAATGATATGGGCATACTTGGTAAATTTCTGTATAACGAGCTTAGCATCGAAATGCGGATCCGTCTCATTCTGTAAATGCAATCTGGCCGTATCCAGGCACAATCTAATTCTGGGATACCTATCCAATAAGCATTCAAGAAAGTCCGTCTCGTATATATATTTATTCAAGCCGTCAAATTCAAGCACCGGTGTAAATCGATACTCCTCGCTTTTGTCCGACAACCATGCAAATAATAGCTCACTCTTCTCGGAAAACTCCGCGAATGAATATTTACTCTCATACACATACTCGCTTTCATCCGTGAAGCGCCACAGACTCCAATCCACCCGATCATCGAGAATTACGGGCTTCGGATAATGAAATAACACGTAATCGGGGTTGACCGAAGTCATATAATCCAACTCATGTTGAATATACCGATAGGCTTGCTCCCGTTCCGTATCGTTCGGAGACAAAAACAACGCATCCCTCAATTTCGCGTATCCCGATCGCAACGGAAAATGGACGCCGATATGAAACCCTTCCCGGTTGGCCGCATCCTGTAAGCATTCCACATCTTCCTCATGCCCCATTAGACACGCTTCAATTCCATGAAATCCTAATTTGAAATCTCGTTTGAACTTTTTATCATCAAAACCTCCGTACTGACCGATCATAAACTGCTTCAACATCATTCCCTCTTTTCAGGTGGCGCTTGTCACTGTCTGCCATGGTTAGATCTACTATGCAATATACCATATAATACCTACCAAAAATAAGAAGATACGAATAGAACCCCATACGAGATTCTGCTAACCAACAGAAGCTTATACGGGGTTATTGTCTTTTTATTATGATTGGTGTTCGTATCATTTAATCACGCTCACCGGATTATTGAATGTATGGCTTAATCGTATGAAACAACTTGTGAGAGTCTACTTTTTCATAATTCCACAGCATGATGACGTGCAAGTTCTCATCAGGATACTGCCAAATCTCCGATCGAAAACCTGGAGTTCCTCCACCGATTAATCGAAAGTCGCGGCATGTTCTTGGCACCTCATCCTTAACATATTAATGATTAATTGCGATAACATTCGAACATGGCACTCAGTGTTTTCAACTCATATAGCTCCATCAGATCATAAAGTCTCTGAACCAATGCGTTCGTTCAACTATTTTTCTCATTTCTTTTTACAACCAGATTCGGCTTACAGTGATGTTATCGTTCTCTTCGAATATATGAAGCTCATACACGTCCGGGTTGGTCAGCCGCTCCCACTCTTCGAATCCGAAATCATTCGTGAAATGATTCAGCAGCAGCGACATCAAATTTCCGTGGGTTACGATCGCAATATTGTGTTTGGTACTTTCAAGTGCTTCATCAATGACTTCAAGCCCCCGATTCATCGCCTCCCGCGACGATTCTCCGCCTTCATACTTCAAATCTATATCCGCATAGGTCTCCTTTAATTTATCAAGCCAATCAATCATGTCATATGAACATAGCACTCGTTCCTGAAGTCTGGCATCCGTATGGACGGAGATTTGCAGCAATTCAGCTAAGGGACGGATTGTTGAAACCGCTCTCAAATAAGGACTTGCAACGATTCGTTCAATACCTCGGTGAGCAAGAAAGTCTCTTAGTTCCTTCGCTTGCCTTACTCCCTCCGTTGTCAACGGAGCCTCTGGCTCTTGTCCTGCGGCCTGGCAATGCCTAATCAGATAGATACGTTTCATGGAGATACACCACCTTGATTTCATTCTAGAAACGATGTGCTTTTTACGTCTGTAAGCGAATGGCAGCTGCTGCCCTGCACCACTTCAATCTACAAAGTTCTTCTGTCCTTCGTTGGATATCAGCTCCAAGTCTCGCTGTTCTATTTCGCTGCAAACTCGATTTCAAAGAAAGGGAATCCTTCATCTTCCTCTGGAATGGGTTGATAACCTAAGCGCAAATAAAAACTCGTCGATGTGGGATTTGCGTTCCATTGCAACCACGATGCTCCGTTATGCTGTGACCATTCTTTCATACTCTCAAAAAGAGCGGCGGCGATTCGATTCTTCCTGTATGGTTCGAGCACAAAAAGGTCATGCAATCGGAATAGCTGTTGTCCCGAGCGCAAATGCGGCCCATAATTTTGCACCCAGCCATACCCTACAAGCTTTTGATCTACAGCCGCGATAGGCAAATAATGCTGTCTATTCTGAACAATGGATAAAAATCGGGATTCGGCTAATTCCTTGGCATCGGTTGCTCCTCTACGCTCAAGCAGGTTCCAGACTTGGTCCCATTCGCTTTCTGCTGCCGCTCTAATTTCAACATCGAATTGCTTCATGTAATATTCTCCTTCCACAGGTAGAAAGAAACCCGCACAACAGCCTCTAGAATAGCAGCAGCGGGTACGGGTTTCTAATGCCAGGTCATGGTTATAGTTGGGGCTCAAAAAAATGAAGACGATTGCCAAAGGAATCCGTAATAGACAATGACTTATCGTCGTGATCCAAGCCAGGACGAGCATGTTTATATTGCTTTGTTGTGAGTCGTTCGTACAGGTATTCAATGTTAGCAACAGCAATACGGATAGCGGAGCCGGGACAACAATCTCCATAATGCTCTGACAGATGAATGACACATTCACCGCTCGAAACTTGTATTTATAAAGGAAGATCAGGCTCATATCGATGCTCCCAATCCACCTTGAATTCCAGAAAATCAATATAAAACTCTTTCGCTTTCTCTACGTTAAATATACGAAAGATCGGTGTGACCGTTTTCATGTGAATTTCCAACCCAATCACCTCACACGGTTTCGATATTGCCTTCTTCTTATGCTTCTGTATCCTGTACATGAAATTCTTGTTGCTCCTCGCACCTATCATATACGATGATAGAAAGAACGAAACCCTTTCATGCTGCTAGAAACAAGTATATGCCATATAATTCCACGAGTCTAGCTTTCCACTTCATTCGCATCCGTGGAGACGGATATCACTTGCGAATTACGCTCCAGAGAAAACCTCTTTGTTCGACAGCAGCCCGATAAAATGAGTGGCATTATCCGAAGGAAGCTCATTCAGCATCGTTATAGCATACTGATGATCGAGCTCCAGAATGTATTTTTTTGCTGCAGCGGATGAAGCTCAGCGAAAATATGCCCAAATTCAGCTGGGGACAAGAAGGAATAGGCTCGCAAGCGTTTTGTCTCATCGAGCTCCATAAACAAGTTCACCTGATCCATGGAGTGCATATTCAGGAAATCTCTGCGAAAGTTTTCCTTCTTCCCTTCTTTCAACGACTGTAATATATAGTACGTATATTCTTCCTTGAATTGATATTCATTTAGCCTAATCATCATACAAGACTCCTTTCATCCAAAATGTTTATGCCTTCCGCTTGACATCACAAATTCTCGACATCTACCTTTAACACATGGTCCACTTTCTTAATGTAATAATATATTTCCGTCGTATACTGACTTTCCGGCACGGACAGCACCAAATCGATGAGCTGTCGTTCGTTATCGAGATCCTTAAGCTTTAAATGCCGTATTTTGAATTCATCTTTTTTGGTATGGCCAAACTGACCTTTACGTTCGAGCATCTTGATTAATTCAGTCATGCGCAAATTGGATTCCACTACAATCTTGACGGCGACATCGTACCGATTCAGCCTTGCCGGTCCAATTGATTTGATGAGGTAGGGCACGACATTAACAGCCGCAATCATCAGGATGACGCCACATGCCGCTTCCGCATAGAACCCTGCCCCGATCGCAATGCCAAGCGCCGAAGCTGACCATATAAGCGCCGCAGAGGTCAGGCCCGAAATAACCTCGTTGCTTCTTCGCAAAATGACACCCGCCCCAATGAACCCGACTCCGCTTACAATCTGCGCGGCCAATCGCATCGGATCCATATTCGGGTGATCCGCACCGCCAAATTTGCCGAATGCTTCAATCGAAACGATGGTGAGCAGACAGCTGGCGATACAGATGATCATACTAGGCCTTAATCCCAATTGTTTTTGTTTAATTTGTCTATCGATTCCGATGAGCATTCCAAAGAATAAAGCAATTCCCAGCTTAAGCACCATTTCCATAGTCAACGCTATCACCTCTCTATAGATCAAAAAAAGCTCTCCCGGAAAGGGAGAGCTAGCAATGTCCTTGTGTGGCTCGCATGTCAAATAAACCTGCTTGAACAGACCCATCCTGCTTGACGGGATCGGTGAACATCCAAACACGGGGAACATGGGAGCGGCAAAAGAACAGAGCTCTTCCTCTTCACAGCAAATGAACAGACTGAAAACATGACATTTCGGCCCGGGCTGCTATCCATTAACATATTCCCCCTTTCCAACAAATATAAATCCTGCAAGCATTCTGGATTCTACTTCAGATGAATCATGTTGTCAATAGGTGTCTGCATCGAAATTATCGCTGGCGATTCTTCTATCATTTCTCCGACTCCCCGGATTAGCTTCTTCACATCATACGTTTTAGGCTTGAGCACAGACAGTAAATAGTGAATGGCTACTTCAGGATCAACCTTGTCCCCGCAGGTGTAACAATCCAAAGCTGCGAACCCTTTTTCCGGATACGTATGAATCGAGAGATGGCTCTCTGACAATAACAAAAGTACGGTAGCCCCTTGGGGCTCAAATTGCTGTTCCGACACGGACAACACGGTTGCTCCACATTTTTCTGCGGCTTCGATCAGTTGGTTCTGTAAAAATTCAGCATTATTAATCCGGTCAAAATCAACTTCCCATAAGTCAGCCACGACGTGTCTTCCATACGTAGAGTAGGTCATTTGGTATTTCCCCTTTCTGGGGAGAAGACAATCAGCTTGCTGTTCCCAACCTGATTATCTGCTGATGGCAGCACCATGCGAGCGCTTATCCTCCCCGCTCCTTGTTATGAGTAGTTTTGATTGCGATTGTCGACTGTCACTACTGTCCATGGTGCATACCCCCTTTGTTGCACACAAAATAGTAAAATACTGACAAGGAAATCGTACTTCCTGATTATCCAATTGTCAATCCTAACAAACTGCTTTGTTATGCCCATTTTTCTCATATTTACCGAACCGCATACACAGCAGCGGCATCCCATCGAACAAAATTACAGCTTGACAAACGAAAATATAAGACTTAAGATGACAAGGAATTAAATAAGTCCTCGTTAGGTGAGGCTCCTATACAAACAGAGGCCACTGCCCAGAAATATCGAAAGATGCCCATGGGTAGAACAGGAACTGCCGGATTAAGGCTTTTCTTAAGGTGGCTAAGAGACATTGCATCTCTTTACGTTGTATAGTGCCAAAACTCGACTAGGGGGATCCGGAAGCTTTTTTGCGTGCGTTTCTAACCCTCTAGGTCTCCTGGAGGGTTTTTATTTTGCAGAGGGGGGAACATCCTTGGACAGTGGACCAACCAGCCGATTATGTAAGTTCAACCGATATCCTGTACTGAAGGAGAGCTGGCTTTGTCATGCTCTTGCGTGTTTCCCATACTTTTATTTCCATTCAAACTGCAGATGCAGGCGGGTGTATTTAAGTATGCGCAGTTGAGACATGCAAGCCCATGGTGAATGCTCGGAACACTCGCTCTCCCTCCAACAGGGAGAGCTTTTTTGCGTTCATTTTGAAGTGAAGTGGAACAGGCGCTTTCAATCGAAAACGCGTGTTGTGTAGAGAGGAGTTAGAATAATGAACAAACCAACGAAAGATAAAGAAAAGCAAAACCGCGAGATCGCGGAACGTTTAATCCAAGCTTCCATCGTCCACGAAGAGGATTTGATGGAAGAGCTTGGCACAAGTTCTGGGGGGCTCACGGACATAGAAGCCAACAAGAGACTGGTACAATACGGGAAAAATCAAGTGGCGCACGAGAAAACACCAGCATGGTATGTCCAATTGCTTGCCTGCTTCAAAAACCCGTTTATTCTCATCCTGCTTTCCTTGGCCTTATTCTCATATATCGTCGATGATGATATCGAAGCCGTCGTCATTATTACAACCATGGTTACCGTTAGTGTCATCATTACATTCACGCAAGAATTTCGTTCCGCACGCACCGCCGAGAAGCTGAAAGAGATGGTCAAAACGACAGCAACGGTGAACCGTCAAGCTAAGCGCAAAGAAATTGATCTGGAACTGCTCGTCCCCGGTGATATCATCCATCTCTCCGCAGGCGACATGGTGCCGGCAGATGTCAGACTCGTTCACTCGAAGGATCTGTTTGTCGGAGAATCCGCTTTGACCGGTGAAGCGATGCCTGTGGAGAAGCTGGATACGCTGCCGCGCGGCGCCTCGAAGTTGGCTCGCAATCGCAACCAACTGACGCCCACCAATGCGCTGGAACTGAACAATATGTGCTATATGGGCACGAATGTAATCAGTGGTTCAGCCTCCGCTGTCGTCGTGTCGACGGGTGACCATACCTACTTCGGTTCAATGGCCAGC
Source organism: Paenibacillus sp. OSY-SE (assembly GCF_000283315.1). NCBI lineage: Bacteria > Bacillati > Bacillota > Bacilli > Caryophanales > Paenibacillaceae > Paenibacillus > Paenibacillus sp. OSY-SE. The sequence continues at coordinate 72,713 of NZ_ALKF01000203.1, read as the reverse complement.
ACCTTAATCGGCAAGCCGCCGCTTACGAGCTTCGACAAAGGCGTCAAGAGCGTTACCTTCGTGCTTATTCGCTTCATGCTCATTATGGTTCCCATTATATTCCTTATCAACGGGTTCACAAAAGGAGATTGGATGGACGCACTGTTCTTCGGCTTATCCGTTGCGGTCGGCCTTACGCCGGAAATGCTGCCGGTTGTCGTGGCTGGCAATCTTGCCAAAGGCGCATCGATTATGGCGCGGAACAAAGTGGTCGTTAAACGGCTCAATTCAATTCAGAACTTCGGTGCCATGGACATCTTATGTACGGACAAAACCGGCACTTTGACCCAGGACAAAATTATTTTGGAACGTCATCTGGACATCAATGGCGAAGAAGATAATCAAGTGTTGGAATATGCTTATCTGAATAGCTACCACCAGACCGGGTTGAAAAACTTGCTGGATGTGGCGGTTCTGGAGCATGCGGAACTGTCGGATGTGTTGGGCGCAGAGAATAACTATTCGAAATTCGATGAGATTCCGTTCGACTTCAACCGCCGCCGCATGTCCGTCGTACTGGAGAAACGGGGCAACGGACATCTGCTCATCTGCAAAGGAGCTATGGAGGAAGTTCTGAGCATTTGTTCGCATGTGTCCGACAACGGGCAGATCGTCCCCCTCACGCCAGAACGAGCCGACCGGGCGCAACGATTGGTCAACAGCTTGAACATGGACGGCTTGCGAGTCATCGCCGTAGCCATTAAGCAAATGGCGGCAACAGACGAACCGTATGGCGTAAAAGACGAACAGGAGCTCGTACTGGCCGGATATATCGGCTTCCTTGATCCGCCGAAAGAAACGGCGCGGGAGGCCATTCGGGCCCTGAAAGACAGCGGTGTGGAAGTAAAAATTATTACCGGAGATAACGCAGCGGTTACCCGCAAAGTATGTAAAGATGTCGGGCTTACTATCAGTGATATCGTGCTTGGAAGTGAGATAGAACGATTAACGGATCAACAGTTGGCCGATGTCGCCGAAAGCACTAATGTCTTTGCCAAAGTGAATCCACTGCAAAAGGCGCGAATCGTCCGTGTCTTGAAAAGCAAAGGGCACACGGTCGGATTTATGGGCGACGGCATTAATGATGCAGTGTCGCTCAAAGAAGCGGATGTCGGTATTTCCGTAGATACGGCTGTCGATATTTCCAAGGAATCGGCAGACATCATATTGCTGGAAAAAAGCTTGATGGTACTGGAACGCGGCGTAATCGAAGGCCGTAAAACATTCGGAAACATGATCAAATATATTAAAATGACCGCAAGTTCGAACTTCGGCAACGTATTCAGCGTACTGGTCGCAAGCGCCTTTCTCCCATTTCTGCCAATGCTGCCGATTCATCTGCTGATTCAAAATTTGTTCTATGATATTTCCCAGCTCTCCATTCCTTGGGACCATATGGATAAGGAGTATTTACGCAAACCTCGGAAATGGGACTCGAAGTCTGTCAGCAGATTTATGATATTCATTGGCCCAATCAGTTCCATTTTTGATATCACTACCTACGCCTTGATGTGGTACATCTTCTCAGCCAATTCAATCGATCAGCAGACGTTGTTCCATTCCGGTTGGTTTATCGAAGGGCTCCTATCGCAGACACTGATCGTGCATATGATTCGTACCGAGAAAATTCCATTCATCCAGAGCAGAGCCAGCATGCCTGTGTTATTGCTGACCTGTGCCATTATGATCGCGGGTATTTTTGTCCCGTTCTCGGGCTTTGGCGCGAGTCTCGGCTTGCAGCCGCTGCCAATGGAATATTTCCCATGGCTGGTGGGAACGTTGCTGTGCTATTGCGTGCTGACTCAACTGGTCAAAAAATGGTACATTCGCAAATTCAACGAATGGCTGTAACGGGGAGGCTATGTCTTGCATGTCTTGCCGTCGTAAGCAACAAGGGAGCCATTATGAAATGCTGGGGGCTATGCCCCCAGCCTCTTTCATTTTAATGCCTGCAATCTGCCACTTAGCCAAGGCGAATTTTCGCTTCCTATTATAATAGAAGCTTTTCAACTTACAACATTAGCTTCTCCTTCATAATGCTTCTAATTATGTTGCATTCACATAAAGTAATCCCGGTACCACAAACCCAAAATAAAAACGATTTGAAAAATGCACAATAAAGCAAAGAGAATGAGAACAATCGATAGAGCCGCATATATCACTATTTTTATAAATAGTTTTAGCCTCTTCTTCACTCCCATGCCCTCCAAAAAAGCAAGTTCGAATGGAAAAACGTAACTAATGAATTATTTCCCTTCCGCTATATGTGTTATCATAATACATTTTCTTTAGGTATGCGTTATGTTTGATGATGTCTTTTATCCGGTGAAATCAAAAAAGAGCCGTTTGTAAGGCCCTTAATAGGAGAAATCATCGTTGTGTCCAAGCGCCTCATTCTGGCGATTCGCTTCTCTTCCACTTCCTGAAACGCAGATCATGAGCCAGCGCCAGCCATAAACAAAAACCTCCTGCAATCATTAAAGCGACAGTCAAAATCGGATATAATGAATTCATGATGCGCTCTTCCCCCTCATCGATTTTTCTTACTATATAAGTTGAACTAAATATAAGTTGAACTAAAAACCTTCCGATAATTGATAGTGTTGGATGACTTTCACCCACTACATCTCAAACATGTCCTTTCTCAAATGGGTGATAATGATTATCATTAATTGTATTGTAATACAAAACATGCAGCCCTTTCAATACCGATATTCTCGGATAAGAACAGTAAGTAGCCTCTTCCAGTTAGAACGTCTAACGATATTGGATTATAAAGAGCCTCGCGCTGGCGATTATCGCAGCGTGGGGCTCTGTTAAATTGTAGGCTTCGTCCACCAATGGGCAGCCTCAAAAAAATACGTTACACCATACCCAAAGGTGAAAAAGCAATACTTGTCGTTACAATGACAACTGGCCGTGGGAACTAACCCGCGGCTTTTTCTTTTTTATGTATTTATGAAATAATAACCTGCCAAATGAACAGATTGCTCTTTTTTAGGATGTCACAAGAAATTTAATATCATGAGGGGGGATGAGAAGGAACTATATTGATAAAACTATTCCTGAATAAGGGGGTGTTATGGGTGGATAAAACGACAAAAAACGGACTGAAGAATTTAGAAAAGACCATTAAAGCTCAAGATTTTACTCAGGAAGAAAAAGATAGCCCACATTCTGAAACTGTAAAATCCGAGAAGATCCGTTACGAAAACGCTGATAGCATTTACGAATAGATGTGGTGACCCGCCTGATGAGTCCGAAGGCGGCAGACAATGGCACCCGTCCTATCGACTTCTATGTAAGAAAGGTAAATAAAAGTGGATTATGAGGACGAGTAATTTGATCGGGCTACAAAGGAACTGCAGGCGAGAGTGGATGCAAAGAAGTAAGGAACGGAGCCGTGGGATATTTCCCTGCGGTTTCTTATATGTTCTTTTGCAGAATAAAAATAACCGGACGCTTTTGTATGTCCTATCCTAAGCCTTCTTTGCAATAAAGAGGTAGATGCCTGTTTAGCTGCAGCGACAATCTTTACAGCCGTAATATATAATTCATCCGACTCGCCTTTATCTTCGACTGTTCCTTTCGTTTCATCGGAACGTTCCATCGTTATCATCCTTTCTAGGGAAATAAAAAAGCATCACTATGGGGGCTTATAAAGCGCTCTGAAATTAAAGTATATCATCAATAAGGAAGCCGAGCCTGTACTGCGTCATATAATCATCTATTTTATCTACCACAATATACAGTTTAGCTCCGTCAGGAATGTATATATTGCTAATTATGTGGGATGGAAGAGTACTTGCATAAAGCAAATCTGTCTTTCGCCCGTTGATATATTCCATAAGAAATCCTAATCTAAATTTATTGGAATCGCTACTTGGGTTCAAAAAAGAGGTAAGCATCTTCATCTTCCCGGTGTTGTTGGTCCAAGTAAACCAATTTTTATCCTTACTGTTGGAAATATACAATTCTATACTTGAAGGAGGGAATAAGTTAATTGCACTCTCCTTTGTGTCTCCTACACCAACAGCAGCAAATGCATTCTGTGAAAATACTAGAACCATAACAAATACAAAAAACATCGAAAATGACTTTTTAAATTTCACAGGTATTCCACCCTTCGCATTATGTAGAGTCATCTGTCTCTTATTACCCATTCTACTAATATATCCCTAATTAAGTACATAGTCCTAAAGCATTAATATACTAACATTTTACTTTTATCAACATATTCCCCCAGATAGCAACATAAAAAAGCCGCTCCGTTGTTCGAAGCGGCAGCAATATAAATATTACATCAGGCTCGACCAAATAATCTGCTTCGTTCCCAGTACAGATAGCGGAACCCATGAGCTGACAGAGGGAACGAAAAACACGACTACCATTTGCTCCGTCGGGTCGACGAACAATGCCGAACGACCAGCGCCTTCTAATTGGAAAGTTCCTTGTGTTTCAAAGGACGTCATATGATCTGCTGCAATGTCGAAGCCAAGCGCATGGGGCTTATCTTGAAGCTTGCCTCCCCACTGATAAGCAGGCTTGCCGAACAGATGCCGGCGTGTCATCAGTTCAACCGTTCTGCGCCCTAATATCCGCTCACTGTTCCAAGCTCCACCGTTTAAGAGCATCTGCCCGAATTTCCACATATCGTGTAAGGTTGAATAAAGCCCGCTGTCCGATCGAGGGGGAAGCTTGGCATAATCCTCCTGTGGCTTTAACAAATTGACGTCCCATTGATCGACAACACACACCTGCCCATGCAACGATTCCGGTACGTCGAAGAATGTGCGCTCCAGTTGCAACGGCTCAATAATGTTCTCAATGACGAACGATTCGAACGGAACCCCAGATACTCGTTGTATGATTTCACCTAACAGCAAAAATCCTGCGGACGAATAATTGTACGCTTCGCCCGGCCTATAGTAGAGCGGTCCTTGCAACACTTTGCGTATCCAATCCTCCATTCCGTTCGTGCCCCACCAAGGGTTCGGATACGGTTCATTGAAGTAACCCCCAACCGGCAGGATGCCGGACGTATGGGTCAACAGATGATATAGCGTAATATCCTGATGCGTAGGATTGTTTAATTCCTCAATGATGGTGCATACGGGCTGATCCAGGTACAGCTTGCCGTCTTCCACCAGCTTCATGAGCGCTACAGTCGTAAATGTCTTCGTGATGGAAGCCAGCTTGCGAATCGAATCCGGCTGCAGATCTCCCCTGTCTGCCGTGCCGTCCAACTTGCCCATTGACTTCCAAGCAGCGACTTTTCCATTCCGGGCGATCAGATAACTGGCCGATTGGATGGATCCGTTTTCAATTAGCGATAGAAAATGCACATCTAATTTACCCAATTGCTGCGGATGCAGCCCAACGTCTTGCGGGGAAGCAGCAGTAATACCTTCGTAAATGTGCAGGCTTGCCGGATTCGTATTCAATAAGTTAGCGCCCATAATTATTCCTCGCCTTCGTTAAAATTAGAAATATATTACACAATTTCACTTCTTACGTCTATAACAAATTCATCACTTCAACAATTGGAGATGATTGGCGTTAATTGTGATGATATGAGATTGTGGGTATAATAAAGTTCATAGTTCTGTTTTATATACTCATGCAGAAGGTGATGGAATGTCTAGTTCATTAATAACAAAAAAAGCGCTTGCAACTTCGCTCAAGGAAGTCATGAACCATGTTCCTTTCAATAAAATTACCGTCAAGCATATCGTGGATAGCTGTGGCTTGAACAGACAAACTTTTTACTATCATTTTCAAGATATATACGATCTGCTCGGTTGGGTCTATAAGACGGAAGCGGTTGAGAGCATCGCCCAATACAGGAGCTATAACACGTGGACACATGGTCTCCTTAAGATTTTCCTCTATATCGAAAATAACAAAGCATTCTGTGTTAACACGCTCAATTCATTAGCAAGAACTCATCTGGACCATTATTTGTATAGCGTCACCACAGAATTGATCATGGGTGTCGTTAACGAAGTTTCGTGCGAAATGGAAGTCAAGGAAAAGGACAAGAAATTTATCGCCAATTTCTATACGCTTGCCTTTACTGGCCTAGTCATTCAATGGATGGAGCACGGAATGAAGGAAGATCCGGAAGAGATGATTGAAAAATTGAACGAATTAGTCGAAGGCAATTTCGCAAAAGCGTTACAGCGATATGAGCACAAACCGCAATAACAATAGTCATACAAGGCGATCCGCCAGTTTGCAATCTGCCTAGCCAAGTTTTTCTTCCCTTTGCCCACCGCACAATTTCCACAATTCTTTTCCTATTTTCGCAAGCATTTTGTTTGAAATATATACACTTTATAACAAATGACTAAAAATCATACAGTCGCTGTTTATTGATTATTCCGCCAGCAGCCGCGATGTAATACATTTAGGTTGCTAAGGAACACAATTAATAATTACCAATGGAGGCGACTGTTATGAACAAGGAATACAACAACAAACAAGTATATTTTGTCGGTGGCGGAATAGCGTCACTTGCAGGTGCTGCTTTCCTGGTTAGAGACTGTGATTTCCCTGGACAAAATATTCATATTATTGAAGAAACGAAAATTCTCGGCGGCAGCAACGACGGTTCTGGCAACGGCGAGCAAGGATATGTAATTCGCGGCGGCCGAATGCTGAATGATGAAACGTACGAGAATACGTGGGATTTGTTGAAATCCATTCCATCTATCGATGATCCTGCTAAATCCGTCAGAGACGAAATCATTGAATTCGATTCGGCCCATCCAACCCATGCCAATGCTAGACTCGTCAATAAAAACGCTGAGGTTCAGGACGTTACATCCATGGGATTTGATATGGCGGACCGGATTGCAATGTCTAAGCTTATCATTACGCCGGAAGAGAAGATGGGTAAAGCTCGCATCCAAGACTGGTTCGGCCCGCACTTCTTTGAGACGAACTTCTGGTATATGTGGGCGACTACGTTCGCTTTCCAGCCTTGGCATAGCGTGGTAGAGCTCAAACGGTATATGATTCGCTTCATGCATGAGTTCCCAAGAATTCAGACGCTTGAAGGCGTAACGAGAACACCGTTCAACCAGTACGATTCACTCACGCTTCCATTGCATAAATATTTGGCTCAGTACGGCGTTGATTTTGATATGAAATGCACGGTGACCGATCTTGATTTCAAAGATTCAAGCGATATCACCGTGACGAAGATTCATTATGTGAAAGAAGGCACAGCAGGTACCATTGACCTCAATGAAGGCGACCTCGTTATCGTTACCAATGGTTCCATGACAGAAGGCTACAGCCTTGGCTCTATGACCAAAGCGCCAAGCTTAAACGGCAAAGGCAGCTCTTGGAAGCTGTGGGATCGGCTCGCCGCCAAGAAGTCTGGCTTAGGCAATCCTTCCTCCTTCGATGATAACATCGATGGTTCAAAGTGGGAGTCCTTCACCGTAACGTGTCAAGATTCGAGATTCTTCGATCTGATGGAAGCCTTCTCCCGCAACAAAGCAGGGACAGGCGCCTTGGTCACCTTTAAAGAGTCCAGCTGGCTGATGTCAATTGTACTGGCGCATCAACCTCACTTCCGCAATCAGCCTGAACATGTCAAAGTATTCTGGGGCTACGGTCTATTCCCAGACAATACAGGCGACTACGTGAAGAAGAAAATGTCTGACTGTACAGGTGAAGAAATACTGACAGAGCTTCTGCATCATCTTAAATTCGATAAAGACATGGACGCGATTATCCAATCCGCCAATTGCATTCCATGTATGATGCCGTATATTACAGCGCAGTTCATGCCGCGCGCAGTCGGCGACCGGCCTCAGGTCGTTCCGCAAGGCTCAACGAACCTGGCATTTGTCGGACAATTCTGTGAGATTCCGGACGATGTCGTATTTACCGAGGAATACTCGGTAAGAGCCGCAAGAATCGCCGTGTATACACTGTTAGGCCTCAATAAGCCGATTGCTCCAATCAATCAGTATCAATATGATGTAAGAACTTTGTTGAATGGACTCGTAACTTCATTCCGCTAAGCGACACATGATTGTGATATGAAATGCATCAGCTTGCCCTTGGCGCTCCTTATCGGAGCATCAAGGGCATTTTGTATTGGGTTAGATGGAGGTCTTATTCGTGGACACATTGGAATAGAGAATGGATACCGATATTTCGCACAATTCATCGGTGTTGTTTTTATAAATGTGACCCGTTTCAGCCGAGAAGGAGATCGCATCCCCTTTCCCAAGCGTGCTTGTCTCCGGTCCGATTTCGATCGTCAGCGTGCCCGCAAACACGGTGACGGATTCAATTACACCGAGCCCATGAGGCTCTGATTGATAAGAACAGCCCGGCAGCAGTCGAGCCCGGAACGTTTCTAATGATATGCCAGGCGCCGCATATGTATTGTAGGCTTCGAACCGCTTATTGTCTTCCCGGAATTGGGGCTGGTCCTCCGCTCGCACGACCTTTAAGGAAGGATTCTCGAATATGAATGCGGTCAAAGGGATTTGAAGTCCGGAAGCAATCTTCCACAGTGTAGCTACCGTCGGATTGGAGCTCCCTCTTTCGATCTGTCCGAGCATCGGCTTGCTGACACCAGTAAGCTCGGCTAAATCGTCCAACGTCATGTTTAACTGCTGCCGATAATGGCGCAAACGTTTGCCAATACGGTCAGAGATTAAGTCTTTTTCCATAACGACCTCCATCAGGTAAAGTAATGTGATTAAAATTAATCACTTTATAAAAAAATGATTAGATTTAGACAAAATATCAGTTGACCACCGCAACAGATATGCTATATTATATCTCGGGAGTTATTATAGCATATTAGAGGAGTAATCGCGGATGGACGGCTATGTATCATCTACAATAACAAAAGAAATTCCATTACGGAACGGTTTTATGAAAGCTGTATCCGATGTGTTTCCGCTTGCGCTCAGCGTGTTCACTTATGGACTTGCCTTCGGAGCGCTGGCGAATAACGCCAATCACTTTACATGGTTGGAAACCGTATCGATGTCTCTGTTCGTGTTCGCCGGAGCGGGACAATTTACCATTCTGTCTCTCCTTCAGCAGGATGCCACACTGTGGACGATTGCAATCAGCACTTTTCTCATTAACGCTCGATATATTATATATGGACTATCGCTTGGCCGGGACCTCGGCCCCGTACATCGCAGGCATCTGCTCTGGTTATCATATGGCATTACGGATGAAAGCTACAGCGTCGGCACGATGCAGGCAAGACAAGGGAAGCTAGGGCTTGGATATATGGCCGGAGCTTGCTTGGTCGTGCTGCTGGCATGGGTGTCGAGCGCGGCGGTCGGATATCAACTGGGAGGGTTTATTACAGACCCGGCCCGTTTCGGACTGGACTTTGCCTTTACGGCAGCTTTTCTCGGGCTTCTCATCGTCATGCTGAAGCATCGCAGTCATTTCTTGGCTGCCGGGCTGGCAGTAATCGCATCCGTGGCCGCCTACCAATGGTTCGGCACGTCCGGAGCTGTATTTGCCGGAGCTGCTGCGGCATTTGCTGTAGGAGTGTATTCGAAATGACGTCAAATACTATCTTTATTGTCATCTGTGTGGCCGCGGCCGCAACATTTCTGACCCGCTACCCGAGCATGGCGCTCAGCCGATACATTAAAGTATCCCCACGAGTTGAACGCGGCTTCCATTATGTGCCTATCGGCGTATTTGCCGCTCTGGTAGCGCCGGCCATCTTCTATCACCCAACGGTGGATGGCAAGATTGAATGGGTGTATTATGTGGCTGTAGCCGTTTCGAGCCTGACCGCTTGGTTCGCCAAAAGTCCGCTGTGGGCGATGATTTCGGGCGTATTGATTATTGCGCTGCTACGGTTGATTTAACGGCGTAAACCTCGAGGATTGCGTTTTTTTGATATTTTGATAATTGATATACACAAAAAGAGCGCATTCTCAGTGAATTCCGCTCTTTTTTGTGTTCCCAATATTCGAATGTGCATCTCATTTACTTCATAATTGCAGCCTCGATTCGTCTCAAGCAGTTTCTCCCAGCCGACAGAATCATAGCTTTTCGTGTAATTACTTCCTTAGCCCGACTATGATAATCTTCCTCCCTTGATTCTCCATCCCCCGAGCCGCTGTTGTTCCTGCCACAGCCTATTATACAATCCGCCTTTTCCCAGCAAATCCTCATGCTTGCCTTCTTCCACAATGCGGCCTTCATCGACGACCAAGATCCAGTCCGCCGCGCGGATTGTTTTCAAGCGATGGGCAATGACCAGCACTGTTTTATCGTAAGCCAGCTTGCCTATAGCTCGCTGCAGATACGCCTCATTTTCCGGATCGAGAGAAGCGGTTGCTTCATCAAGGATAACAATCGGCGCGTCCTTAAGTATGGCCCGGGCAATGGATATGCGTTGCTTCTCCCCCCCAGACAGCGCCGCTCCCCCCTCTCCTGCCACCGTATCGTAGCCTTGCGGCAGCTGTTCAATAAAAGCGTGACAATGTGCAGCCTTAGCCGCTTTCACTACCTCTTCATGTGAAGCTCCCGGCTTCCCCATCCGAATATTGCTTGCGATCGTTTCATTGAATAAGTAAGGCTGCTGCTGCACGGTGCTGACCAAAGCGAGGAGTTCCTCGCTGCGCATATCTCTCACATCGACGCCGCCGATTCGAACGGCTCCTCCTGTGACATCCCAAAAGCGAGATACCAAGCCTGCTATCGTGGACTTGCCTGCGCCTGATGGTCCGACCAGCGCAATGAGCTTGTGCTCCGGCACCCTAAAATCAATCCCTCTTAAAACTTCCTTCTCCTCATATCGAAAACGCACATCGCTAAATTCAATATCGAAGGAGACGGGGATCTGGGGCTGTTCAGGCTCTGACAGCGGTGGTTCGGCAAAGATGCCGCGTATGCGCTCACCCGCCGAGGCCATATACCGCATCTGTGTCAAAGCCGCCCCAGCCGAGCGCAGCGGTTGATAGAACTTCATGCTGACGACCAGAAAGATCAAAAACGCCGCCGTATCCAGCGTGCCCCCTTCTAGCAAATAGCTGCCGATCAGCAGCAGAAACACAAACCCAAGCTCCAGAACAATGGAGAACAGCATCACGACTGGGGACGTCATCGCTTCTACCCGAATACTATCGTCTCGCAGCTGGGCCATCGCGCTATCTAGCCGGGAGAACCGCTGTCCCGTCTGATTGTTGGCTTTGATCAACCGGATCGTCTGCACGTATTCAAGCAAGCGCGAATGCACTGCCGCTGCCGCCTCTTGCCGCTGCTTGCTCCTCCGACTCATCAGAGTCTGGGACCAATATAAAAGAGGAAGCGCCAGTGGTACGGATACGAGTACAGCGAGCGCCAGCCGCCAATCGACGACCAGCAGAAACGCCGCGCTAACGATCGGCAGAATAATCGAACCGATGACATGATTGAACAAGTGGGTTAATATCATTTCCACTTCATCTACATTTGTCAGCAGGGTGTGGCTGATGTCCCCTTGATCCCGGCGAGCGAAGTAACCCATCGGCAGCTTCCGCAAATGCTCACCCAGACGCAAGCGCACATCCTTCATAATCGTGGCGCCATTGCTCTGTGCTTCGATCTGGCCGAGGCTGGAGAACAATGCTTGTACGGCGAACAAGCCAATCAGCAACACCGTCCACCACAGAATTTGCTTTAGCGAAGCCGGCCCCTGAAACAGAGATGCCAGAATGGCATATAAGAGCCCGGCAGGAGCGGCGTTTGCGATCATTTCCAGCACCGTATAGAGAGTCGCCCGAGACAGTAACCCTCTGGAACGCCCCGTAATCAAGCGGATTGTGCTAAACATCGGACTCCTCCTTTCCTTCGAGCGACCACTCCCCGGCATCCCGGTGAGCCTGCCACATACCTGCGTATAATGGACAACTGTGAAGCAACTCATCATGGGTTCCTATTCCGGCTGCTTGACCGTCATCAAACACGACGATGCGATCCGCATCCATAATCGTAGATAGCCGATGCGCAATGACGACAACCGTCTTCCCATGCAACAACCTGCTTAACGCATCCTGTATTTTAGCCTCGTTCTCCGCATCAGCGAACGCGAAAGCTTCATCTAAGATCAGAACCGGCGCGTTCTTCAGAATAGCGCGGGCGATCGCAAGCCGTTGCCGCTCCCCTCCGCTTAGAGGAACGCCACCCTCACCAATTCGCGTATTGTAACCTTCCGGCAGCGCGGAGATAAAATCATGCGCTTGAGCCGCTTGAGCCGCATCAATCATATCACTCTCGCTGGCCCCTTCCTTGCCCATCCGCAGATTGGCAGCTACGGAGTCGCTTACGATAGGAACATCCTGAAAGACGAACGATAGGAGGTCCATCAGATGTTCCGGCGGTATAGAGCGGATATCGAAGCCTCCCAAGCGAATTTCTCCTGCCGCAGGATCGAAGAAACGGGCGATCAGCTGTGCAGCCGTTGATTTCCCCGCTCCGGAAGGACCGACAAAGGCAGTTACCTTGCCATGCTCAGCCGTCAGATCGATTCCTTTCAGCACCTCCCGTTCCCCATAAGCAAATCGAACCTGACGGAAATCAATGTCGAACCGCTGCGGACTATTGGCTTCTGAGCGTGTCGGAACGGATTGCTCCTCTTCGGACAGCACCGCCTCTATTCGGCGGACCCCTTCCAGATTGTTCTGCATCATGTGGCCCAATGTCGAGATTTGCCGCAACGGCGCTGTCAGTCCGACGCCAAGAAGCAGGAACAGTAGCAAGACAGAAAGCGTAATTGCGCCTTGCCCATACAACCAGACGCCCGCAGGCATAATGAACAGCAGCCCCGATTCTAATAGCAGAAGAAACAGGGTATAGAGCGGCGTTTTCTTGCGGGCAATTTGCGTCCATAAGCTCGCGTAGCTCTCTACCGAATGGCGATATCGAGCGAACGAATGCACGGTCTGGTTAAACGACTTGATGACCGGCATCGCATGTACGAACTCAACGATGGCTCCATTCATCGTTTCCGATAGATCATGCATTCGTTGCATATCATCGCTACGGCGACCGTGAGCCGACATCAACCCCTGAACGGCAAAGGCGGCGGGTATCGGCAGCAGCGCAGCGATACCTAGACGCCAATCGACAGCGAACAGGTACGCCGTCGTTAGCAACGGCGCGATGATCGACGCCGTCAGATCCGGCAGATGATGCGCGATGAACGACTCAATGCGCTCGACATCGTCGGCAATAACTTTATTGAGCCGTCCAGAATGCTGCGTACTAAAAAAACCGAGCGGCAGCTTCCCCAGCTTCTCGATCAGACGTACACGCAAGTCATACAACACGTGAAACGCAGCAGTGTGCGCCAGCATCGTCGAGGCCCCCATCGAGGCGAACCGCAGCAATACAGCAATACATGCAACCAGAATGAGCTGCCGGATCGCTGACACATCGGCCTGTGGATGGAGAAGACCTTCCGCCATGCGATACACGATGACAAAAGGAATTAACGCAAATACAGCGCTGGCCGCAGAGCACAGACAAGACAATATTAGTTTTCTGCGCTGCTTGCCGGCCAGTCGAAGCAGAAATCGCAATGATTTTGACTGTGCCATCTCTCTATTTCCCCATCGCATTCATAATTTCTTCGATGCCGTCGATTTTGGCAAGTGCCATCGGTCCAGGAAGCGAAGGATCTTCCAAGAAGTACACGCTGTTGTGTTTCACCGCATTCATGCTATTCCACACCTTGCTGTCCTTCAAGGCCTCCTTGACGCCTCCCTGAATCGGACTCTGCCAATTGTTGATTACAAACAGATGTTCCGGATTTAGCGCAGCCAAGCTTTCCAGCGATAATTGTCCATCTGCATTCGCTCCATCCACCGGCTTAAGTCCGAGCCCCTTGTAAAAAGGATCGAAGCGGCCATCGTTCCAGGTAATAAACTGTTCTTTCCCTGTGTACATGACAAACAGTACGGATTCCTTACTTCTAAACGCTAATTTTCCTTTATATTCCGCGGATTTGCGGTCAAATTCGGCAAGCACGCTGTTAGCCTTGTCCTCTTTGCCAATCACTTCCGCAATTTGTTGCAACGTTTCCCGCCAGTCCCCCGCTTGCGGAAGAATGATGGTTGGAGCAATTTGGGTTAACTTCTCATACTGATCCTGCATATCGTCTGCTGCAATAATCAAATCCGGCTGCGCGCCCAGCAGTTTCTCCAGATTGACCTCCATACCGAGATCTAGTATCTCTTTCCCCGCCACACGCTTGCTCAAGCTTGGAAAATTCCGCATGATAGTCTCAACCCCTTGCGCTGCAATCGGATATTCGTCCAAAACGGCCATATAATCGACAAACGAGATATAAGGCGTCGCGATTTTGAGCGGTCGTGCCTGGATGACGGTCTCGCCCTTCAAATGTGTGATCGCGCGTGGAAAAGCTGATGCAGCACTATCCACTTTGGCTGTTGAAGCCAACTTCTTGTCCTCTTCCTTGGCTGTATGACTCGAGTCAGTCCCGGCGCATCCGACTATGCTCCATAACATGGTAACGACTAATAAAAACGAAAATACTTTTCTTTCCCTCATGTTCTTTCCATTCCCCTTTTCTAGTATCAGTCACTTCATCATATAATGCAGGCGATTTGAGCTTCTACCAGTAGGCGGAATACGTTGCGGTTAGCGGGAATATATCTTCACGCAAAAAGACCACTGGAGAAATAACTCCAGTGGTCATGTTCGTTTTTTTAATTTAGGAAACTGCCTTGCATTTCTTTACGGATGTTTTCTTGCAAACATTGCTTTTACATATGTGGTATCTGCCTAAAAAATCGAGTCGATGATCGGTCACCTTAAAGCCAAATTCGCGTTCAATTCGTTCTTCCAGTTCCAACAGCCAATCATCCTGAATCTCTTCCACCACTCCGCACTCCGAACAAATCATATGATGATGCATATGTTCATGTCCGTCTCCACGCAGGTCGAAGCGAACCACCCCGTCACCGAAATTCATTTTTTCTACGATATGAAGCTCAGATAATAGATCCAACGTTCGATACACGGTGGCAAGTCCAATTTCGGGATACTTGTCCTTCACCAGCATGAACACTTCCTCGGCGCTCAAATGATCGCTTTCGTTCTCCAGTAACACTCGAACTATCGCTTCACGCTGAGAGGTCAGCTTGTAGTGCTTGCTGATCAATTGCTGATTGATTTTATCAAGCCGCTCTGTCATCATCATGTTCGTCAACACCTCCCAAGTTGTTGTTTATCGCCAAACTCTTAATTAGAATTATTTTAATTTAGTTATGATACTAGTTTAATCAAATAAATAAAAATAATCAATAGCCATTCAAAGTCCCGACAAAAAAACATAAACCAAAAAGAAAGCTCTTCAACATTGGCTGAAAAGCTTTACCGATTGGTTTCCTAGTTACTGCTGACTTCGTTGCTGCTTCTCACTTCACCAGCATCTTAACTACATCATCAATTTGCATCATTTTTGCTGTGACCGCTGTCGTTTGCCAATGGGAGCGTTCTACCTTGTATACATGTCCATTTTTCACAGCAGGCAAGTTCTTCCACAATGTTGCACTCTCTAATTCCGCGATTGCTTCTTTATTGTAATCCGTATTCCAGTCTCCATTGGATGGAAAAATAAAAATATGATCGGCATCGAGCTCAGGAATTTTTTCTAATGATAACTGTGCATGATAGTCTTTGATATCTGTGACCAGCTTGTGTGGTGTCAAGCCAAGATCTGTGTACATCGTAGGACCGATAAAGCCTTTATGCGCGCTAAACAATGCTAATGATTTATCTTTGCCGCTTTGTCGAATCACCGCCACGGTTTCTTTTCCAATCGCTTTTTCCAGCTTTCCTTTTGCTTCCGCCGCTTTTTGCTCATACTGTGCAAGAACATCCTTTGCTTTATCAGTCGCACCTAGCAAATCACCCATCGTTTCAAGTGTTTTTGGCATATTTTGATTGACATCAGCCGGCAGCCAGTAGGTTGGCGCAATCTTGGAATATTGCTCGTACTTAGCCGCATCAGGATCTCCAGGAAGGATAATTAAATCTGGATTTACGTCTAACAGTGCCTCAATGCTGCCGTCCATATCGAACAACGGCACGTCCAGATTCAGATATTCTTGTGTGCCCCACGTATGCGTGTACCATTGCACCACCGGCTGTTGACCCAATGCCACGATATAGTCCTCCAAGTAAAGAGCAGCCACCCGCTGCGGCTTTACCGGAATCTCGACTTCACCGAACGCATCTGTAACTACCCGAGTGCTGCCTGTTTGCTGTTCGCTTTCCTTTTGTTTTTGTTCAGTGGACGATTTGTCCGTATTTGGCTCTGCATTCTCTTTGTTTTCCTGCTGCTCCGCCTGTCCCGCCGACTGCCCTTGCGCTCCGCAACCAGTCAGACTCATAATCATAACAAGCAATACAGCCATCCATATATCCATTATCCGACGCGAACTAACCATAAACCGTTCCACTCCCATGCAAGTTGTAAATGTAACGAACAGAGAATACTCATATGTAATGATTCTCATTCTCATTTATTCGTTCACGACAATTGTAGCTCATGACATTTACGTCTTACAATGCAAATTCTCGGTTCATTTCTTATACAAACTCGTGCTCTATTATACAAAATGACTGCAATTTCCTTGGCTCGCAAAGGGATCTACGTTCTCATTCCAGAAAATTCATAATCTCCTTGTTTATCATCTCGGCTTGTTCACGATTAATAGCATGACCAGCATCTCTTATTATTTTGTACAGCAGCTTATTCACGTCTAACTTGGCTATTGCTTTCGCGTAATTGGATAACCTATCGTATTCACCTATTAAAAACAGTGCTTTATTTTGCAGAGCAGCAAGCTGGCTGTTCTCAAAGATGACGATTTTGTGCTGCATCATAGAATAAATCGGCCCCGTTAATTTACTCAACAGCTTTTTACATTTTTCCCTGACGGAAACAAAGCTTCTGGCAAGAAGGCTGTCATCATTTTGGACATCACTTCAAACGGCCCTGAAGGCACTCTGCCAGCCATGCACACCACTTTTTTCACTTTTAGCGAAGTCGGAATGCCTTCAATATATCCAAACATCATTAATGTGAAGACCTGCCGTGAAGAGGTATACGCGGCTTTTTCACTGTATAAAATCCAATGAACAGCCAGATACGGCCCCCTACATATTTTTATTTTTCAAACATATACAATACTCCGTTTTCTGGTTTTAATAACTCTTTCCCCATATAGCCTCTTCGGATCAACTCTTTACTTATAAATCTCATAAGTGCTCCGTGGCTTACTACTAATATATTTGTTTCTTCGCTTGTCTCGATTCGATCAACGATTTGCCTTACCCTTGTCATGGATTCGCTCCTGCTTTCTTCCTGCGACTGATGTGAGAAATACCATGCTACTCGTCCGATAACTAACCATAGCTTAAAATGTAATTTAAATCGCAACTGAATTGCAGATCTGACGTCTATCTCTCTCAGCAGATTGGTTTTGACAATATGGCCTTGATATAATCGTTCTGCTGTTTGGACTGCTCTTGATAAATCACTTGAAAAACATACGTCCCACTTTGTACTGCGATCAAACTGATCATTGGGCTGAATAGACGACTTATTATATTCATCAACCCAATAGTTAAATTGGGTTGCGTTCATCCATTTATTTTCGGGTGCATACGTCACTTTATAATGTCTGACCAATCCAATCTTCATAACGAATCACGCACGTCCTCTATTGTTATACTAGTTCAAAAATTCCTCACCATATTGTTTGGCAGCGATAAATTTGGTTTTTAAAGCAATTACAACCTCTCGTTATGATTCAATAAACGGTCCACTTTTTCCTCTAAACGCTGCAAGGTAGCTTTCGTATTGCGCGTATGTTGTACCATTCGATTTACAAACCGATATAACCCAATGAAAAACAAGGCAATTAATCCGAGAAATACGATCTGGTAAATTGCAATCCCCCAATTAAAAGTCATTGTTGCACCCCTTTTTCCTTATTCATAACATTTCCATCAAAATGGTTTAGGTCCACTCATTCTACATAATAAGTTTGTTTGAACGGTAACTCCAAGCAGTTCAAGCGGCCGCCGTATATACACCCGCCATCGATTCCGATTATCCGATTCGCAGCAAAGTAAACGTCATCCGTTCCATGCAGTGACTTGGTGTTAGTATGACTGAAAATGACCGTCTTCGTCCCGCAATACCCATCATAGAATTCCCTTCGAATCCAGACTAGCCTGTTCGGATCGTACTGAACCGTCTCCAATAGCCGCTCGAACTTTTCCAATTCCCGTGAATGTCGCTGATTGCCAATATTCGTTCCAGTGTAATGTTCACTTCCTTTGCCTACCATCGTAACATGAGCGTTCGCTTCTTTTCCACAATATTCAATTATTAGGGGCTATATACAAAGAAACAGTTCATGTCGTGTCTTGACAATGGAGAGCAGATGTGGGTCAACTTGAAAACGCGTTGGACTCAAATAAACCTCCAATTTCACATAACGTGAATTCGGAGGTTTTGACCTATACCTTCATTTATTTAGTAAACGCATCTTTCAATGCAAGTGCTGCTTCCATGATTGCCGCTTTTGCTGCATCTACTTCATGTCCGATATTAAAAAATTGATGAATCATTCCTTTATAGCATGTGTAATGAACCGGCACACCTGCTTGCTGTAATCGTTCGGCATAAGCCTTGCCCTCGTCACGCAGTGGATCGAACTCTGCTGTGATGACCATGGCCGGTGGCAGGCTGGTTACATTTTTATATAGCAAAGGTGACGAATAAGGGTTCATAGCATCTTCTTCATTGCGTAAGTATTGGCTGTAGAACAATCGTATAGATTCCACTGTCAACAAATAACCGTTCGCATTCTCTGTCATGGAGGGGAAATCGAATCGAATGTCTGTAGAGACAGCGGGGTAAATAAGCAGTTGATAGGTGAGCGGCGGACTTCCTTGCTCCTTGGCCTTAATTGCCATTACAGCAGAGAGATTTCCTCCGGCGCTGTCTCCCCCGACGGCTATCTGTGACGGATTCACGTTAAGCTCATCAGCATGATCTGCGACCCAATTCAAGGAAGCAAATGCATCCTCGACTGCCGCAGGAAATTTGTGCTCGGGAGCAAGCCTGTAATCGACAGACACAACCACGCATGAGGCCGCATTCGCGAACACACGGCAAATGGAATCGTGAGAGTCCAGTCCGCCTAGTATGAAGCCTCCTCCATGGTAGTAAACCAACGCAGGGTGTGGGCCGTCTCCTTCTGGAGTGTAGACGCGAATAGGCACATCATGTTCTTGTCCAGGAATCATCCTATTTTGCACTTGTTTGACTGGTTCGACGTGTTCAGTCAACCACGTTAAATTGAAATAATGGCGAAGCTGCTCAAGTGAAATCTGTTCTAATGACATTGTGTCTGCTACAGCATAATACCGTTCAAGAAAGTCATGAATCTGAGGATGCAGCGGCATTGTTTTCATCCCTCTTTTCTTGTACGATGGATTTAGTTGGCAATACTTGTTGGCAAGTCGCAACATGTTTTCTCATTTGTTTTTTGCCTTCGAGACAAGCATATCAGCCACTTCCTCCGCCTGGGCTAACACAGCAATCGGATCATAGGGCCAATATCGTTTTGCATCAAGGTAGAAGACCCGGTCATTTTTAACCGCAGTGATAGAACTCCATATTGGATCTTTTTTGTTCAACGCACCGCCGTTCGATTCATCCAAAAAGATATAATCGCCGGCATAATCAGCCAGCACTTCAAAAGAAACTTGCTTATATGTTTCCCCCTGATCCATCATCTCCTTCTGAATAAGAGCTGGGGGAGTTAACTGAAGATGTCTGTAGATCGCTTGTCCGCCACGATAAATGCCGTCCCCATAAATGTAAAAATCCTTGCCGAAAGCGCCAATAATAGACACCGTTTCATTTTCTCCAACGGCTGCTTTGACTTTCTTCCTCGCTTGCTCTATTTTTACGTCAAAATCAGACAACCATGCCTCCGCTCCTTTTTCAGCAGCAGACGCGCTAATAATTAAATCAGGGGCCAAATCCAACATTTTTTCCTCGGAATTGTCCCCAATACTATCAATTCCGGAGATGAGATTCTGTATATGCACGTTTATAAGATCGGAATCGGTTGTGCCAACAGGCTTTACCCCCAATAGAAGCAGCGTAGGTAAATATCCGTCTACGATAACCCGTTGTGGATTCGCCGGTATTTCAATATCCCCATGAATCGTGTTTACGACTTTCGTTTTTGATTCTTTTTTTGTGCTGGAGCCCATAAATTCATCAAGGGATGTCTGACTTTCGGAGGATTGGGTGCTCGTACCGCTACATGCGGTAATAAGTATAGAAAATAAAACGAATAACATATAAACGATATAATTACGTTTACAATTAATCATTGTATCCCTCCACTAATAGCGATTCGGGTTTCCAATCATCCCTCCTCAAGAAACACCATCAATTGATACTGATTATCATTATCATAATATGAACTATTTCATTCTGTCCATGCCAATTATGCGTAAAATGAAGTTTTTATCCCTCCCCCCCCTGCGCATTCCTTATCATTCACGACTACATTAACCATTTCGCAGCAGTACGTTTCATGTGCCTTACAGTTGATAAGGAGCACTGTTCAGTTCTCCTCTTTGTTTTGTTTGCTATGAACGGAATCCAGGGTTGAAGCCTTCGGATATGGAAAGAGCCGGCTCTTGCTTACACCTATCATTTGAGATGTATAGATGCCGGTATGCCCAGAGAATAAATAGCTGACCACGCACACCATAAAGAGATATACGCTCGCTTCGGAACCAAACAATTCAATCCCCATCACAAAACAAGCTAGCGGAGTATTGGTTGCGCCACTGAAGACAGCGACCATGCCTAGAGCAGCCATAAATGGTGCCGACACCTGCAGCAAAGCGGCCAAAGCGTTGCCTAGAGTAGCCCCAATGACAAAGAGCGGGGTCACTTCCCCTCCCTGAAACCCGGATCCAAGGGTCACCGATGTAAATATAGTCTTCAGGAAAAAGGAGCCTGGAGCGACTTCACCATCGAAAGCCTGCGTCAATAATGGAAGCCCCAGTCCAATATAATCACGAGTTCCGACCAGATAGACCAAGCCGATGACAATCGCACCGCCAACAAAGCTTTTTAACATCGGATTTTTGAAAAGGAAGGAGAAGCCCTTTTTCAAACGATGGGTCAGCTCACTGAACAAAATGCTTGTCAAACCAAACAAAATGGCTGCAATACACACTTTTAGAATCAAGGGAAGTGTCATCTCTGGAATGGCCCCAATGGTATAATGGCTATGGTGAACCCCCCACGCAGCAGTTACTCTGTCCCCCACCAAGCTGGCAACAAAGCTTGGGAAAATAGCACTGTGCCTGAACATGCCAATTGCCAGCACTTCAATGGCAAAAAAAGTGCCTGCCAACGGTGTGCCAAAGACCGAGCCAAACCCGCTGCTTATTCCACATATAAGTATGATTTTTCGGTCCAATGCATCTAGTTTAAAGCATTTGCCAATCCATTCCGACAGACTTCCTCCCATTTGCACCGCTGTTCCTTCCCGACCTGCAGATCCGCCAAACAAATGGGTAATAATTGTGCCAAACAATACTAATGGAGCCATTCGAAAAGGCACATGCTCTTGTGCTTCGGTATTGATTTGTTCCAGGATTAAATTGTTCCCTTTTGAGGCGTTGTTACCGTAACGTTTATATAAATAACTTACGGCCGCTCCTCCAATGGGCAGTAAGAACAACAGCCACGAGTACTGCAAGCGCATGTCAGTAGCCCACTCTAAGCTGGTGAGGAAAAATGCGGAGGCTGATCCGGTAATAATCCCCACCACACCGCCAAGCAATATCCATTTAAGAACATAAAATAGAATCGCGGCATGGAGCTGTTTTTTTGCCAACCTTCTCGCTTGCAGCTTCAGTTTTTCCATCGATTTGTTCCTCCAGGTTCAATTGAGCCAAAAAAACAGACTCCTACCAGTAAAAGTTGCTTACCGGTAGGAGTCATTAGCTCGAAGGCAGTTAAAGGCGAACTCCATCGCCTATGATTTGTTATCATTATATTCGATATTTAATGGAGAATGCAATAGCTTATCCATGAGTGAAATCCCTTGCAGGACCGACTGACAGCCTCTCCACAAGCTTAACGGGGATTTGTATGTTTTGCGACGCAATTCTGCCAGTCTCGATTCCCTCGACAACTAGTTCTGCGCTTTTTCTGCCGATTTCAAAAAAATTCTGTTCAAACGTTGTTAACGGAATATCCAGATGGTGAACGATTTCATTATTGTCAAAACCAATCAAAGACATGTCTCCGGGAATCGACATTCCCGCTTCCGACAAATATTTATATAAATCGGTCGCAATCGTATCATTTTCACATTGGATCGCTGTCACCTGAAGTTCTCTACATTTTTGCATTAAACGGGACAAAAACTCCTGTTTCCCCAGCTTTCGGGTATGAACAATGGCATTCAGAACGACCATTTCATCATTAATGTATAGTCCATTTTCTTTTAAAGCCTGACAGTATCCAAAATAGCGATTTCTTACCGAAGAAGTGGATTCAATGCTAACGCTAGAAACAAACCCTATTCTCCGGTGTCCCTGCGCAATTAATTGGCTGGCCGCTTGATAGCCGCCATTGAAATTATCAGAAGTCACACTAGTGACTGGGACACTCTCGAAATATTTGTCAATGGTGACAATCGGATACGAATTGAAATACAATGTATTTATAATTTCCCAATTTGTACTATCCGATACGGGATAATAGATGATGCCCGGAATGCCGTTTTTCGGGAGCGTCTTGAGAAATTCATTTTCATTCTCTGAATTCGCATCCGTCTGATGAATGCTTAAGTAATATCCCTTTGCATTCAAATAATCCGAAGCTCCTCGAATATAACCGATCAACCCGCTGGCATTATCGAAAGGCAATATCATCGACACCACTTTATTCATTCCATCCAGCCTTGGCCCTGAGTGGTCAGCATAACGAGATAGCGCCTTCACATAACTTCCGCTTCCTCTGATTCGATAAATGTAGCCTTCACGCTCCAACTCGGCCAATGCCCTTTTTGAAGTAATGCGACTGACTGAGAACTGCTTCGCTAATTCGACTTCAGTCGGAAGTCTTTGATCCGCCTTATACTCGTTTTGTAATATTCTCTCTTTTAGATCATTCAAAATAACAAGATATAATGGTTCATTTGCCTTTGACATTCGGTTTCCACATCCTAAACACGATAAACATCCCCACAGAAAAACATTCACCATTCCACGATGTCTGCACATACAGTATATCGATTTCTAATTACGTTTACCAGAGATTCAAGCTTTGAGCAGTCTTACGGTGACCTATCAATAACGCTTGCTGTTCCGCTCGTCCAGCGGCACGCTCAGACTAACAAGGACGCTTCCCCCGTCCCTTTGCTTCATTCTCCCCTTCCATCAGAAGGGAGCATGCTCACTCTAGATTACTGCCATTATAATTAGTCGCTTCATGGAATGGCCTATATACGAAACGGAACGGAATGTGTCTTGTCCCCCGTCGTTATCTTTCCTGACTGTATGGGAGAGTGGAGCTAAGGGCCATTTGTAAGGAAGCTCGACAACATAAAAGCCCAATAACGGAAGGCAACCCGTTACTAGGCTATTCATTATAGAAATACTTTGTTTTTTTACTTCACATTGTTATATCGCTCATACTGGGCACGTTTAATCTCCACATATTTTTCAGCCCCCATTTTATTGAGCGTCGCTACATAATTATCCCACTCAGCATCCAAATCTAATTTGCCCGTTATAAATTTAACACGCATTTCAGCAATATATTTGTTAATATCCGTCATGATTGCGCTAGTTTGTTTGCTTTCTTCCGGTGTCGGCATAAAATCAGGCCATCTTTCTTCTGGAGCATACTTTTCAAGCTCTGCCGTATCGGCGAGAATGTCTTGGGCCACTGTCGTTCCCTTGATTGCCGTTCTCAATTCATCCAATGGCTCCACATACGGGTAATCTCCTCCATATACGTTATCTACATACTGGAACGCTCCCAATTGCAAGCCGCCTTTATAGTTTGCAATCTGATCAATATATACAGGCTTGCCATCTACCATATTGTAAGTTTCACCTTCGATCCCTAACGTTCCGAATTTCGAGCCTTCTTCGCCGTAAAAATAATCCACCCATTTCAACGTTTGCTCCGGATGTTTATTTTTATTGGTAATAATGAAAGAGGAAATGCCTCGAGTCGGCGGATCCATCCAGTTCACGACCTTGTCTCCATTCGGACCTTCAAGCACATTGATTC
Organism: Paenibacillus sp. OSY-SE; assembly: GCF_000283315.1. NCBI lineage: Bacteria > Bacillati > Bacillota > Bacilli > Caryophanales > Paenibacillaceae > Paenibacillus > Paenibacillus sp. OSY-SE. Next base: position 48,289 of record NZ_ALKF01000203.1, on the reverse strand, counting down.
CAATAAAGTTCTTCTTCACATCGCTGCCAAGATAGTCTGCGCCAACCCACGAGAAGGCACCGACCAAATCTTTGGCACCGTCAGCCACCCATTGCGCATATTCGTAGCCGGAGAAATTTTGCTGAGGCAGCGACTTGTCATTGTACAACTCGATTAAGTATTTCCAGACTTCTTTATACTTGGGATCGTTAAATATCGTTTTCAACTGTCCGTCTTTGTCTTTATAAATCCAGTTGCTGTTCGCCTTCAATCCACCATTGCCCATTCCAAAGCTTCCGAATAATTGTCTCTCAAGCGTCCAATTCAGAGTGCCTGTCGGTGCCACCCAACTCATTTCATTTCCTGCTGTCCCATCACCGTTAGCGTCTTTTTCATGAAAAGCCTTTAATGTGCTTCTGAATTCTTCTGTTGTCTTCGGCACGGGCAATCCTAAGTTGTCCAACCATTTTTTATTTATGTAAATACGAAGCGATGCATAAGCTTTTGAGAAATCGATATATGGAAGTGAATATATATGTCCGTCCGGCATGGTTAACGCCCGTTTAATGTCAGGATGATCCGTAAATAACTTTTGCAAATTTGGCGCTTCTTTTTCAATCATGTCTTCCAGTGGAATAAATAGTCCTTGACTCCCGTATTTAATCAACTCATCTTGACTGAACCCGATCTGATAGAATGCATCCGGAAGATCATTCGAGCCGATAATGACATTTTTTCTTTCCGCTAAACTTCCGCCAGGAATCTCTTCCCATTCAACTTGCATCCCGGATTTCTCTTCATACTTTTTCCACATCCACAGATCCTTAGCTGGCGGACGCAGATCGCTATAACCAGTGCGCGCGATTTTTAAGGTGATTTTGCCGCTTGGCGTTTCTGTTTTTTTCTCATCGCTTACTCCTGAGGCGTCTTCCTTATCACCATTGCCACACCCAGCCAATAAGATAGTGAACAGCAGCGCTAATACAGTCAAAATCGTTAATCCTTTCTTCAATGCAACCAACCTTCTTTCCCCTCAGATTATGTTCAATGGAAAAGGCGCAATGCCTTTTATATGAAACCGATGGAATAGTTACATAAAGCTCACCCTTTAATGGCACCGACTAAAATACCCTTTTCAAAAAACTTAGACAACAGCGGATATAAGATCAAGAGCGGTAATGAAGATACAACAACAACCGCATATTTCAATCCTTCTCGGACGATCATCCGATCGGCGTACTGACTGTCCACTGCGATTCCAAGCATGTCTTTGAATTCGTTCTTAATTAAGATTTCCCGCAAAATCAGCTGGAGCGGATACTGTCCTCGGTCGGACATATATATCATCGCTTCAAAATACGAATTCCAATGCCCGACACCGTAGAACAACACCATAACCGCGATAATCGGCGTCGATAAGGGGAGCACGATTTTGTAGAGCAGCCGGTAATCGTTGCAGCCATCGACATAAGCACTCTCTTCTAGCTCCAGCGGGATTTGCGTCTGAAAATACGTTCGCATAATAATGAGGTTGAAAGCGCTGATAGCCCCTGGCAGAACGAGCACCCACATCGTATTGACAATGCCGAGCTGCTGATTGACCAGATAGCTTGGAATCAATCCTCCGCCGAAGAACATCGTGAACGTGAACAGGAAGGTAAATAATCCTTTTCCGTAAAAGCGCTTACGCGACAACGGATAAGCGCCGAACACAGTCATCATAATGTTGATGAAGGTCCCGACTGTAGTATACAGAACGGTATTTCCGTATCCCATCCAAATATCTTTATTTTCAAAAACGGTCACATAGCTATCTAAATTAAAACCTTTCGGCCAGAACAGCAGCGGGCTGTCAAACATTTTGCGCGGGTCGGACATCGAGGCGAATAACACAAACACAAGCGGATACAGAATGATGAATGTGATAACCAATACGATAATCAGATTGAGCCAATCGAACGCTTTCTCACCCGGGGTCCTCTTAACGTCAGTAAGCATCATATTCCTCCTTTTAACGAAGCAGGCTGTTTACCACAGGCTTGTTTCATTAACTCGCTTAGCAACTGAATTGACAATGAGCAGCAGAATGAAATTGACAATATTATTGAACAATCCTACGGCAGCCGAAAAGCTGTACTGCGCATTTAATAGACCGCTTTTATACATATAAGTTGAAATGACTTCCGAGGTTTCGAGGTTCATGTCGTTTTGCATCAGCAATATTTTTTCGAATCCGACACTCATCACCCCGCCTGCAGCGAGAATGGAAAGAATGACAATGGTGGGAAGTATGCCTGGGAGTGTAACGTGCCATATTCTTTGGAACTTATTTGCACCGTCAATATAAGCGGCTTCATACTGGTCTGGAGAAATTCCAGCCATCGAGGCGGTGTAGATCAAGGATGACCATCCAATCCCCTGCCAGATGCCAGACCAAACATACAAATGCCAAAAATTATTCGGGTCGGCGATAAAATCTTTGCGTTCTCCCCCGAACCATTCGATAACGGTATTGAAGACTCCGTTCGTCGGGTTGATGAAGAAGAACAAAATACCGACCGCGACGACAACAGATATGAAATGGGGCGCATACGAAACCGTTTGTACAAATGTTCGTAATCGTTTGCTTCTCAACTCGTTAAACATGAGGGCTAGAATGATTGGCGCCGGTATGCTGATCAGAAGTCCGTAGAGGCTAATCGCGAGTGTGTTCTTTAGGATCGTCCAAAAATAATACGCATTAAAAAATCGTTCGAAATGCTCCAACCCGACCCATGGGCTATTCCAAACACCCAAACCTGCGGAAAATTCCTTGAAGGCAATTTGTACACCGTACATCGGCCAGTAATGCCAAATCAAAAAATAGAGCACGGCCGGCGAAATAATGACATATAAGCTAATGTTCCTTTTGACCTGTTTTTTGATGTTGAGAAGTGGACTCTGCTTCTTGCTCGTCTGCCTCATCAAAACATCTGTCTTCATCGCATACACCCCTTCAATTCACGAATTGTAAGCGTCATCAAATATTAGCAAGGATATAACTCCATACTCACTTGATATAGCAGATATATCCTTCTCACTATTGAATATATCCACTTCCACTTCAATAGCTTAAACAGACAGGAATTGATATGTGCGATTTCTTCTAGATGAAGTATATTGACTCAATACTCTGGTTACATAATAATCCCATTGTTTATAAATGTAAATACTAATTATACTCAATATATCATTATATATTAATTAGTTATATTTATTGTGTAGTTTGAAACATATAAAAAAACATCTGCCTCATCTGCTTGGCGGTTAAAGGGTTGATCATATTGTTACCTTCGGCTTGGCATTCGCTGTCGCCACTATGACCTCCCCTCCTTTTCAAATCAAAGCATGCTCGAACTCACCTATCTTCAATTAAGAATCATCATCGTTTGCTTGCAACTATGCTCGAAAACATGTCATAAAAGTGCATCCCATTCGGCTTGAATACAAAGTATCATATGTATATATGAACCCTATGTATTCCTTATAAGTCATACAGAAATAGTCAGGAAAGGGGCTTTACAGTGACTGCAGACATGATTATCACTCTCGTGGTTTTAGCAGCAGCAGCTATTCTGTTCATGAGCGGCAAGGTCCGGTCCGATCTAGTAGCAATCTGCTCATTAGTCCTGCTTGTTTTGCTCGATATTTTAAGTCCGAATGAGGCGCTTTCTGGCTTCTCCAATTCCATCGTCATTATGATGATCGGCCTGTTCATCGTTGGGGGCGGCATTTTTCAGACGGGTCTTGCCAAGATGGCTAGCGGGAAAATGCTCAAGCTGGCGGGAGATAGCGAGTTCCGTTTATTAATAACCGTGATGCTGGCCACTTCCTTTATCGGCGCCTTCGTCAGCAACACGGGTACGGTAGCCGTCATGCTGCCCATTGTGGTCAGTCTGGCCACGAGTGCTAATATCAGTCCGGGGCGTTTGCTTATGCCGTTGGCTTTTGCCAGCAGCTTGGGCGGCACGCTTACCTTGATCGGTACTCCTCCCAATCTAGTCATCAGCGAAACGCTAAGCAAGGCGGGATTCGAGGAGCTATCCTTCTTCTCGTTCACCCCGATCGGATTGGTCTGCTTGGTTATCGGTACCGGCCTTATCCTGCTTCTTAGCAAGCTGCTGCCTAAAGAACATGGTGAGGGGAAAGGAAAAAGACGCGGCCGCTCCTTGAACGAGCTTGCCCGTCAGTACCGGCTCTCGCAAAATCTATATCGCGTCCAAGTGAGTGACGACTCTCTCATCACAACAAAGACGCTGCTTGAACTGGATATACCAAATCAATATCAAGTACATATTATCGAAATTCGTCGTAAAACATCCCACAAGAACCCGTTTTTCAAAACGATTAATCAGGAAATTGCCGGACCTTTAACCGTCATTAACAAGCAGGATATCCTGTATGTATATGGAGTGTTCGAAGCTGTTCAAGCCTTCGCCGAGTTCTACCAATTAGCACTGCTTGATCACCAAGTCGTGGAGCAGTCGATTATTCAGAATACGGAACGATTCGCTTCCGATCAGATTGGAATTGCGGAAGTGCTGCTTCCTCCCAATTCAAGTCTCATTAATCAACAGGTCAAGCAGTCGGGATTCCGTGAGAAGTATAGCGTCAACATTTTAGGCATTCAGCGCAAGGGAGAGTATTTACTGCACCAGCTGAAAGATGAGAAAATCCGGTTCGGGGATGCGTTGCTTATTCAAGGAACATGGAAGAGCATCGCGCTTCTCTCCAAGGAAGAGTCAGATATCGTCGTGGTCGGTCAGCCACTGGAGGCCGCGGCCGCCATCCCTTTGAACCATAAAGCGCCGATTGCCGCCGGGATAATGCTGTTCATGGTCGTGCTGATGATCCTGGAAGTATTCCCTGCTGTCATTTCTGTCATGATCGCGGCGATATTAATGGTGGCGACGGGTTGTCTTCGCGGTATGGAAGCTGCCTACAAGACCATCAATTGGGAGAGCATCGTCCTTATCGGCGGCATGATTCCGATGTCCATCGCCATCGAGAAGACGGGCGCGGCCGCACTCCTCTCAGAGAAGCTCGTCTCAAGTCTCGGCAATATAGGCCCGTTCGCCCTGCTCGCAGGTGTCTATTTCACTACTTCTATCCTGACGCTATTTATTAGCAATACCGCTTGTGCCGTGTTATTTGCGCCAATCGCGTTGACCGCAGCTGTGCAGCTCGGTGTCAGTCCGGTTCCTTATTTATTTGCCGTAGCGATTGCAGCTGGAATGTGCTTTGCCGTGCCTTTTTCCACGCCGCCTAATGCGCTCGTCATGTCTGCTGGCAAATATACCTTCATGGACTATGTCAAAGTCGGACTGCCTTTGCAGCTGTTGCTGGGCGTTGCCATGGTTGCTTTGTTGCCGTTGTTCTTTCCTTTTTGAATGATCTATCTTCCCATGGAGCCGTTGCGACCACTTACGTTCTATCAAGTTTTCGACTTGGGCGACGGTTCCAACTGACAGGGTTCAACAGACAGGGTTCAACAGACAGGGTTCAACAGACAGGGTTCAACAGACAGGGTTCAACAGAAAATCTCCAAATTAGAAAATTATGTCTGTAGATAGTATTTACATTATCGACATCAAATGGTAATATAAAGGAAAAGAATACACTTTTAATAGTATCGGAAGGTGATGGTATGCAATCGAATCTGAATGTGCTGCTGCACACAACCATCGGCGACCTTATCCGACAGCATAGAGAAGAAGCGAATTTATCGCTGAGCCAATTGGCACATCAATCAGGAGTCGATAAGGCGGGGATATCCAGGATCGAACGTGGTGAAACCAAGCGTCCGGAATTGAGAACCGTTCAATTACTGGCTGACGTGCTTGGTATACCATACGAAGTATATGTGAGTCATTATATTGATGTGGAGCAACGTCCTGACGTATTGCATGATATGTTGATGGAAGCTATTCGATTAGCTCACGTACCGCTTATCTCAAAGGTTGTCCTGCGGTTCCTCGAATCTCCTCAGAAGGACAGCTATGACCTGATTGAGCAGTTGTTTCATACGACAATTAACATCACCAATCGTGAAATGAAGTTGGAGCTGCTTAAGCATATCATTGATTTCTCCCGAAATCACGGCATTCAAACGTATTTCTCCAAAGGAATTTTACATAAGTATTTAATCGAGCGCGATGACTTTAGCAAGCTCGATTCCACCTACCACGCGGGAAAAAACATCATTCAATACGAGAATTTCTTATCATACGAGGAAAAGATACTGCTGTACTATAAGCTTGGCGTACATGCCTATGTTTTAAGGCTGTATAAAGATTGCATTGAATTATGCGAACAAGTGATTCGTAATGATACAACAGATAGTTTCTTTAAAGCTGAAGCTTTTTTTGCCTTATGCAATTCACACTATTATTTATGTGACTATACACGTGCCAAACATTATTTGGAGGAATACAGTAAGTTCTCATTCCCCAATGTAGCCGAAAACGTCAGGTTCATGACGGGATCCATAAACGGTAAGATTGGAAATACGGAATTGGCAGTCACCCAGCTCGAAAGCTTTCTAGAGCGTTCTTCCGAATACAACTTTATGAATGTCGTAGTCGCCCTAATGGAATTATATTTGGAAAAGAAAGACCTTATTGCAATCGAAAAGCTTCTAAGCTACGAGATGAGGATTACGCAGACTGAGATTCGAACACCGTATAAAAGGTTTGCATTAGCATATTTTCACAGGTTAAAAGGAGATTATTTAATTTATTCTAAAGTAACAATTACTGCTTTTGAAAGTTACATTAAAAGTGCCTGCGAGTATATAAAAGTTAGTATGTATTCACAGGCATTTGAATGCTTGGGCTTCGTTACTAACAAAGCCATAGAGAATGGAAACATCGAATTATATAAAGATGTTCTCCAAAAAATGAACAGCATGTATTCTATGCTAAGCAAACCTAACTAGGAGGTAGATGGCATGAAAAAAATTCGTATTCGTGTATCCATTTTGGCCATTGCTGTATTGCTTTTTGTGGCTCCAGTCACCATTTCTGCAGAAGGTAACATTGGGAAGTTCTTCAATGCTTCATTTGGCGGAGAACCTTCGTGGCAAGTCCGTTAACGTGGACAAGGTATTTTCATCATCATTCGATAATATTATATAAATTCCCATGGAACGCTACGAAAAATAGCGTTCTTTTTTTTGTTAAATTTGTTGTTTTATTCCTTTTTCCACCAAAAGTCGTCAACATGATTTATATTAGATTTAGAGATGAGATAACCAATTTCATCCAACCCCATTTTGGGAGGTGATTGTTTTTATTTTACATAGGCATGACCCCAAAGAAGACAATCGGATACGACAAGAAGATGAATTGCTGCAAAAGATCGAGGACAAGCGCAATCAGCTATTGAGTGCAGCATTATATGAAAAGTGTCTTACCGATGATGATATCGTCCGGTTAAGTCAGGAATTGGACATTTACATTGTGAAGTTTCAAAAGCAATTGGATCTGCAAAGAAAAAAACGTTCACTCTCTTACAAAGGAGTCGCGCAAACCGAGCGAATGAGCCATGTATTGGCAGGAGTGAATATCTAAAATGAATATTTGTGTGATTATTTTACCTGACCCCGACCAACTGAATCATTTACAATCTTGCCAATATTGGTCGCAAGATAGGCATTTATGCTTGATATCATTTCTGCCAAGGAATCCGGCAAGCATTCCAGTCGCTCCAAACCGCGCGCCCCCTAACAAACCTCTGCGAATGCTACATCCTTTTTTCCAATTCAAGATTTGTCGAATCGCACTTTGGACAAAAGCGGCTCGTCGATTCATGGGATGCGCTCTTATTTCTATGGGTCAGCAGCGTCCTTGAGCAAATACCCGATCGCTCCCACACGAATGTCGTCATACACATACTCCGTAGTCAGAATGACAATCTTGCAGTCCGGCAAGTCCGCCAAAATTTCATGATTTGCATCAATTCCGCTATATTCTGGCATTTGGACATCCATCAACAGAGCATGAGGACACGCCCGATCGGCCAAAAGAACGGCTTCTCGCCCATCGGAAGCCTCCCCCACCACTTCCATGTCCTCCTTGTCCGTTTATAATGTATTGAAACCATGCCTGACCAGCTGTTGATCATCAACAATGCCGACCCGGATCGGCTTGCCCTCTCCCCTTACAGCATCCTACATTGGATTTTGTCCAATGAAACAGTAGTCGTACCTCCTATCGCGCAGGTTCCATTGGATTTTATGCAGTGCTTTGACGCTCATTTAGCAACGATCGCTCCTAAACAACCGAATCCACTGTACAAAATACAGTCCACATGTCGTTGACCACCCGCTCCTCACATTTGACTGTACATTTTCCAATAGGACTTACTTTAAGAGCGACAAGTAAAACACTTTAAAGGAAATAGTGGGGCTTTTCGCGAAAGCATTAACGAATTGGTTAACAAATGGACGGTAACCGAGTATGCTTTGACCTTTTCAGATTGCAAGAAGTGTCTACGGAACGCGGCACTTCTACAGTGTGGTTTCAATGGGATTGTAAAGCGGCCAATGAGGCATGTTGGAGCATGAGCGGAGATCGAAATCCTATTAATTTATTAAAGATTGCTAAAATTTTGTACACTTGCTATAATCAACTTAGAAAACACTACCTGCAACGCAAAAAACCTCTTTCTTATCAAAGAGGTTGATTTTCTTACTGTTGTTTAAGATCCACCTTAAACAACTAGGATCATCTTTGTGTTGCCACAAAAAAAGGAGATGTTCTATATTATGGCCAAAGATGTACTGTGTGAAGTCAATTCTTGTCGTTTCTGGGCTGACCAGAACAAATGCACAGCAGCTTCGATTCTCATTTCTATCAATGAGAACAAGAACAAAGCAACTAACTCTGTTGAAACTGACTGCCAAACGTTTGAAGTGAAATAAGTCTTTTTTTAAAAGGAACTCTAGCCGGTTCCTTCTTTTTTTACATTATATCAGTAATGATTATTATTATCAAGCCATTCATTGATTTTAGTTACTCAATGAGCTGTTCAACTATTTTTCCACCCCGACAGCTTTGCTAGTGCTTCAATGAAAAAATAATCTCCATAGATAAGCGAGACACTCACGTTCTCATTTCCGGGCTTGTTTCCGGTTCCCTCGTGTAAAATCCCTTGATATTCCGTTATGGAAACGATTATGTCCCCCAAATGAAAATCCCAGCATCTTGGATGAGAAGCTGGGATTGCTGGAATGTGTGCATGAGTGGCAAGTTAACTGGCATTATTCTACAACCAATTCAATCGATTTAAAAACTGCTTCGTCCGCTCCTGCTCCGGGTGATCGAATATTTGCTCCGGCTTGCCTTCTTCGACCACGACGCCTTGATCCATGAAGACAACCCGGTCGGAGATGCTGCGCGCAAACTGCATTTCGTGCGTGACGACGACCATCGTCATCCCTTCTTGTTTCAACTCCGCCATAACTTTGAGCACTTCGCCAACGATTTCCGGATCGAGCGCGGAGGTCGGCTCATCGAACAACAGCACGTCCGGTCCCATCGCCAGCGCCCGCGCGATGCCGACGCGCTGCTGTTGACCGCCGGACAGCTGGTACGGATACGAATCCGCCTTATCGGATAAACCGACCTTGTGCAATAACTTGAGCGCTGTCGTACGCGCTTCCGCTTTCGTTCGCCGTTGTACCGTCACGAGTCCTTCCATAACGTTCTGCTGCGCGGTCATATGCGGGAACAAATGATGCGATTGAAACACCATCCCTGTATGCAAGCGCAACTCCATCAAGAATTGTCGTTTTATCGATTGTCCCTCATGGAAATGAAGCTTGGCATCACCAATGCGAATCGAGCCGTTTGTCGGCTGCTCAAGCAGGTTCAAGCAGCGAAGAAGCGTTGTTTTCCCTGAGCCCGAAGGACCGATAATGACGACCGCCTCACCTTTTTTTACTTGCAGGCTAATATCTTTCAGGACCGATAAGCTTCCGAAACTTTTCTGCACATTTCTGATTTCGATCATTCGGCTTCTCCTATCGAACAACGTAACGTTCAAAATATTTTTCTACGCGAACTTGCGCCGCCGACAAAATCGTACTGAAAAACAAATATACTATCGCTACTTCGCAATAGATGAGCATATGCTCGTACGTGGACGCCGCAATCTGCTGCGCACGTTGAAACATTTCAGTCACCGTAATCGTCGCGGCAAGCGAAGTATCCTTCACCAAGCTGATGAACGAATTCGACAACGGCGGTACGGACACTCTTGCCGCTTGAGGCAGGATGATACGGCGCAGAATCTGGGCGCGCGTCATGCCAAGCGAGTCAGCAGCTTCCCACTGCCCCTGCGGTATCGATTGAATGGCGGCACGGATAACTTCCGAATTGTATGCCCCGACGCTCAACGAAAACCCGATAATTGCAGCCGGGAACGCTCCAATCGTAATGCCAAGACTCGGCAAGCCATAGAAAATAATAAACAACTGTACGAGCAGCGGCGTTCCCCGAATAACCCACACATAAAATCTAGCCATCCAAACAAGCGGCTTAATATTCGACAGCCGGACTAAGGCCGTCAACAAGGCAAGCGCAAGACCAAGCGCGAATGAAATGAGCGTAAGCGGGACCGCGAACAACAGCCCGGCTTTAAATAGCGGCCATAGCGAGTCTATAAATAGATTTATATATTTATCCACGAGTCATCACCCGCTTATTTCGAAATATCGGCATTAAAATATTTTTGCGATATTATCAAGTATGTGCCATCGGCCTGCATATCTGCCAACGCCTTATTGATCGCATCGACAAATTCTTGATTGCCTTTACGAATCAAAATACCGCTTTTGGAAGCGTCCGGATGCTCATCGACTACTTTCACCTTCGCCTCTGGGCGGTGCTTTTTGAAGTCCAGGTACGATAGGCCGTCGTTAACCGTCACATCGATGCGCTTCGATACAAGCAATTCAATCGCTTGGTTAAAGCCATCCGTCTGCACGATTTCCGCGCCGTTCTCTTTTGCCAGTTCGGTCAAGTTGGATGTCAACGATTGTCCGGCTTTTTTCCCTTTCATGTCGGCAAATTTCTTCACATCATGATTGTCTTCATGAACCATCAATACCGCTTTAGACACGCTGTATGGATCAGAGAAAGCGTATTTCTCTTTGCGATCGTCACGAATCGCCACTTGATTCACAACGATATCGAAGCGCTTCGCGTCCAGACCCGCAAACATGCCGTCCCACTTCGCTTCTTCAAACTCTGGTGTCACGCCTAACCGCTTCGCGATCTCTGCGGCAATTTCAACATCGAAGCCCGTCAGCTTGCCGCTTTCGTCATGATAAGTAAACGGAGGGTAGGTGCCTTCTGTACCGATTCGAATTATGCCGTTCGCTTTAATTTCTTCTAATACATTTTTAGCTTCTGCCGGATCAGAGCCCGAATTTGCTGTCTTCTCGTTCCCGGTCTTGTCACCACAGGCAGCTAATGCAAATACAAGCGTTACTAACAGTAAGGTTAAAGTTGTCTTTTTCATACGATACATCCCCCTAGAAGCTTGTTATATAACTGCCTTCAATCCGTTGTTCGAGTGGCTTACGGCCGGTGTGAGCGATTATTGTTTCAGATGATATCACGGTTTCCAGCACTATACAATACTTTTTTAAATTATTCCGATATGATAACTCGTCTTTATATTACAGCACCATTCTATCAACTTAGCTGTATATAACAAAAAAAAGACAAATATCCTGAGTGAGGACTTGTCTTTAAGATCGTCATCTTCCGATATTTATCCGTTACTACGAAAAAGCAGCTAAAGGTCCTTGTTTTGCAACATTTCTTCGAACTCTGTCTCAGACAACACCGTAAAGCCATGCCTGCGCAGCAACGCAGCCGTAACGCCTTCACCGGGGATACGCTGATTAGAGAAGCTCCCGTCATGTACCATGCGGCTGCCACAAGAAGGGCTATATTCCTTCAGCACAATCATGTCGGCCTTCAAATCGGTTGCCATCTCAAGCGTCTTATAGGCGCCCTTCAAGTATAATTCCGTTACATCGCTGCCCGATAGCTCGATAATTTTGCTCTTTCCGTTGAGAACATCTTCTCCCGTGCCGTCGACGATTTCGGCAGGCTCACGTGGTGTCGCGAATCCCCCAAGCAGCTCTGGGCACACGATGACGGCTTTGTTCCGCTCGACCAGCTGTTGTATTTCCTTGCGCAAGCTGTGCGTGCCGTTGTACCGGCATTCGATCCCAGCCAAGCATGAACTGACGATAATCATAAATAGTTACTCCCCTAACTTCTGCAAAAAATCTAATTCCATTATACATGAAATTGGAAGCTATATAAGTTGAGCTATAGAAAGACCACAGTTCCAGCCAGTAACGATACACTGCCAAGTACCTCTCTCCATTCTCCCTCTCGTTCAGAAGAGGCATCCCTCCGAAAGGTGAGGTGAACTTTGGTGTACATGTCTCTAGTAACCTTGCTTCTCAGATGACGCAGCAGCATCACCGTTAGATGACACCGCCAAGCGCCTGAGACATGCGGGAATCGTTGTACTGATCGAAGGGGAGAGTGATTGGAAGCGCCGAATGGATAAGGAGGTGTTGTATCCATTTCCATGTTGAACACGTTTTCCAGTAGAGATCGCCGCCTGATATAAAAAGGATTGATTTTACATTTGCAACGTGATACCATTCGATTAAACATCGTTTTAATCATTGTTTAAAACAATGTTTAAATTAACAGCATCAAGAGGAGCCAACATGCTATCTAACGCAATAATCGCCCAGTCCGATCTACATTTCATCCAGCCCTCAAGCTCACGTCAACATAGCTTTTCGTACCGGCAATGATAGCGCTGAGCGTGCGGCGAGTCGCGCGTGGCGCATCGTCGACATCAGCGATTTTTTGTGATACTCGAATCTATGAAACTATGGATCTTCGTTTGATTTTCAGATTTTCATGCACCAAAGGGACAAGTCCGAAATATAGTAATCTCAGAAAGGCAAAGGGAGGTGAAATCATGGCTGTATTTAAAATCGCTTCTATTTTGGGAATCAACCTCGCAGAGGCTCAGGTGGTTCTGGAAGGTATCCTTAACGGCGTCGTACCTCCAGCCCTTGAACCTTTCAAAGATTTGATTCTGTCCCTTGTCAACGCTGGCTTGAACAACCTTGCCGTTCTGCTGTAACGCTGAAATTGTACGAGCACGAGGTGCATCCGTTATCGGGTGCGCCTCTCCCTGCCGCATCGGCACACGCTAGTTCGGACAGACTTCTCTGTGTCCGAATCTAGCACGCAGGCACGCTTTCCTTCATATGATGTACTAGATTCGAACTGGACAGCGGAGGGAGGGATTGATTTGCTGACATTCTGGAAAGCGATCTGGAAAGAAGAGAAGAAGCTCTTCTTGGCAGCTGCCATGTGGTTATTCGGAGGTGTTGCGCTCAGTCTTCTGATTAGGAACCAGATACATTTAGTCAATGCGATTCACGTAACCGGGTTCGATTATGAATGGTACCAGATTGCGTTGAACAATATCGGAGCAGGGCTTCTCATCGCAGGAAGCGGGATACTATTATCCGTTCCGGCCATGCTGTTAACACTGTTCAACGGCTTCATGCTGGGCTACCTCGTCATGTTGTCCGCCTCTCAATATTCTATGGCGGAGATTATCGCGGCGTTGGCACCCCACGGCATCTTCGAGCTTCCGGCCATCATGCTGGCCTGTTCCGTCGGCTTGAAGCCTATTAGCTGGCTCATTCGTTACGTGCGCACGAAGCAGTCTGTTTCATGGAAAAAGGAAGTACGCAGCATTGCAGCGCTTCTTGGCTTGATGATCGCATTGTTCACCGTTGCGAGCTTGATAGAGACGTACGTATCGCCTATCACCATGAGCTGGTTCAAATAGAACCGGGCTCTGTCACCGTTGATTGAACGGTGGACCGCAGACTGGCGTAGATGAAGAGCCGTAAGGATCAAGCATCCCCCGGCTCTTAGATTGTTCACATTACCTACATACAGTATGGCAAATCGTTCAGCAAGAGCAATTCTGGCATATACGATTTCCCCATAAAAATTTCGCTGATGAGGTGAGAATAATGAACATGTTAAGAAAGTATTGGATGGATTTGGGTGTTATTGTAGCTGTGGCCGTATGCATTCATCTAGTTATGAACTGGAGCTTTATTCCGGACATTCAGGGGATATTGTGGCTCAGTTTTATAGCCATTCTATTTCATCAATTTGAAGAGTATCGCTGTCCGGGATACTTTGGAGGTCTGTTCAACGTGGTGATATTCAAAAGTGAGCATCCAGAAAGATACCCTTTAAATACGCAATCCGCCATGGTCATCAACCTAATCATTGCTTACCTGTTTTATCTGCTGCCCGTTCTGTTTCCAGATGTGATCTGGCTGGGTCTCGCCCCGATTCTAATGGGCTTCTTCCAGTTCATCTGGCATGGGGTATTCGCCAATATAAAGGCAAAAACCATTTATAATCCCGGATTATTTGCGGTTCTTTTTCTCCATATTCCTATCGGAGCCTGGTACATCTATCATATTGGTGCGCAAGATATCGCAACCGCCACCGACTGGACTCTCGGAACGATCTATTTTGCCGTCGCTGTCTATATCCTGATCATTAAAGGCAACATGTGGATGAAGAACAAAGAGTCACAGCACTGCTTTTCCAAAAAACAATTAGGGCCATATGCTCCATAAAGGCTGTCGTTCGTGAGTAACCCTTATTCATAAACAAGGGGCTGCCCATCAGATCATCCTGACCTTGTGGGACAGCCCCTTCCTTCGTTTTAGTTCATTCCGAATGATATAAAGATAAATCTGGAGCAACTTCCCTCTCATACGCCGCCCCATAGGAAAATGTATAGTCAAATGTCCGGTTTGAGCAGCGTAACTCCTTATTATCACGAAGGTATCGCTACCCAATGTCCGCTAGACACTTCTACAAGCTTGGAATGCTCCAAATGATACTGATCGGCTTCGGATTGCTCTTCCATCAGCACTCTTTTCTTTTTCGACTCGATTTGTGGATCCGGAACCGGAATGGCCGCCAACAATGACTTCGTATAATCATGTTGTGGATTGGAATAGAGCTCTTCACTCTCTGCAAGCTCGACAATCTTCCCCATATACATAACCGCTACGCGGTCGCTAATATGCTTAACCATAGACAGATCATGGGCAATGAACAGATACGTAAGACCAAGACGATGCTGAAGCTCCTCCAGCAGCTTGACGATCTGTGCCTGAATCGACACGTCGAGCGCAGATAGAGGCTCATCGCACACAATAAATTTCGGTTCAACGGCAAGCGCGCGCGCAATTCCAATTCTCTGCCGCTGTCCTCCGGAGAACTCATGCGGATACCGCTGTGCAAAAGCGGGATCAAGCCCTACCATATCAAGCAGCTCCTCGACTCGCTTCTTCCGTTCTTGCTTGCTCCCTGTTAGCTGGTGAATATCAAGCGCTTCACCGATAATATCCAACACTTTGAACCGCGGATTAAGCGATGCATAAGGGTCCTGGAAGATCATCTGCATATAGCGCCGCATCGTCTTCATCTCATGTGCAGACAAGCGGTTAACCGCCATGCCTTGGTATAGTACATCTCCTCCCGTTGGCTCGTGCAGACGCAGAATAGCCCGCCCTGTCGTTGATTTCCCGCAGCCCGATTCCCCGACGACGCCGAGTGTCTCTCCTGCATTAATATGGAAGCTTATGTTATTTACAGCCTTGAGCACATTTCCTTTTCCCATATCGAAATACTGTCTTAGCGATCTGACTTCCAGCAGCGGCGGTTCGTGATCCGATCTCGTGGCAAACAATGGCGCCAGCTTCTCTTTCTTCTTCTCTTCCAGACGCGGAAGCGCATGTAACAGTTTTAATGTATACGGATGCTTCGGATTCGCGAAAATTTCTTCCGTCGTTCCCGTCTCTACCACCGCCCCGTCTTTCATAACGACAACGCGGTCACACATGCCGGCCACAACGCCCAGATCATGTGTAATTAAAATAATTGAAGTGCCAAAACGCTGCTGCATATTTTTCATGACATTTAAAATTTGAGCCTGAATCGTCACATCAAGCGCCGTGGTAGGTTCATCTGCGATTAGCAATGCAGGACGGCAAGCCAAAGCGATCGCAATCATGACGCGTTGACGCATTCCACCGGAAAATTCATGGGGATATTGATTATAACGGATTTCACTATTTCGGATTCCTACCAGCTTGAGCATTTCAATGGCTTGTTCCTTTGCCGCTTTAGGTGACAATTTCTGATGCTTAATCAAGCTTTCGGAGATTTGCTTGCCGATTTTAATCGTTGGGTTCAAGGAAGTCATTGGATCTTGAAAAATCATGCCCATATCGCGGCCGCGAATGCTCTCCATTTCCTTATCCGTGTAGTGAGCTACATTCTTTCCCAGGAATATGACTTCCCCTTCTTTCATATAGGATAGGGAAGAAGGAAGCAGACGCATAATCGATCGAGCCGTTACACTCTTGCCGCTTCCCGATTCACCGACAATTCCCAACGTCTCTCCCTTTTTCACATCAAAGCTTACGCCTCGAACCGCCTGAACTTCTTTATCACGCGATTGAAAAGTTACCGATAAATTTTGTACTTGAAGAATAGGGTCCATTCCCGTTCACCTGCCTATTTATCCGGATTTCTTGCCTCTTATCTTTTCTTGACAAAACCTTAAAATAAAATATACTATATCCATCGGAATAATACAATTTAAAAACAAGGAGGCAGCAAGAAGCGTTATGGAGAGGACAGAAGCTTCAACAAAACACGGTTTAATAAACACTATCAGCGTCGCCTACAATAAAATGCTATTGAATCCTGCGTACAAATATGCGGTTCTTTTACTGGGCTTGCCTGTCAATCTCGTTGTGTTATTCTTCTATTTCGTTCAGCGAACGAAAGATACATATTCGTCTGTGCGCGATGAAATAAAATTCGAGCTCATAGACACTGGATACAGGGATGATTTGAGAGCAGAGATCGAGGAGCAGTCGCTGCGTAAGCACGTTTTTTTCGGTCAAGAGGTTAAGCAGGAAGAACTGAAACGGCAGGTAGACAAAATAACAGAAGCCCAATTTCACAAGACGCTGCTTGAGCGAACTAACGAGAAACTAAAGCATAGCAATCAGAAGAGAATGACTTTTGCCGGCACATTTACATCGCTCATTAAACATCCTTTATTTTTAATCGGAACGTTTATTCCAGGTTTGCCAATGTACATCCTGATATTGCTGTATGGCAACTCGTATTTAAAATACATTTTTGAAAGACTCGTGATGAGTATGTTTGTCATTTTAGGGGTCGCCGTGCTTGTCTTCACTATCTTGCATCTCTCCCCCTTTCATCCGGCAGCCAACATATTGGGTGAAACAGCCACTCAGGAACAGATCGCCGCATTTAACAAAATGCATGGACTTGATCAGCCCTATTTCGTCCAATTGTGGAACACCCTGAAGGGAATAGCGACCTTCGATCTTGGAAAATCGTTCTCAGGCAGCGAGGTAGTAACGACGACTATAGCCAGTAAGTTTCCGATCACCCTGACGTTGACGATTATCTCGCTCGTTATCGCCATCATCATCGCGTTGCCGATCGGAATTATTTCAGCCACAAAGCCAAACTCTTTCTTTGATTACACGTTTATATTTATCGCGCTAATTGGTTTATCGATACCTAGCTTTTGGCAGGGACTCATTTTCATTTTGAATTTCTCCATCAAGCTTCAGTGGTTACCGGCAACCTTTAATCCGCAAAATTGGTTATCGATCATTATGCCGGTCGTTGTGCTTGGTACGGGATTAACTGCTGCCGTAGCCAGGATGACCCGTTCCTCCACTTTAGAGGTCATTAATGAAGATTACATTATGACCGCCAAAGCAAAAGGGCTAAGTCAGCGCCAGGTTCTGCTCAAGCATGCTGTCGGCAATGCCATCATACCGATTATTACGGTTATCGGCTTGCAATTCGGCGGGATGCTGGGGGGAGCCGCCGTGACAGAAAAAGTGTTTAATATTAGCGGAATCGGCAGCTATATCGTGGATAAACAGTTCATTCCTGATATTCCTAGCATTATGGGCGGTGTCGTCTATACGGCGATAACGATTTCGCTTGTCAATGTGATGATTGACATTTTATACGCTTTTTTTGACCCGCGCATTCGCTCCAAGATGAAACAATACTAAAGGTACGTGTTCAAAAGGGAGGCTTTTTGAACAACCTCTAAAGCAGGTGTGATCATGACCAAGTTGTCTGTCTCAAAGCACGAAACGCAGCACAAACTGAAATCATTTCAGGAATACAGTCAAGCCAGCTTCGCCTGGATTATCTCTTCTGTCTTGTCCGTTATCCTTTTCATAAACAGTTACGATTTTACTAGTAAGACGATGAAACCATATGTATTGGCGGCATCCGTCATTTATGCTGCTTTCACATTATTGCAGCTCATCATAACCGCTAAGATTCGAAGAGATATTCTCGTTCACTGCCATATTAAAAACTCGACGCGAGCTCTGGGCTATATTCAAATACTCAGCATTCTAACAGGAAATGTATTTATCGTCACTTCTGCTTGCAGCCTCATTAAGAAGGATAAACCTCCTGAATATACGATTGCCGTGTATATGCTCCTGACTCAGCTATTTGTTATCGCCGTTTCTGAAATGAATTTATTTAAACCGTATGTAGCCGATACGTTCCCGCTAGCTATGCTTATTTTGCTGGCGATCGCTCTCTTTCAATTCGTCACTCTTCTCCTCGTATCGAAGTATGTGAAGAGGCACAACGCCCGTCCATGGCTGTCTATCGCAGCCTTTCCGCTCATCTTCACTTCTTTGACCGGGAATGTGTTTGCGTTATTGCTCGGATTGACGCTGCTCACGAAAATCCGCAACAACGGCAATCCGGCTGCGGCGAAATGGGAGGAAGTCTGGGAGCGGCTCACCAAGAATACGACGGCCATGTCAGGCTTATTCTTTATTATTTTTCTGTTTTCCATATCCATTTGCAGTTTCTTTACGTTCGACTATAGCGTTGCTATTGAGAACAATTACGGTGCGATACTCCAATCTCCAAGTCTGGCCTATCCATTCGGAACAGATAATTTCGGCAGATGCTTATTTTCAAGAATTATTTTTGGAGCACGAATTTCGTTAATTGTCGGTTTCATTTCGACGGCCATTCCTGTCGTCATCGGTGGCACTCTTGGCGCCATTTCCGGATTTTACGGCCGGCGTACGGATAACATCATTATGCGAATGCTGGATATTTTGTACGCAATTCCGGGTATTTTATTGGCTATCGCCATTATCGCCGCTTTCGGAGCGAACACCGTCAATCTCATTCTGGCACTGAGCATCGGCTCTATTCCTACTTATGCCAGAACGATGAGGGCTAACGTGCTGTTGGTGTCTACATTCGAATTTGTCGATGCCGCGCGAGCGTTCGGCGCTCGGAATTCATCCATCATTTTCAAGCATATCGTGCCTAACTCGCTGGCTCCCATGATCATTAAATCTACATTAACGATCGGCGGTGCGGTCATTTCCACAAGCAGCTTGAGTTATTTGGGTCTAGGAGTGGAGCCTCATATACCTGAATGGGGAAATATTTTGAAGCTGGGAAGCGCCTATCTCGAATCCCACTCCTATCTCGCCATTTACCCTGGGTTGGCGATTATGGCCTTGGTCTTATCCTTCAATTTTCTCGGGGACGGCCTGCGGGACGCACTTGATCCGAAAATGGATTAGAGCAGGGAATTGCTCCGGCCAACACAATTTGGTAGTTAGGTTTTATTTGCAAATATATTAAATACGCTCAGGAGGAACTCATCATGAAAAAAAGATCTGTATTGATTCTATTATTTGCCTTGGTACTCGTGCTTGGCGGGTGCAATGTGAATACAAAATCGGACGCTGTAGGAAAAGACGCAAAGCAGACTCCCGATAACGACAAACCTGTTGCCGAGACTCCAGTCGACATCGAATTGCTAGGAATGAGCTCGGGTGAAGACGACATCAACATTGTACGAGACCAGCTCAACAAGAACGGATTCAAGGTGAAGCTCAACATTCAACCGGACTACGGTAGCTTCAAGGCTCAGGAAGAGGCAGGGAACTATGATATTGCGCTATCGGGCTGGACGACGGTAACCGGCAATCCGGATTATGCGGTCAGATCTTTGTTCAAGACAGGCGGTGACTACAGCATCCTCGCCGATTCTGAAATTGACAAGCTCATAGACCAAGCTGCAACTCAAACCCCAGAGCAATATGTAGAGACATACAAGCAACTGGAGCAAAGCCTTGTGTTCGACAAAGCCTACATCGCTCCTTTGTACATTTCAATCAAGAGTCAGGCATTCAATAAAGACATTCTGAATGAAGCATCTGTAAGATTGTCCAAGTCTCGTTCATTCGCATGGGAAGATGTTGATTTCAAGGATACATCCAAACGCGACACCTCCCCTCTGCTTCTTACTCAAGCCTCTTCTACATTGACGTCGCTCGATCCGATTAAGGGAAACGACGGTTCCATCAATATGATCAATACCAACATGTACGTGCGCTTGATCAACCTTACCGATGATGACAAGATTATTGCCGACGGCTCGTTATCACATGGGTTCAGCATTGCAGAGGGCAATTCGGAATACTATTTCATTCTCAGAGACGATATTAATTTTGCTAAAATTACGAACAAGCTTGCCGAAGATACGGGGGAACGTGTCGGCGCCGATGATGTGGTGTTCTCTTTGAACCGGGCGAAAAACAAAGATTCAGTACCCGACCACCGCACCTATAGTCTGCATGAACATATTAAAAACGTTGACATCGTAACCGACATAAGCGCTCTGGATCAAGTCAAGCAATCAGGCAGCAATGAAACGGTGAAGGAAGCGTTAGAAAAAGGATTGGATGCAAAAATCACAGCATTGGTCGCGGACAAAAACGAGGCGAATAACAAGGCAGGCAAATATCAAGTAATCAAATTGACAACGACAGAACCGTTCCCTCAGGTTTTGAATTATTTGGCGCACCAATCGGCAGGCATCGTGTCCAAGAAACAGGTTGAAAGCATTAATACGTATGATGTTGCTTCATTTGACGTCAACAAAGATATTCCATACGGTGATCAGAGCACGATAACCGAAGGAAGCAAATACAAAAACACCCTTTATGCAAGCGGCCCATATATTTTGGCGTACAAAAACGATTATGAAGCCATCTTTCACAAAAACCCTGGTTACTTGAAGGGAACGAAGCATGAACCGAAAATATCGAATGTTACACTTCGTTTCATCAAGGATGCAGACAGTGCGCTCTCCGCGCTGCGCAGCGGTGAAGTTTACGTCAACTACGGTGTTCCAGAAACAAAGTTCGATATCGTGAAGAGCGACAGCAAGCTGAGCCTGCAGAACATCCAAAGCAATGCCGTCTCCTATCTGTTGTTCAATACGAAAAGTCGAGCAGTTGCGAAAAGTGAGGATTTGCGAAAAGCTGTGCTCTATTCTATCAATCAAGATGAAATTTTGCAGTTTTACAATAACAATAAATTCAAAGCCGTATCTACGGTCAGCCCGATGGTCACGACAGGCAACGAACTAACGGCCGACCCGGCAAAGGTAAAAGAATTTCTGAACAAGTATAGAGCTGGCGCCAAATAAACACGTTCACGCCGCTACGCCACAATCTCATAGTTACGAGCTCTCAGCCTTAGTTCAGTGGGGTATCTGTACCGAACTAAGGCTGATTGGATCAAGCACGTTACTACTTTCTATTTCTCTGAAAGCCCATATTTAAATAGTGCTCTTCAAATTCTTGGTAGAATATGAAAGCATTTTCATTAAAGCTCTCTACGTCAGACTCCATATATTGCTCTTGCGATAGAAAAAAGTTAATGTGAATAAGATCGCCGTCTATCACAAATAGAAACTCGTCAAGCAAAGGCCGATATAAATTTTTATATTTACTCTCGATATTTTCATTGTTAATAGAAGATATCGAGTTCATGGATATGAAGCCCTCGGTATCAAAAAGAGGGGAATAAATAATATTGACTTTTACGATCAGATTGGAATGTTTATGTTTGTAATATAGCTACCAAAATAAACAATCAAGTTAGCAACCATAACGGATTTGTGCTCCACAAAAGAACATGGTGTCAAATGGGAGGGGCGTTCAGCCTCCCCCAACCTCTGGCACCGATCCGCTGCAGTGTCTTGGCCATTCGATTGCGTTACACCAGCGTTTTTTACAGTCACGTACGTGCCACCGCTTGTTCATCAAACGTCCAATAATAATTCAACACAAAATTAAGTGGCGGGACGATAGCCACGACGCAAAGTTGCCCAATCAAATATGACCACTGCAGCAAATCAACCGTAACGAACACGATCGCCGTATTCATGATCAGTCCGTTTGCGGAGACGATCGCATACTTTATAAACGCCGATCGGCCCATCCCTCGCGTACCAAATGTCCACCGTTGGTTCATGAAGAATGAGATGATCAGTACAATGATGAATCCGATGGCGGAACTGATAATCGGATTGCAGCCCCACCATTCGACAAGTAGGATTAGTACCGAAAAGTGTAACAACGTGCCCAATACGCCAACTACCCCATACTTCACTATTTTTGTACGCATATGAGTTCATTCACAATCTCTTCGGTCTCTTCGGTCTCTTCGGTCTCTTCGGTCTCTTCGGTTATTGTAGCCGTGATGCGTTCTCTGACAACGTACCGTGGTCGATGTTTCGTTTCATTATAGATGGCGGATATATACTCGCCGACAATACCCAAGCTAACCATAATCACACTGCCGATCATCAATTGCAGCAAAATAACAGTTGTAAAGCCTGTTACCGCTTCGCCAACGAGCTTACGGTACAAGGTTTGTGCGCCTAGCGCAATAGCCCCGCATAGAAATAATACGCCGGCAAAGTTGACGAATCGCAGAGGCAATGAAGAGAATGAAGTCACCGCTTGTACGGCCAGCTTAACCAAGCTCACCAAGCCCCAACGACTCGTGCTGCCAATCCGTTCCGGAACCTCGAACTCAATCTGTGCTCTGCTGAAGCCTAGCCAAGCGGTCATCCCACGGAAGAAGGTGCTCCTCTCGGGCATGTCTCTCCATGCTTGGACGACCTTCCTATCCAGCAGCTTAAAGTCGGAAGCGCCGTGCAGGTCAAAACCAGACATGCGATTTAACATCAAGTAAAACAAGGCTGATCCCCACTTTTTTTGCAATGGTTCCTTGCCGCGGCTTCGTTTCACACATTCCACAATTTCATAGCCCTCAACCCGCCACTTATGCACCATTTCTGAAAATAAAGCAGGCGGATGCTGCAAATCCGCGTCCATGACAATGACGGCATTGCCGTTTGCCTGCTCCAAGCCGGCGCACAGCGCCAGCTCCTTGCCGAAATTCCGGCTCAAGCGGATCGCCGACAACTCTTCGAAGCGCCGACAGCATGCTTCAATCCGCGTCCATGTCCGATCCTTTGAACCGTCATCGATAATTAGCATCTCGAACCGTTCGCCCAGTTGCAGCATATGGCTGCGGATCAAAGTGAGCGCTTCATCAATATTAGCTTCCTCGTTATATACGGGAACAATGATTGTTATTTCAGGATTCATGCTCTATCACATCCGCTTTTTTCTTTACTTTATAAATGCGCCAGCGCCCGCCTTGCTCATTGCCAAATTCCTTGTATAATTCACACCATTCCGCACCGCGTTCATAGAACTGAGGGTATAATCTGTTATCGGCGCTTAATGCGGAGCTGCTGTCCGGTTTCGGACTCAAAATGTAATCGACACCGCTTGCTCGCGGATCATCCAGCGATTCTCGAAAGTTAGCATCACTTGTAATGATAAATCGGCTTGGCTGGTCACTGTTGAGAATAACATTATAAGCCGAATAAGAATCCATTAGGATCGTGTCCTTATTTAATTCACTGTCCAAGTATCGTGCCACTTGCCGATCGACGTCCATCTCCGCAGCATGTTCATAGGCATGCAGCATTTTATTTTCGTCTGGCGCAACTTCAGGATTGAACAAAGCACCTGTCAGAACTACCACTGACAGAATAAGCGAAGCAAGAATAATGGAACTATTCAACCAAGACCTTCTCACTTTACTTAGCTCATAAGGAAGCCATGCCACCGTAATGGGGAACACATACATAAAATATCGGAACCAGCCAAATGAAGTTCCCTTTACTATCAACAAATATTGTAAAGCCACGATCGAGGAGACCATACCCAATAAACCTACTAATTCCCATATCTGCCATCTGCGGTTGACGATGCGAAGCAACACCACACCGAACAATGGGATCGAGAAGTACAGCATTTTGCCCAATACGAACACGAAGCTATTCCATGGATGACCAATCAGATGCTGAAACTTGAGATCCGTTGCCAACACCGCAGATTGCTCCACATTGGAATACTCAGAGTTCAAGAAATAGAACGGGTTCCCCATGATGATGTAGTTCAGGAACACCCATAGCAAACCAGAATAGACAATCGGCGACCAGACGAGAGTTAACGCGCTTTCCGCTTGCTGATACTTATCCTTCGCCGAGGTTTGTTTCTCCGCTTTATTTTTTTTCAAGCGATAGAGCAGGGCAAGCACGACGACTAAGCCTACGCCAATCGCGAAAGGTACCGCTTCGTACCGTGTCCAAAACGCCAGCGCCAGCGACAAAGAGAGCTTTAGCAAATTGCCAACATGCCGGTCCTTCATCCAATAAGTCAAATGAATGACCGCATGCATCGTGAAAAAGATAAAGGGAGCATCACTTAGTCCGTTCATGCCAAACAAAAACATAAAGGGATTAAAAGCAAACAATAAACTGATACCTACGCTTACCCAGCGTGAAATCCCGTGATAGTCACCCGCTCGCACAAGCAGAGAGGCTGTAAACCCGGCGAACAGGCTGGACATAAGCACGCCCGCTAAGCCTGACGAGGCTAACGCAGGAAATAACGGATAAAACACTAAAAAAATGATTTCGACCAGACTCGGCAACGGGTTCCAAATAAACCCGATCGCTCCCAAGTGCGGATCACCGCTATATAGCACGTAGAACGCGTTAGCTACCCTGCTTATGGCGTCGGTATGCATATAACCGATCTTATGGCTGACATAGTAGCCGACGATGAATTCAGTTACCCATACAACAGCAAATATTGCCCAATACAAGGAGCGTGACTTATGTTCTTCCGCCGCTGCAGTCGGTCGTTCTCTCTTGAAATAAGGTATGGAAACTTCCGACATGCTTACACGCCCCTCTCTATTGTTGCTTCCGCAGGAGCGGATGGCGCTCCCGTTAAACCATGTGTCGTTTTTTCCCAGTAGAATGGTTTCGTAATGAGCTGCCACAGCGCTTTATATGCGGCCGCACTCATCAACACCCAATAGAGCGGCGTCAGCAAGGCGTATTTGACAATCCCGTATGAAAAGATGCGCTCTTTTTTACGCTCAAGTTCCTCAATCACCCAATATACGCCTGCCACATTACTAAGAACGAACAAGAAATTTCCGATTATAAATTGAATCGCAGCCATGTAATAAATGATGCCTGGAAAAAACTTCGGCACGAACTCCATTTCCCACCCATACCAGAGAATGAGCAACGTCCAGAAGATCGGATTGATCAGCGGGAGAATCGGAGTTGACGCAACCAAGGCTTGAAAGCCAAAAAAACCTTTGGGACCGATTTCCTTCCATAATTGAACCGGGTTGCGCATATGGACAAGCCACGTCTGCATGTATCCCTTAATCCAACGCGAACGCTGCCTAATCCAATTACCCACGCGGCTATTGGCTTCCTCCCAGGTTCGCGAATCGACAACCACGGTCATATAGCCCTCTTTGTATAGCCGGATGCCAAGGTCAGCATCTTCCGTCACGTTATATGGATCCCATGCATTCAGCTCCTTTAATACTGCTGTTTTGAAATGATTCGAAGTTCCACCTAACGGAATAGGATAATTAAGCCGCATAATTCCCGGCAGCAGAAGTTCAAACCACATGCTGTATTCATGAGTAAACCACCGCGTCAACATGTTTTGATCACTATTGAAATAATTCAATTTCGCTTGAATGCATACAACATGCTCCGGACTCTGCTGGAAAGAGAGAATAACTTTCTTCAATTGATCAGGATCCGGTCGATCTTCCGCGTCATAGATAACCACGTACTCTCCCCGTGCGCGGATCAAGCCGTAATTACATGCCTTCGGTTTGGTTTTAGGCAAGCTGTGCGGTACGATCAGAACCGTATAATAGGCTGGCAAATCCATGTTTTGCAGAAGCTCCTGCGCCTCGATATCGTCTTCTTCAATTAATAAGCGAACATCCAGCTTAGCCTTCGGATAATCCAACCGTTCCAAGTTCTCCAGCAGATGCGGGATGACTTCACTTTCTTTATACATAGGTACCAGAATGGTGTAAATCGGGAGTTCTTTCTCGTCCACCGCAAGCACCTCTTCTTCCGTAAAGCGAAGCTGCGCCGTGCTTTTGGTTCCTTTTAAAATAATCGCAAACTTAAACACAGACATGACAAAATAAACGACTTGAACGATGATATTCAATACGATCAACGTAACGAACCAATTCCAGATCAGCCCCGCGATAATCACCACCGCAAGCAAGCAGAGTCCCCACAGTTGCGGCGTCGTGAACGTAATATGCGCCGAGTTCCCCGGATTCTCCTCGATCAACTTAGCCGTGCTTGCCTGCATCAATTCCGGTTCGTATACAGCCTTCCAGAAATCCTCCATTTCTTTGCGTGTCGCGAGCACCTGCTCAATCGGCGCCTCCACAATCCCTTCCAAGTCGACGATTTGCGCTTCTGTCAGAGGCGCACCAACGGCAATAAGATAACGATTCGACATTTTATTGATCATAATCGCGTCATAAGCTCGCGCTGTCGCCTCAGGTAATCTCGCTTCGTGCTCAAAGGAAAATTCCTTGCCAATCCGCCCGATCTGCTGTTGGGTGGCAATCTCGCGGTAGAGCCTGTCCGGTTCAACGAACTTGAGCGATAACAAGATGTCACCCAATTTACCCCCGCTTTTTCTTTGGAACTCAAGCGCTTGTTCGAGTTGCTTCTCCGTGATCGCTCCGGACTGTACAAGCATTTCACCAATCCGTCCCTTGCTCTGGTTGCGCTCCGTCAGCTGCTGGATAGTGTGTGGACTGACGTCATAGAGTTCTGACACGACGTCACCCAGTCTGCCTCCATATTGCTGCTGCCGTTCAACCGCGTTGCGAAGTTGCTCGTTCGTAATCCAACCTTCGCTCACGAGCAGATCCCCAATCCTTCTTGAAGGTTGAGGTGTCTGCAATTCATTCTGCTCCACCTGCTCATCTTGAATGCTCTTCATTCTATTGCACCTTTCTCGATGTTGTTCAAAAAGCCACGTTATGATCACGCATTTCGATTTGAATAACAATCAGATCGACCGCGGTTATCGCTTTGATGCTATGGTTCGATCCGGGAGGAATTTGAATCGCATCACCCGCTCTGGCCGTGAAGCGTTTGCCGTCAATACTGACCTTCGCTTCCCCGCGGATAAGCGTCCACAGTTCACTCCGCTGATCTTGCTTCTGATCGCTCATCTGTTTACCCGCATACATATGGACTCGTTTCGTCACCGAGCCGTGTTCCCCCATCGGTTCTCCCAAATGCAGAATCGTATACCAGCCATATAACGCCTCCTTATACATGGGGGGCATCGATAGCGTCTGGACAACTTGCTTCAGCCCAGTGCTTGCTGCTTTATCTGTGATGAGAATCCCATCTGGAGAAGCCACAATTACCGCATCGGTTATCCCTAGGGCAACAACGGGGATATTAAGCTCATTGATTACATGCGTATTGAGGCAATCCTTGCTGACATATCCCTTTCCATACATCGGTTCCTTCATTTGTTCCGTCCATTCGTTCCAAGTGCCCAGATCGTTCCACCGGCCTGCAAACGGCTTGACAGAGATTTTCTTCTCTTTCTCTACCACTTCATAGTCAAAGCTATTTTGCGGCAACCGTTCGTATTGAGCGATTAAGTCTTCGTATGAAGTCGGCCATCCGTTCTGTTCCAAAATGCGCAGCACATATGACAAGCGAAACGCGAATACACCGCAATTCCATAGAGCGCCATGCTTAATCCACTTTTCTGCTTCCGCAGCGGGCGGCTTCTCAATGAAACGCTGAACTTTGCGTAATGATTGTTGCATGCACGGATCAGGTACCGGGATAATGTAGCCATATTTCTCGGCAGGATAGGAAGGTTGTATGCCCATTAAAGCCAAGTTGTCCTCGGCATGGGCCAACCCGTTCGCAAGTGCGCGCAGCTCAGCAAAATAATCGTCATCAACATCAACATCGACAGGCATCACCACGATAACTTCGTCCTCTGCTGTATTCAGCACGCCTTGTAAATAAGTGCACGCCAATGCAATCGCTGGAAACGTATCGCGACGCTCTGGCTCCAGAACAAGCGGCACATCTTGATCAAGTTGGGTGAGAAGCAATTCTTGCTGTCCCCGACCGGCCGCAATAACGGCTGATTGCTGTAAGCCTGCCTTTTTAATCTGCGTCCATACTTTTTGCAGCATGGAAAAACGCATTTGATCATTTTCCTCATTCGAATGATTCACTCTAATAAATTGCTTGGAACGGCTATCATTGGATAACGGCCACAACCGTTTCCCGCTGCCGCCGGATAACAAAACTAATTTCATCTCCTAGCCTTCTCCCATCCTACAATCTTTGTCGACTAAACGAACGATTTGTAAATAATTAGGCCTTTTCGACTAAGACTATCTTAGCGCCTATTACTGAACATTTTCTGAACAAGGGAATATTGAATCAGAATCCACGTCATGAAGTGGTAATTTCCACTGGAACACAATGCGTTATGAGACATTTGGAAACCGATATTTCGAGTTCAGATGACAGCGTATATATGGACGAGACAAAGGCAGGACTGATACTGGGGGACAGTGAGGTTAACGGAAAGAGTGGCATTGGACTGCTCAATACAGATAAACGCATAAAACGATGTAGGCC
Organism: Paenibacillus sp. OSY-SE; assembly: GCF_000283315.1. Lineage (NCBI taxonomy): Bacteria > Bacillati > Bacillota > Bacilli > Caryophanales > Paenibacillaceae > Paenibacillus > Paenibacillus sp. OSY-SE. The sequence continues at coordinate 19,135 of NZ_ALKF01000203.1, read as the reverse complement.
ATGCATGGTATGAGCCATATAAGTAGAACTGCATTGTTTTTCGCGATCATTTCTGCGGGTGACGTAAGCTCCATTGGAAAACATGCAGCAGAATGTGTGGATGAAGCGGAGTACCGGCATGCAGGCTATATTTTGTACAATGGATCCGGCTGTTTGGCGGCGTTCGGTGCGGAGGGAGTGCCAAACCATTGGATCATTTCCAATGAAACCGGCTGCAAGACGATATACGTCTCTGTTTCATTGGACAGAATCCAACGGATAAGGCAAAAGGTCCCCTACCTCCTTGCCTGCCACTTCTCTTCGAGTGATAAAAGAACCACATGGCATTATAGCCCGACTGGTGTGCGTAACTTCAACTAGCTGACCTATGTAAAAATGCGAGCCCTCGCCCGCAAGTTCAAGAAGCAAGCTGCCAACCGCTTCCTTTACTACTCTTCAGGTGTCATGGATTTAGGCTTATTTGCAGGTGTTTGATGTCCTAACTCTACCTTACTGGGTAAATTATCTGCTGATAAATAAGCGTTAACAATATCAGGAACATTTTGGATTGTCATTCTCATTCCATCCTGCACTTGTTTCTCTATTACTTCTATGCATTTAATTAGATCATTCTGAATTGTCATTATCCCATTTATGTATTTGCCTTCTTTGTTTGTAATTACAATCTCTATTCTACACCCATGTTCGTCCTTACCTTGTAGTTCACATATGAACAAATCGGAATCAGCAGTTATTACTTTTACGTATTGACCTTGATAGTGAACAAACGGCTGAGCTACATACTCTCTACATATTTACTCACGGAAAAGGCAGCTTGCATATTAATAACGAGCAGTATCATTTGTCGGCCGACAAATACTATATGCTCTCACCCGGAGCAGCACTTCAAATTAAAAATGAAGCAAACACTCCCCTCCGTTTTTATCAAATTACGTTTGCCGTCATCCGAGTCGGGAATCCTCGGCATGAGACATATCCAGAAAACATTTTTCCGGGACGCTATGAATTTGCGGTGTATCCCTTTACACGTTTCATTCGACTGATAGAAGGGTTATATTAGCCAACGTGCCTCTTTGGCAGCACACTCCTATTTTCCATAAATTAACTGAAAAAAAAGCCGCTTGACTACTTAACCGAGCTGCGCATTAACCGTTCCAAAGAATGGTTGCTGTGTTCAGAAGAGCCACTGCGCGAGATCGCCCATCGGGTCGGTTTTACTGTACCACCCGCTTGGCTTTCAGCCAGCAGATAAGATTCAGAAGGTGCTAGACTCGGGCGATGGATTCACGGAAATCCCGACAGCGAGCTTACCTGCTTATGCTGGTGATCAGATCTTCATGCTGCTACCTGAGAATGCGGTGTCCCGGCAAGCGGCAATGGACTTGATGAATGACTCGCTCTGGCACAATCTCCCCGCTGTGAAAAATGGCTATGTGTATATCGTTGAAGCAAATGAGTGGAACTTTGGAGATGCATTAATAAGAGAGAAGGTCCTTGATATGCTTCCTAATTTGCTGCGCAGAACGCCATAGTAAACAGGTTATCTACAGTATCCTCGACAGGGGCATCCATAGAGATGCCCTTGTGCGCTCGAAGCTGCTCTTGATAAGCTGAAAGCCTACTTAACGATGAGCTTGATAAAAGGCCTGCAGCCTCTTCATTAACTCTTCCTTTAAACCCGGATTCGTGTCCACATTGATATAGGACTGCGGCGCAGTAAAATGAAAATCGCTTCTCAATTCCTCTAATGATAGGGGCTGAATTTCTCGTATCGACAAAATAGGTATGGCAAATCCTTTCTCTAGCCCATCCAGATATGCTAATGTACCTTCGCGCGATCCGGGCTTCTCTTCTTCCGCAATGGCGGCAATGTTTTCGATCTTATCGATGATAGGCATTCCGAATTCAATATATCCTTGAATGGCTTTGGCTGGCGAACTTACGTAAATAAAAGCAGACACCGCTTCTTTCGAAAATTTTCTTCGATATTCATATTTCTTGGTTCCATTCAAAATGTCTGTATAAGGCTTCGGGTGCAAACTTAAAATGATTGTTTTCTTTGGTTGTTCAGGAATCTCGAATAATGTGGGTTGCATATCGGCGACCACCCTTTATTTTCGATTTTATCATTTACATTGAAAATTGCCGGCAGCAAATAAGCGATTATCGATATCTTTGCTCCTGCAAGAGATTATACTTCACCTACTCCTTTGCTTCACTCTCCCCGCCATTCAGAACAGCATACCATCCCCCCTGCATGCGAATAAATTTTAATAGTATTAGAAATCAAGCTTGAAATGAGAACGTTAGTTCTATATAATGAATATAAGAACATTTGTTCCATATTTAGGTCTATAAACCACATTGCGAGGAGGATGTCTTCATGGAAGCATTGCAATCTATTGATACATTGGAAGAGTTACAGCGTCAGTTTCATTCCGAATCTTCTTGCGTCTCTTTTCTATATAAGCTGAAGTGGCCAAAGGGCTTTGTCTGCCCACGCTGTCAGCATGCCCATGCCTACGTCATCCGAACACGCAGGCTTCCACTGTACGAGTGCCGCGCTTGCCGCCATCAGACATCTCTCATCGTCGGCACGGTCATGGAAGGCAGCCGCACGTCTTTACAGAAGTGGCTCACAACATTCTGGCTTGTCTCCCGTTCCGATATCGGCATCAACGCCGTCCGGCTTAGCTCGATTATTCAGGTGACATACAAAACTGCCTGGTTGATGCTGCGTAAGATCCGGGCTTCAATTAGCCGCGCCGACACCGATCGGCCGCTGGCAGGGGTGGTTCATGGGTTCCTGGCATTCTATGGCAGCCATCCATCAAGACAACTCAACCCGCGGGAATGCCCGCTAATCGTCGCCGAATCTGTCACACTAGACGGACAAACGGGTGAACTTAAGATGAAGCTTGTCGATCCGACTCGCCTCTCCGACAAGCTGCTGCTTCGTTCCGACTGTGATCAATTCGCCGAATTGCATGTTGCCAAGACTGCTGCCGAGACATCCATCACCCGACACAATTGTCGGGTTCGCCGCAAAAACCCCTTATATCAATCCTTCAAAAGGGCATGGCATTGGATGAACGACACCTTTCACGGGATAGGCGCTAAATATCTTCAGGCATACCTGGATGAATTTTGCTTTCGATTCAATAGCTCTCTCCATCATACGTCCGCTTGGGAGCAACTATTGTGCTTATGCGTGGCCGTGCTTTCCCCTGCCTGGGCTGCTTCTTACGACCGAAATGACGCCCCCTTAGTTTTAGGCGCTACGACAGCGGCATGACCAAGTTGATTGCGCTGCACCTTGCGAACTATTATTTCGAAGGCGTATTCACACATTATTAATCTGCTCTGTTCCAGCATTTTTGGCTTTGTTCTAGCTGCTTTGCTCCGTTCCCAACTATGTTTGTTCCGGTCCAAATTTGAATTTTTGCGTTCTGGCTGTTACTTTTTGATCGTTTTGACTGTACTTATTGAGCTATTCCAGCTGTGCCTTTCTAGTCGTTCGGGGTGTACTTATCGAGCCTATTTCAACTGTGCCTTTCTAGTCGTTCGAGGGGTACTTATCGACCTGTTTCAACTATGACTTTTTAATCGTTTTTGCTCTACTTTTTACTTCGGTCTGGCCGTTTTTGCTATGCCGCTCTGTATGTTGAAAAACTTTTTTAGAAATGATTATTTTCAGGCACAGTCTTCTGGCTATACATATCGAAAGTGAAAAAAATAAGTAAGGACGGTACATCCTATACCACCTTATGTAGTTTCTGAACTAAGGGGATAGTGGAACTAAGCATTAAAAGAAAAGCTCCTATCTTGAACATGATTCGTCGTTCCCCCTTTCTCCTTGCTAAGCTAACACACGCAACACATCGTCAATCTTCTTGCCATTGGCAATGACGCCATTGTTCATCCACGTCAAGAAGTCAATCTCATACACGCGGTGGTTGCACACAGCCGGAAGCGAACGCCATCTAGGATCCAGCAATTGAGCTCTTTCCGCGCCATCCTCTACGTCATGTCACTTGTCAAATGTGAAGAACAGATGATCAGCATCCAGCTCGGAGAGCCTTTCCTATGGTACACTCCTTTTCTCGGTTTTACCTATCAATTGGCTGACAAGCGGATGCGGCTCCATGCCCAAATTCCGGTATAATACAGACCCCGTATATTCCAGATCCACACTGATGCAATCAGCCGATACCCGCAGGAAAGCAAACGTCTGTCCTTTCACCGAACGGGACAGCGCTGTTCTGACTCGTTTCAACTGCTGCATTGCTTCATTCTCTCGTTCCATCAGAAGGCGGACGTCCAAGAACAACTCTAGTACATCGCTATCTATCATGAATTGCCGCTATATATATGTGTCGGTATATGCAACTGTATGCAGCTTGTTCTCAACGCTATCCCCTCCTGACTGTGTGGGAGAATGGAGCTAAGAGCATTGACCATTGAACGATGCGGAACAATGCCATCTCATCGCGTTCATAACGACATCTCTACTCTTGCTTTTATACAAATTCCTTTCCGGGAAGGCTCTCTTTCAATTCTCAATTCTTGCCCAGAATAATATTGCCCGCTACCCCCGGCATAGAAAGACTTCATGATAGCGATCTACCATGAAGTCTCATTTTATACTTTTTAGTTGTCCTTGCTTAGTTATGTGTTACTACTGCACCGGAACCTCCGTACATATCGAGTTCGCCTTCAAGTTCCAGCTTCAGAACGGTTACATGTTCATGTGCATCTTCTGGTGTCATATGAATCCAAGTTGTTCCTGGAATGTTGAACCAAGGCACGCCACCATGAATTTCATGGGTAAGCTCTTTGCCAGAGTGAAGCACTGTAATTTTCTTGATTTTGTTCGATAACCCTTTCAAGCAGACACACTCTTTAGGATCGTCGTATACAAATAGATAAAGTGACTGTTTATCTTTAGATACCGTACTGCCGCCTAAGTAGTATCGTGTATGAATCCCCTCGGTTGTTCCAAATACCGCTTCTTCATGAGTACTAATCCATTTGCCAAGCCCTAATAAAATATTTTCTTGTCTCTTATCTACCGTGCCATCTTCCATAGGTCCGATATCCAGCAGCATGTTGCCGCCCATCGTGATGCAATCACAGAACATTCTGATGATTTGTTTCAACGATTTATATTCGTTATCTGCCGGTTGATATCCCCAGGAGCTATTGATGGTCGTGCAGAATTCCCATGGGCCTTCTGGTCGTGTTATCGGTATCCCCTGCTCCGGAGTTTTATAGTCTCCATGACCTTGAAGTCGTGAGTTGATAATAATCTCTGGATTGAACGATTGGAGATAGTGCTTGAATTCCGGCAGATTCCACTGTTCGGCGCTTCTTTCCCAGTCTCCGTCAAACCACAGCAAATCTACTTTTCCATAGTTGGTTAACAGTTCTTTTAATTGATTGTTGTTAAATTCAAGGAACCGTTTCCATTTCTCCTCGTCTTGAACGCCGTCTACTGGACTGGAGAATTTATTGACCTTGCTCAGATCCTCCGGCACCTTGCCGCCCTCATATACACTCGGATAGTCTGGATGTGACCAATCAATTAAAGAGTAGTACATCCCCAGCTTAATCCCTTTTTTGGTTATCGCTTCGGCATACTCTTTTATCAGGTCTTTTTTGGCAGGCGTCTTTTTCACGACGTTTAAGTCGGAATATTGGGTATCCCATAGAGCTACGCCATCATGGTGCTTTGTTGTTAACACGGCGTATTGTGCCCCTGACTTTTCAATCAGATCGGCCCATTTGTCTGCATCGAAGTTCTTGGCTGTAAAGCCATCTAATTGCTTCATGTAATCTTTGTGAGATATTCTTCCGTTATAGAAAGACCAAGATTCTGCTATCCCATTGACCGCATAAATACCGTAATGAATGAAAATGCCTAACTTCGCTTCTTCAAACCACTGTTGAACCATGTTGTGTGTCCTCCTTAAGTATGTTCTAGCTTTACTTTCTTATGTCCGAGCAATAATGTCAATAGAAAAAACGTTTTCATTAGAACATTGATGATGATTCGCCATCATTCCGCTTGCTCTTATTCTATCTCGTCATTTAGGAGCACCATGTGGATATGATCTTCCCATTTTCCATTTATCTTCAAATATTTCTTTGCTGCGCCTTCATTGTGGAATCCAAGCTTTTGAACTACTTTTATAGACGCCGTATTTCTGGGCATGATATTAGCTTCAATTCGATGCAGCTGCAAGATGTTGAACGCAAATTCAATCATATGTTTGATTCCCTCGGTCATATAACCTTTGTTTCTCTCTTGTTCGTCGATTCGATAACCTAAATAACAGGATAGGAAGCCTCCTTTTACAATATTGCTCAGTGTAATAGAGCCAATTATTTTTTCAAGCTCATCTAATTTATACATCCATACTCTAACTAACTGTCCTCTTTCCATTTGTTGAATGTCTTGATGAATAAGGTTCTTTTGCGCTTCCAGCGTATAATAATCGGGAGCTCTGAGAATTTCCCATTCCTTTAAAAATTCCTTATTTCGTTGCACATAATCCAACACTTGAATCGCTTTAGATTCATCAATGGATGTTAGCTTTAATCTTGGAGTGACTAACTCAAGCTTCATGTTCAACCTCCTTCATGCTTTGTGTCGCATGTAATTGTTAGTTCAGATCAGAAATATTTTACTATATTATTCCTTCTCATGAGTAGGTTTATTATGTATTCTTTTGAACAGCAAAAAGAGCCTTCTGTTCCTGAACAGAAGACTCCTCGACAAATAAATGATGTGGTTCAGTTTACTTTTTTCTTCCTTCCACGAGCATCTCGGCGACTTTTTCTACTTGGCTTTTCACCTCAATCGGATCGTAAGGCCAGAAGTAGTCCCCATCCAGATCGTACACGCGGTTATTTTTCACAGCGTTCAGTGATTGCCAAAAGGAACCGCTCCGCTCAAATTGCCCGTCTGCAAGGCGCCATTGACGACGCTGTTCGCGAAAGTCCGTCCGAATTCTCTGCACAATTGTTTGTCAGAGGCGGAGGGAGTCAGCTCTACTTTCAAGCCATCTTGAACGATGTCACCTCCCAATTCCCGCAGCCTATCGATGAGAATATCAACCGCTTTGCCAACCTCCGGGTAGCTTGAATCACATGAGCCGAACACAGCCGCTTTCTTGCCAGACAGATTGAGCTCTTCCATTTCATCGTAAAAATCAAGGAATTCGTTCGGCAGTTCCCCATCCCCCCAAGTATAGGCACCCAACAATATTCCGTCGTAATCTGTCAGGTCGGCCGCGTATGCATCCATAACGTCCATCACAGTCAGGTTCCCTTCTGCCTCACGAACCCCTTTCGCAATCGCATCGGCCATCTCTTCGGTATTCCCGCTCATGCTGGCAAAAATCAAAATGATCTTTGGCATCATCATTCCACCCTTCATTTTCCCGCCAATGATCACATGGCATTTTATTTGATATTGATAATCATTATCATCATATATTCAAACTTTATCTTATGTAATGCAATTACGCAATCCTAAAATTAACCCCATTCAGTGATATAAATTGCTGCTGAGCGGCCCTTCACTCATAACGCCAAGCATAAGGCGCAAAAAGTCAACCGAAGAACGATAATGTTCCGCTTTCGGATGGACGGTGTAGGCTGTGCCATTCAGCAGAGAGCACACTTCAATTTTTTCTGGCAACCTGTGAAAAGCTTCATGAGCGAATACGATGGCAAGATGAATAAAAGCTTTAAACACTTGCGGCTCATCAGCGATAACATATTTTCGAACGACGAAGGACGCGTCCGAGCACTCAGCCATTTGCAGTGTCATTGACAGGGTTGCTCCCAATTCCGCAGCTTGAACGGTAAGAGTCTCCCCCAACAGCAGCAGCGACTGGCCGGAGGATTCACTTGTCAAATATTCACTCAAATTGTAAGATACCGAACGTTTGATTAGAACGTAATGTTGTTCCGATTGGAATCGCTCCCGTTCTTGCGTCCAATACCTTTCTATATCGTGAATGACGGAAGCTGGTGTTCTTGTCTCAGGGGCACGGGCATAATACGCATGCACGATCTTATTAACAGATGCTTGAGCTGCATTTATCCAGCTCGATTCGTGAGAATTCCGGCACTTGCGAAAATAACAACGTCGGCAGCGGACAAACCGTTCTAATTCATCGTCACTTAACCGCTCCTTACATACCGGTTTTCTCGGCAATAACATGGGCTTCCTCCTTAGCTGTTCGATTTATATGATAATGATTATCATTATTATTAATAGTTCTATTTTATTACAATCCACACATAGCTTTCAACCCGAAAACTCAATCCGGGTTTACACAGCAAAAAACACAGGCGGACTGCTGCCTGTGTCTATAATCCCTCGGGAAATTTCTGAACCAGCCTCACAACATCAGCTGCTTTTCATATAAATTTGCGCTCCAGCCTTCTCCAACGACTGTTTTTTGAAAAACAAATCCAGCCTCCTTATAATATTGATTCAGTCCTGTATTTTCGGTCATGCAGTCCAATCTGAAAAATCGCTTTCCTTCCCTTCTTACATATTGCTCAGCCCATTCCAATAGCTTGTGTCCCATCCTCATCCCGCTGTATGTTCTGCTTACCACCAACCGGTGCAAGTAACCTGATTCCTCATTATCTAGCTCTTGCCATATCGGTTTGTCGTTCCATTGGATCGAAAAACATCCGATTCCGGTCTGACCCGCTAAGGCTACAAACACTTCTTTTTCTTGCATGAAGTTCTCTATATATTCTTTTGTGAAAGTGTGCTCACTCCACAGCTTAATGCCTCTTGCGACTCTCCAGCGGGCAGCTTCAACATAGAGCTCTTGTAAAATGCCAACGTGATCGGCATTCGCTCGTTTGATCACAAGATTAGAACCAGTTTCATTCAAGGTTGTCACCTTTAACATTCACCTGCCTTAATGATGCTTAAGGATGTATTCATTGCAAAAAAAGCCGGTCCTTCCCTGGCTTGGGAATAATGAACGAGATCGAAGTACCTTCCCCGGGTTTGCTTGCAATGGACAAGCCTTTGCCATACAGTTGCTTTAATCTCCGATCCGTATTTAGCAATCCGATTCCTCTATCGCTGCGTTGCGTGCTGTCCAGCAAATTTCGCATCTTTTCCTCGTCCATGCCTGCACCGTCATCCGATATCGTAAAGGCCCAGCAATTGCTGTCATCCGTGATGTGGATACGAACGGTTCCGCCTTTGCGTTGGCTTAGAATTCCGTGTTTGACGGCATTTTCGACGAGCGGCTGGATGGTGAGGGGAGGCAATTGCAACCTGATGTCCGGTTCTACCTCCCAGACAATATGTAATCTATCCTCAAATCGTTCCTTCTCGATGTACAGATACGAACGGACGAGTTCAAGCTCGTGCTCGAGCGGAACAAGCTGTTCCGAGTTCCAGAAGTCGAAGCTGATCCGCAGAAAAGAGCTAAAAGCTTCGACCAGCTTTTGCATTTTGTCCGTATCTATAGTGCTTAACGCCATAATCGAGTTCAACGTGTTGAACAAAAAGTGAGGTTGAATTTGAGCTTGCAGATAAGCAGCTTCGATACGCAGACGTTCACTGACAGACTGCTTCAACGTGGCCAATGCCCGGACGCGGTATTTCAATTCCAAAGCGTCGACCGGTTTGGTGACATAATCGTTGGCGCCTGACAAAAATCCGGAATACACGTCTTCCGGCTGATTCCGTGCCGTCAGCAGTAAAATCGGCAGCTCGGCAATCGAGAATCGCTCCCGCACAATCCGAGCCAATTCATACCCGGACATCTGAGGCATCATGACGTCTGCAATTATCAGATCCCATTGCTCGGCATCCAGCATCCCGACGGCTTCTCTCCCTGATACCGCTGTCCCGATATCATACTGTTCCGTAGACAAAATGTTGCATAAGACCTTCAAATTAACGGGATCATCATCAACAGCCAATATTTTCATTGTGTCTGTTGCGGTACTTTGGCTCGTATCCGGCAGGACGGACCATAGTTCAGGTGTGGCTGCGTTATGCAAGACTAGGACCTCGTCAGAGTCATCTAATTCCGGGACCATTGATGCCGCTTCCTCGCGACGGAGGGACTCGTTGGACAACGGAAGCGTAAAAGTGAATTTCGAGCCTTCGCCCGGTGTCGAGCGAACCGTCAGCTTCCCGCCATGCAATTCCACCAGTTGCTTGCAGATGCTCAGTCCGAGCCCGATACCTCCACCGGTGCCAATTCCGGGCATTCCTTGCTCATAAGGCTGAAAAACTCGGCTTTGCGTGTCCTCGTCCATCCCAATCCCTGTATCCGATACATGAATGACCGCTCGGCCGCCCTTTGTTTCGGCTAAAATGGAAATGGTACCCTCTTCCGTATATTTAACTGCGTTATGCAGCAGGTTGAACAGAATTTGAACAAGCCTTTTCTCATCGGCCATAACATGGGGGAACGATTCCGGTATATCCATGCTGAACCGAATCGGCTTGCCTTCCGTCATAAATCCGAGCATGTCCACAACCCCCGAAGCGACCGATTGCACGCGCAGATCAGCCGGTTGGAGCACGATCCTCTTCTCATTAAGCCGCGACAAGTCGAGCAAATCGTTCAGCATTTGCGACATTCGCCGGCTTATCGTAATGAGCAGTTCAAAATCTTTGCGGCTCTTTTCATTCATCGAGTGCCGCTCATTAGCCGCGATAGTGTGCGCAATGTTAATGATGCCATGAAGCGGAGTTCTCAGCTCGTGCGAAGTATTTGCGAGAAATTCATCCTTCAGCTTGTCCGCTCGCAGAAGCCGCGCGGTAAGCTTGGCGTTTTGCTCGGCATGGCGATAATACCTTTTGAACCAAAAAGCCGAAAAACCAATGATTCCTGCAAAGATATCCCATGGATAGAAGGTCATGTCGACCCAATTGAAATTCTGCACGATTCCCCAAATGATGCTGGATGTTAAGCTGACAGCCGCCATTAACAAAAATACGATGTCGATGTAATTTTTCAACAGCATTTTACCTATCACATATAGAACTGCCAAGACAGGAAAAAGATAAAAGAACAGGAATAACCATCCGCTGTAGATCACATACTGTACCGGCGAAAAGAAAATAAACGTAGTGTACAATCCGAGCGGGACATAAAACCAACGAAACGATTTATTGATTTCATGTTCGGGAATCAGGCTTGTTGTCAGCTTCAACATGAACAGCGATATGCCCAGATACGCCAACCATTTAATTTTGACTGCCCACGTGTAGTTAATCGGCAGCCAGATGAGCAGCAAAGTACTGTCGTCTGCAGCAACAGACAATGCTGAACATACGAGTAACAAAAACAGACAACTGAATACCTGCTGCCGCCTGTTGAAAACGTACATAATACCCGCATACAGGCCGTGCAACAGCAAAATAATAAAGGTAACCAGTTGAAAACCTATCGAGTACATCCACTCGGTGTCGATGGCCGCTTGCGATCCGAATCGGATCGACTGGACAATGCCTCCTTTTAAGGGATTGTCGAAGTTGGTTGCATGTACGATAATTTCAATTTCTCGCTGCTCCCCTGCTATGTACGAAACGGTATATGAGTTGGCTTTGGGCTTATAATTCTCGGCTTGCTCCGCAGGCGAGCCGAACTTGGCCAGCAATTGTCCATTCATGAATAGCATCGAGGAAGTCTGGATGTTACGAATCCAAAATCCGTAAGGTTGGTTCAAACGGCCCCCCGTTAGAATACGCAGTCTGTACGTGCCATAACCATAGGAAGAATCGCCCTTGTCTGACACAGAAGAGCGCCAATCTCCCGGAACTTTAACGTAAGATTGCGATGGAAGTGAAAATGCTTCGGCATCATTTTGCTCCAAAAACCTGCCCGGATAAAATTCCCACTCGCCATTCAACGCGATAGAACGTTGATTCTCAAAATCCCAATCCCGCAAATCCAGCATGCCTTGAGCCGCTAGCGGGTGTTCCGGGGGCAGCTGAAAAGATAGCCAAACGAAGCGCAGGCCTGTAAGCGCGGCTAGCAATAGTCCTGCAATGAAAAATAATTTACGATTCGACATCATACCTTATAACTCGGCATAATCCTGCATCCCCCTATCGAAGTCGATGAGCCGTCATCATCGTTATCATTGTGGTCTGATTCAAAACCAAATTCAGTTCTTGACGAATCGATTTTGGGCTAATAATGATGAATTGTCAACCCTAGTGCGGAGCTCAGCCTGACAGTCTTCATGCACGGTTGTTTACGGCGGGTAGTTCATGCGCCTTTTGCAAAAAAACAACCACCATAGGCCTTAAAGCGCTGACAGTGGTTGTGCCCGTTCCTATCCAGTTTTCAGCATTAATTTCCTTGTTTCTTCACATATCCCATCAGACCATGCAAGGTCCTCACGAACTCAGAACCTGACATGCGGCCTAATGCGCCATAAGCGCAGTCTATTTCATTATAAGATGTTACCCGATCTTTTCGGATACTGGGGCCGTATATCACTACCGGAACCGGTTCGCCCGTGTGCTCCTTAACCTCACATGGTGTTGAATGATCCGCTGCCAAAGCCAAATATACATCATCGGGCAAATGATTCGCGATTAACCCAACCATACGATCAAACTGTTCAAGGGATTGTGCCTTTCTGAAAGGTTCATTATCGTGTCCCATTAAATCCGGAGCCTTGAGATGAACGTAGACGATATCATGATCAGCAATTTGCTCGAGCGCAAGTTTCGCTTTTAATTCAACGTCGGTATCTAAGCTGCCGGTCAGCTTTACGTCGGTGACCGCGTTATATCCAGCCAATTTGGCTGCCCCAAGAACCGTGCTTTCCGCAGCGATGCAGCTGCCGCGGAAATGCATATTCGCAGCAATGGGTTCCAATTGCGCCATTCGTCCAGCACCTCGGGTGAGAATGAAATTCGCAGGTGGATGTCCTTGCGCAATACGCTCTCGATTAATCGGATGCGATGCAAGAATCGAATGGGCTTGCTTAAGAAACAGGTTGACTGCAATAGCGGTCCGCTTCGCTTCCACCGTATCATCCCGTGCTTCAACGGGAAGATACGCCTTCCCATCGTTCGGGGCTTTCGGGTCAGAATCACTGATCTGATCGCTAAGACCATTGCCACGTATAACAAGTACGGCCCGATGTTCCGTTGCTGGCTTGAAATAAGCACGGATGCCATCGATAATTTCCATGCCATTAAGCGCTTCGGCAAGCCCGGCCGTATTCTCGCGAATTCGCCCGGCACGACGGTCCAGGACAATCCCCTCATCATTGATCGTAGCAAAGTTGCAGCGAAGAACGACATCTCCGGGCTGGACTTCCATACCGATTCCCAGCGCTTCAATGGGGCCGCGTCCCGGATAATGATCCGGTTGAAACCCGAATAATATCATATGTCCCATATCGGTGCCAACTGGAATTCCTGACCCGATTAAGTCCATCATACCGGTTATTCCTTCCGAGGCTAACCGATCTAAATTTGGAGTATGAGCATATTCCAACGGTGTTTTATGACCTAGCAGCGGATGCGGACGATCTCCTGATCCATCCGCAATCGCCATAATTACTTTTCTGTATAGCATACACGCACTCCTCTATCATTTGCTAGTCTAGCAATGTGTCTTATAATCGATATCCAAGAATTTGGAACCACGTAAATACGGAGAGACTAATGACTGCAGCACCGATAAAGCAGGTAACGACTGCATATTTCACTTGATCAAATACACTGAAATATCCAGTGGAAAAATAAATCGTATTTACTTTCGAATGTGGCGGCAAAGTGATCGTATAGGTTAAAGTCATGGCCGAAGCCAACGCCAGGGTAACAGGGTCCATGCCTAACGTTTTGGCAAGTGCGATAAAAGCGGGAATAAGGATCGTTGTCCGTACGGTCTTGCTCGTGAAAATTAAGTGACTGTACATGCTGATGAATATAACAACAACATAGACGAGCATATGATTCATTTGTTCCAGACCCAGACCATAGACGACTTTATTGATCATCCATTCCGCGCCTTTCGATTTCTCAAGCGCATTCCCGACGGCGTAAGCGCCTGCTGCAAAAATCATCAGATCCCACTTAATGTTAGCTTCCTTCCAGGTAAGCAATCCGATTCTTGGAAGCAAACAAAGCACACCTGCAATGACCGCCGTCATGTATACACTAATTTCAAAGCCAAACAAGGCCTTGTGATAATCTTCCGTTGCCCATAACAAAACAGTAAATAAGAAGATTGTCATTGCTTTTTTCTCATCAAGTGAGAATTTCTCCAGCTTCTTTAATTCTTCTTTAAGTTTTGACATTGCGCCTTCGAACTCCGCTTCCCCTTTAAAAGAGAAGAGCCTTAAACCAACGAAGAATGTAAGCAACATGGTAATGATGGCGGTTGGCATGGAGGCTGCTAACCAATCCATATATCCGATCGAGCCTCCGGCTTGCTCATTAATAAAACCAACGGCAATGATGTTCGCAGCTGTCGCAGTCATGACGCCGGAAGTGGCAATCGCATCGGCTTGAACACCTTGCAGCATCATTAATTTGCCGAAATTGCTTTTACCCGGTGTTGCTTTATAAATCTCTAACAAAATTAAACAGATCGGAACCATTAACGTTGCGCGTGCTGTCGTTGATGGAACGAAGAACGCGAGGGCAAAGTTGATGAAAATTAAGACAAGTAATGTTTTCTTTGGCGTCTGTCCGAATTTGGTTACCATCCATAATGCGAATCTCCGCGCCAAATTAGACTTAATCATGGCAGAAGTGAGAATAAACGCGGAGACCATGAGCCAAATGACATCAAATCCAAGCGTCCCAAATGCCGTCTTTTCTTCGGCTGTGCCGGATAAGCTCAAAATAATAATGGCGATCATGGAGGTTAAGTAAATAGGCAATGCGCCGCTAACCCATAGTATAAGTGCACTGGCGAAGATCGCAACCGCTTTTTGAGCCTGCGGTTCCATGCCTGCGGGCGTTGGCATGAACATCAGTACGAGAAACACAATGACCGCAAGCGGAATCCCGACTTTCTTAAATAACGCTTCAAAACGACCTTTCTTACCACCCGCCTCTGGTTTGTTTGGTTCCGTGGAATTGCCGCCTGATTTTAATGGCTTAGTAGTCATTAAATAATCCTCCCAAGATGATAAAGAAATGATTGCGTTTTCATTATAGCGGAGACTATAATTATAAGACAATTTGATTGTATAATAGTATTCATAACATTGCCTTATAGATGGTGCGTAGGAGGATGAGGCTCACGATGAACATCAACAAACTCGAAACCTTTATCACGTTATCCAATTGTTTGAGCTTTACAGAGGCAGCGGAACAACTCTACTGTTCTCAACCTGCGGTCAGTATGCAAATTCTAAGTTTAGAAGAAGACTTGGATACGCGCCTGTTTGACCGCATCGGTAAAAAGTTATACTTAACAAAACAGGGCGAGCAGTTTAAGCCGTATGCGGAACAGATTGTGAATTTGCTGCAAGCGGCCAAAGAGCATCTCCATCAAATGGAGGATATGTCATCGGGGACACTTTCCTTTGGCGCAAGCAACTTTGTCGGCGTTTATTTGCTTCCACCCTTGCTTGCTCAGTATAAAGAACAATTTCCCAATATTAACATCAGCATGAAAATTACTTCGTCCCAACAGCTCACGCAGCTGCTGGAGTCAAATAGCATAGAATTCCTTATTTTATCGGATCAAATTGCAATCGATGAATCTCGCTTTTATACCGCAACATATTATCAAGATCACCTTGTTTTTATTGCGCCGCCGTACCATCCATTAGCACAGAAAGAAGTTTGCACGCTGCATGATCTGCAACAAGAGACATTTCTCATGAAGCCGGATAAATCAGCAACCAGGCATTTTCTTGATCAAAGGTTTCAACAGACGGGGATATCAATTTCCAGTATCATGGAAATCAGCAGCTTAGAAGGCATCAAACAAGGGGTTATCCATGGACTTGGGATTTCTGCGGTTTCGGAGTTTGCGGTCAAGCAGGAAATCGCTGGCGGGCTGCTTGTTAAACTCCCTGTGGAGGATGTAAAATTTGAGCGGGGCATTCGTTACATTTATCATAAAAAAAAGCATCTATCCCCCGCAGCGAGAGAGTTCATCAAATTGCTGGATGCAGCTCCACACAGATCTTGGGATCAACCTGCGGATTTCAGAAAATGAATATAATATTATAGCCTTACCTGCCCTAATATACTTACGATTTGTTAGTAAAGGAATGAGATATATGCAACAGAAATCTATGACAATTCAGGAAGTGGCGCAGTTAGCGGGTGTATCTGTAGCGACGGTATCCAGGGTATTGAATGACAGTTCTCTGGTCAAAGAAGAGACTCGCAACAAAGTATTAAGCGTCATACACAAATTCAATTACCAGCCGAACCTGTTGGGACGGGATTTACGGAGATCGGAGACGATGAAGGTGCTCGTATTGACTCCGACCCTGGAACAATCCATTTTTGCCGATATTGTCAAAGGCATCGAAAATCGCGGAAAAGAGGATGGCTATTATGTATTGGTCTGTCCAACTTCGAATCATGCGAATCGGGAAAGGGAATTGTTCCAAATGCTGCAACACAGGCTTGCCGACGGTGTCATCGTCATTAGTTCGACTCTCAGCAAAGAAGAGCTTAGCGGATTGGGACAAAAGCACAGCATCGTTCAGTGCTTAGAAATTACTGACGCCTCTTATACTTGCGGTGTATCCATCGATGATGAACAGGCGGCCTTTGACGCAGTCAGTCATCTAATCGAATTAGGACATCGGCGTATCGCCCTAATCGGGGGGCCCACGTTGAATAACTCAACACGCCTTCGAGAGCAGGGATATCGGAGGGCGTTGAACCAATCCGACATTCCTTTTCGGCAGGAATGGGTGAAGTATGGGGATTATGACCATCATGATGGCGAAGTGCTTACGAACGAGTTACTAGAGTTACAACATGCGCCTACTTCTATATTTTGCATGAACGACAGCATGGCTATCGGATGTGTCAATGCGATTAGCAAAGCGGGATACGAGGTACCGGAGGATTTTGCAGTAATCGGATTTGACAATACCCGTGAAGCTACGATGTCCTTGCCGGCACTGACAACCATTCACCAGCCAAAATATGATCTGGGCTACACGGCGATGAATTTGCTCATTCATAACATGACGTCAAAGGAGAAAAAATATGAACATGTGACGTTAACGCATCAACTGATAGAACGTGCCTCTACCGTGGAGAAGGAAAAAGAATAGTTCGGAATAGCATTCAGAATAAGGATACCGGAACTGGTTCAGTTGGCGCTTTGGCCGACTGCTTCCGGTTCTTTTTTGTTCTTGTTCTGCCAATGGGTATTGACGAACGAATGACCATGTAGAACGACGGTTACATTCGAACCATATCCTGACTAATCGAACCGCCCTTGACGTCAGAGCGCCGAAGGCGGTTCTCCCGCAGCAGGCCTGTAAGTCAGCCTGACCGGCTGCATTCGTTCTTGCTCTTCTCTCGCCCTCTTGCCAAAGGGCTGAAAGCCGTTCTATACAGGCATCAATGATTGGACTTATTGGTGCAACCGGACCGAGTATAAATATGAACTTGATACTACTGATTTTCCACCCCCCATTTGCACATTTCCTCTAATATTGGCATCAGCGTCTTGCCTCTTGGGGTTAAAGAGTATTCTACTTTCGGAGGGATTTGCTGAAATTCCTCTCTATTTACAATGCCGTTGCGTTCCAGTTCACTTAACTGGGAACTCAACACCTTATGAGTAATACCAGGAATGCATCTTTTCAACTCTCCGTATCGCATTACCTCTTCAAAGGCTAATTGGTACATGATTTTCATTTTCCATTTTCCTCCAATGATTGATAACGTATAGTCAAATGGAGTCAGTTTCTCTTTTGCGGTCGTGCTTTTAGGCTCTTCGATCATCATAGTCACTCTCCTTCCAGTAAGTATCTCTCAAAAAAGTGCGTACTATCTTTTATTGAGTCCGAGTTTATACTTATGAGTAACGTTCATTTGCTAACCTAAATTTTAATATCCGCCTGTCAGTTAGGCAAATTTTAATGAGGATGATGAAAATGCCAAAGCAAGATGCGCTCGCGTTTCATGCGAACGACTTGAGTGAACAGGATATGTATAAGCTGATGATCGGTTCGGTTGTGCCGAGGCCGATAGCGTGGGTATCGTCTAAGAGCAAGGCTGGCGTTCTTAATTTAGCGCCGTTCAGTTTTTTCACCGTTGCCTCCCGTAACCCGCCGACGTTACTGCTTTCAATAGGACAAGGAGTCAATGAGCGGGAAGGTACGATGAAGGATACGCTTACAAATATTCGTGAGGTTGGCGAGTACGTCATTAATATGGTGTCCGAGTCCCTCGGTGAGGCGATGCAGCGCTCGTCAGCCAATGTCGAGCCGGAGAAAAACGAATTCGAGCTTGCCGGAGTCACCCCACGCCCTTGCACGACCATAAATGTGCCGGCAGTGCTTGAAGCTCCGATTGCGTTCGAGCTGAAGCTGGATCGGATTATTCCAGTAGGCGATGATCATCTTGTGCTTGGCAAGGTGGAGCGTGTGCAAATAGACTCGGCCGCCTATGCGGGAAACTATAAAACAGCGATTGAGCAATGGAAGCCGCTTGCAAGCTTGGCAGGAGACTTCGCAGGATTAACACCTTCATTTTCGCTCGGACAGAAGGAGCAGTAAACAGCATGTTCCAGCTCTGCTGCCCCATTGGAAGCCGGGACGCGAAAGCCCTTGGCCTTCCGGCGCGAAGGTCAAGAGCTCTCATGATAAAGAATTGGAGATGTCAGAAGAAAAAGTCTTAGACCGGAGTAGTTGAGCTCCTGGTTGCACCCTTCCATAGGGCGGTTTATCCGTAAGCCGTCCTATGGAAGGGGTTGGGGAACACTCAAGTGCGAGAAGTATTACCTGCATAAATACGCGACCTTTGAAGAGTTAGAAAAGGATGTCGAGGATTACATTCGCTATTATAACTACGACCGATTACAAGCTAAAATAAACAGCCTTAGTCCGATGGAAGTTCGAACTAAGGCAGCTTAGTTATTTTTATTCATTTGTACTGTCTACTTGACGG
>NZ_ALKF01000202.1:0-205553 GCF_000283315.1 Paenibacillus sp. OSY-SE | reverse complement strand
CCGTCAAGTAGACAGTACAAATAAATAAAAATAACTGAGCTGCCTTAGTTCGAACTTCCATCGGACTAAGGATTTAGCTTGCACGTTATCAATGCATTTGACGACTTGAGACATACTTTGAGTCAATCCGTGGGCTTAAGCTGATGAACCGCTTCTTCTATTGGATATTGTTTATAAACCGCATTAGCGGTTTTCTTACGTAATGTTAAACGGCCTTTCACGATATTTAAAATATTTTGACCTGACGAAGTCTCCGTGATCATTAAATGGATATAATTTTTATAATTTTTGCTCGGTTTTGTAAGCAATATTCTCTTCAGATTCAATTCTCTTTCCTCCGTATAGATTTCATAAACGTGATCGGCAAATTACAAATTCCCTTCAATCGCAATTTCATCCACATGCTCTAGCGTTGCCATAAGCCAACACCCAAATTTTCACGCCAACGCCCCTGCCCATCTTCTGCATACGGAAGAAAATGATAACCAATTTTCCCATCCGCACGATGATGAAATTGCCGTAAATCGATGTATTTTCCCGTTTGCTTGATATGAAGTGTTACAATGAGCCGTGCCATATGTTCTTTCATTTGCACAACTATTTTCTGCCTGCCTGTATTTATCCACTCCAAATAAACGGTTTCCTCTTGTACGGCTGTTATAGAAAAGCCCGTTTCAGCAAGAAAGAAGTGAGCTGTACCAAAATAATCTATCAAAAACGACTTGATCCGTAGCTTTTGTTCGTGAAGTGTCAAATAAGATGTGCAAGCATTTTCGTGGTTTCTTCTGATGACCGAAGTTGGACAGAATTGCCTTTTTCATCTATCGTAAAATGTCCTTTGAAAGCATCTGGCATTTGATGTATTCCTCCATAATATAATTGTTCTACGTAATCATTATACAGTGTCTCCAAAGAACAAGATTGGGAGCGTGGTAGGCTTGCAAGTACAACATCCGTTCGTTATTGAAAGTGATGCTCCCTATTCCTTGAATTTTTTGGTATATATTCAAAATGCATATTTGAACAGTAAAAATGATGAAAGCAAAAATCCTAAATTTCCATATATCGATGTATCAAATGGGTAAAGAGGAACGTTAGCGAAAAATCACGTGACCTCACTATACCTAATGGGTACATATTTTAGTTCAAGAATTAAAATAGTATCATAGCGGACTTAATAACAAAAAGAGGGGTTCGCCGCCCCTCTTTACTATTTCCGCCAATACATCCCTTATTTAAGTATCCTGCTTCACCAACAGTGAGCAACACTCCACATGTGTTGAGACGGTCAATGGGATATAAAAAATATGCCCATTTGCAGGAGCGTGACCTGCTATTAATTATATTATCCCTCATTCAATAGCTTCTTTAATGTGGCAATATCGTTACTCGAAACTAATTGCTCAAGATTTTCAAATATCTTTTTCTCATCCCAGTTCCACCATTGAAGCTCCAACAATAATTTAATCGTCTCATCACTGAAACGCTTCTTAATAGCATTTGCAGGATTGCCGCCAACAATTGTATATGGTTCAACGTTTTTCACAACAGTTGAGTTCGCAGCAACAATTGCACCGTCGCCAACTTTTACCCCCGGCATAATCGTGACATGTTGTCCCAGCCATACATCATTACCAATCAAAGTATCGCCTTTGAAAGGCAATTGTTCTTTCGTTGGAGTGACCTTTTCCCAGCCTCCAGCAAAAATATTGAAGGGATATGTTGTAAAACCATCCATCTGATGATTAGCACCATTCATAATAAAAGTAACCCCTTCAGCCATGGCGCAGAACTTACCGATAATCAGCTTATCACCTAAAAAGTCATAATGATGCTGAATATTGTCATAGAAATTCTCTGGTGAGGTTGTATTGTCACTGTAATATGTATAATCGCCAATCTCAACGTTTGGTCTACTTGGTAAATTTTTAATGAAACAAACTGTTCTAATATTTTCATTTGGATAAAGCTTATTTTTATCCGGAGCTAGCATCATACTTACACTTCCTCTCTAATACGTTATTTAACCTTCCCCTTCAAATAGGCTTAACTGTTTTCTAACATAATAACATACCACAAAAAAACAATTTAATATTAATGTACTCGAGCCATACTGTCACATCTCATCTATTCTTTCAGTACTATCAATATTAGACACTCCACATGTGTCGGGTAAGCAGAGTCAATATAAAATCATCCATCAAATTCTGCACCACATGCCACCTCCGCCCGCCGCTGCCCCTCGCCCTAACCGCCTTCAGCGAAGGGCATTTTGCGGCGGGGATACGCTTCTCGCCCCTCAGACCGACCGCCTCCCCAACCTAGGTCCAGTCGCAAAAACCATCGCTGGTCGGTTTTTCGAATCGCGGAATCGCCTACAATAAGAACATGAAGACAAGAGGAACAACGGAGAGACGGTAAAACAAAAATGAAGGTAAACAGGGGCACCGGTTTCGCCTATCGTATTCGGCAAGTTGTCCGGACTGATCGGCCGAAACGCAGGTGGTCTGCAATTACCGAGGCATCAACGCGATCGTTTTTGGGAAGAGTGTCATCCCCTTTTTAAAAACGTGCGACTTTTCTTGCATTTAAGACGTAGATATGGGCTTTCACCTCTGGTTCATAGCCTTCTAATTGATCTTTCAAGTAATGAGCGAGGTGCCACGTCAATCCCAACCAGCATTTAAGATTACCTCCTAAGTATTAATCAAGCTGATCTCAGACCTGGGTGCCCGTCGGAACCACCTACTGTATCCTCGTCATCAGCACTCATATCCGAACATGACGATAATTTGGGCGCTACCCCCATCAGTTCAGCGGTGCAACTAGCGGTTAGAAATTGAGTGGTGGATCTTGGGTAACAGGCTTTCCTAATCACTGTCATTAAACCCGCAAAGAGAAGAAATATCCTGAGAAGAAGCTTGTTGATCCGATTCTCCTACGGACAGGTCCAAGATACTAGAAAGAAATTCAGTTTGACTATTTCCATCTCTCTAGAAAACTGGAAATCGCGTCAAACCAAGCTTCAAAAAATACGATACGAGGAGATGTAATAAGTGAAAAAGTTAATCGAATTCAAAAAAGTAACGAAAGAATACAAAATAGGAGAAGTGCCAATCAAGGCCCTTGATGGTGTTGATTTATCCATATCAGAGGGAGAATTCGTCGTTATTTTGGGTGCAAGTGGTGCGGGTAAAAGTACGATTTTGAATATACTTGGCGGTATGGATACAGTTACCTCAGGTCAAGTGTTTGTTGGTGATCAAGAAATAACAAGATTCAACGAAAAAAAATTAACAGAATATCGCGGTGAGAAAGTTGGCTTTGTATTTCAATTCTATAACTTAATTCCGAATTTAAACGCTCTAGAAAATGTTGAATTTGCCACTGAAGTATGTAAAAACCATCTGGATGCTAAAGATATTTTACATAAAGTTGGATTAAAGGATCGTATCAAAAACTTCCCTTCCCAGCTCTCTGGAGGAGAACAACAAAGAGTTGCTATTGCTAGAGCTGTTGCAAAAAATCCATTACTTTTACTCTGTGATGAACCAACGGGAGCTTTGGATTATGTTACAGGTAAGTCCGTCTTAAAGCTTCTTCAAGATTTGAACAAGGAAACGAAAAAGTGCGTCGTTTTGGTCACACATAATTCCGCAATTGCTCCTATGGCCGATAAGATTATTAAGGTTAAAAGCGGAATGATCAAGAGCGTTACGATTAATGATGAGAAACAAAGCGTTGAAGGGATTGAGTGGTGATTATGAAATTATTCTCGAAATTATTAAGGGATATTAAACAATCGCTCGTTCAATTCATAGCCTTAGCTTTGGTTGTCGCAGTAGGCGCTTTTTTCTATGCGGGGCTGAATAGTTATAGCAATAAGCATCGTACTTATTCTGAGGCTTACTTTAAAGAACATAATTTAAGCGACTTAAATGTATATTACAGTCAAATTTCCAAAGACGATGTAGCTGGTTTAAGCGAAGTTAAAGGTATACATAAAATAGAAGGACGTTATACCTTTGATGCCACGCAAGTCTTGGAAAATTACAAAGCCTCATTAAAAATTCATTCGATCCCTGTAAACAATGAAATCAATACGCCTACTATGATTGAGGGTAGTATCCCGTCAAAAAAGGGTGAAATCTTATTAGATTCCCATTATGCCAAAGAACATCATTATCGTGTCGGCGATGAAATCAATATACGTACGGATGATAAAAATTTGAAGTTTACCATTAGCGGCTTGTGCGAGAATGTGGAATATTTAAAAAAGAACCCCACACAAGACCATAAAACCCACGGAGTCGCTTATATTGCCGAAGAGACAATACCTGAAATCCGGGACAGCTTTTACTATAATGAAATCATGATTGATGCTCAAGAAGGTTACGATATTGACCAATTAGGCAAATCAATTGAAGGACAATCCAAACATCTTCCTTATTTAGACCAAACAAGTAAGGAACGGACTTACGGTTATTCTCAAATAAAACAAACGATATATAACAATAGTATGATGAGTAAGGTTATACCTCTAGTTCTCTTTTTGATTTCAGCTATCATCCTATTTCTTACCATGTCGAGGACGATCGATTCTGAGCGAAATCAAGTAGGTATCATGAAGGCTTTGGGTGTAAAGAACCGAAACATCATGCTTCATTACATGGGATACCCTGTGCTGGTAGGTATAGTAGGCTCAATCATAGGCTGTATCATGGCCGCTCTTGTATTTATTCCATTAGTAACGGCGTCGAGTGCAAGGTCCTACACTCTGCCTGACATTACATTCTCACTTTCTTGGTATTCGCTCATTCCTTCCATCATTTTTTCTAGCGCTTTTGGACTTCTGTCCTGTTACTTGAGTGGCAGAACGATATTAAAAGAACGTGCGGCTCAGGCTATGCGTCCTAAACCGCCTAAGAAAATGAAAAAGCTGTTAATAGAAAGAGTTCCAGGTATTTGGAGTCGTATTTCCTACAGCTACAAACTCATTTTGAGAAATATATTTTTAAATAAACAAAAAGCTTTAGCGAGCTCAATCGGTGTTGTTGTAAGCACGGTGTTATTGATAACTGCTTTGGGCACTCAATCGTCCTTGATCAAAATAGCGAACCAAATTGAAGATGTTTATACGTATGATTTAAGAGTAGATTATAAGCTGGGTACATCTTCCGATACGTTACAACTACCCTCCGGCATTAAAAATAGTTATTTTACATCCACCTTTCCTGTTGAATTCATCAAAGGGGGTGAAAAAGAAAATGCCACTTTAGTTGTTACGGAAAAAGAAAACAATCTCATTCATTTCTTTGACAAAAATGACAATCGACTATCTTTAGAAAATAATGGTGTGCTGGTACCCCAATCTTACGCGGACAACTATCATATTGCAGAAGGGGATATCATCCAAATAAAGTTCACAGCACCAGAGCTTAAAAATAAATCTGTGGACATGAAGGTTTTAAACATATCTACACAGTATACGAACCCGTCGTTTTATATCACACCAGCCTATTTAAAGAGCTTTAACATAGACTACAGTCCAACCTCGCTTTTAGTTGAAGCAAATAGCTCTACAGATCTTGTAAGCGTTCGTAGCTTCTTTGAACAAGATCATCATGTAGATACAATTACAGACAAGAATGATCTAAAGAAATCAGCTCAATATATGTTGAAACAAAACAGCTTTATATTTATCATGTTTATCATTTGTGCCGTCGTACTCTCCTTTGGCGCCATATATACGATATCTTCCATAAACATTTATGAAAGGAATCGTGAGCTTGCAACACTTAAGGTATTAGGCTATCAAAAACATAAAATAAACAGACTTATATTTTTTGAAAACATCATACTAACCACATTTGCGGTAATTGTAGCTTTACCGATAAGCGGCTATATTTATACAATGATTGTAAAGGCACTGTCTAGTACCCATCAACAAATCCCAGATAAATTAAATATTTTTATAATGTTGGTATCTGTTATTCTTGCATTCTTACTTACCATTCTATCTAACTTACTACTTAGGAGAAAAGTTACCAAAATAAATATGATTGAATCATTAAAAAGTATAGAATAATGGAGAAATAGCCTTAAGTTCTTGGAACTTAAGCTTATTCAGCCTGTTGAGAAACCTCAACAGGCTGAATAAGCTTAGTTTTTTTCAAAAAGGGTTTATTCAACAATCCATTCGGTTTAGGCATCCCCGTTATTTGGCGAGTATTATCATATCAGCAGGCCATTCTCCACTACTACTAAAGCTTCATCCAATAATTTAGCAAACTCTGATTTTGTAGCCTCAGCACTGTATTCCATTAACGATATATTTACCCCAACAACCACCCCGGCAAAGGTTCGTACTGCTAGATCATCAGAATTACTACCTACTCGTTTGGCGACAATCTGTGTTAACAGCTGCATCATCTGTGTTAAGTTGTTCAGCGCTGCCGCGCGTAGCTCCGGGACCGCCATGATCAGTTGATTTCGCTGACGTGTTGTTTCCCACTCATCGTCAGTGATCTCGTTAATTCCCAAAATCATGGCATTTCGAACGGCTTGTAAGGGATTCAACTCTGACGGTTGATTTTCAAATGCAGCAACGAGAAGAGGATCATAATTATCGGTTAATACCACGTCCTCTTTTGTAGCAAAATAACGAAAAAATGTACTCGGTGAGATTTCCGCAGCTTCAGCAATTTGTTCAACCGTTGTCGCATGATAACCATTTTCTCGAAAAAGCCTTAATGCATGCGTCTGAACATTGGCCATCGTTTTCGCTTTTTTTCGCTCACGTAATCCGACTTTTTGTTTCGCACCCTCAGACATCTTTTGCACTCCTAACAAAGTCAAATTAAACTCAATGTGATGAATTCAAGCATATTGTCACTTAAATTAGAGTCAATGTCAACTTACACTCAAGTTCATAACCCATCAACTATCACTGATTACCGACCAAGAAAGTGTCGTTTTCCTAATCGACGCCAAGGACATAGTTCTTCTGGTTAATCCGTTTTTGCCGCCCCTTTACCGTTTGTTTCATTTAATTCCCGAACAATTTCAAAGAAGCTTTGTTGAACAAGGGGATCAAGCCCAGAGTGGGTTCATCCATGATAAGCAATTCCGGCTCATTCAAAAGTGCCCACCTTTTTTTACGGCTAGATTTAAATCTGTCACCCGCGTTTCGAACCATAAGATTTATTAACATTGTTCATGTTTACTCTCTACCGTGCGCGCTTTTAAAAGACCGAAGGTAAAAGCAATTCCAACAACCGCAGCTCCTACACATACCCAGAACATATTGCCCATGCCGCCGACAAAAGAGGTTTTAACAGAATGAACGAGCGAATCTGAACCGATTTGACGCGCGGCCGCCATACCGGCAGATACATTTCGTTGCGCGACTTCAAAAGCATCCGCAGGCCATTCATCCAGGTTGAGATTATTTCGATAACCAGCGCTCAGAACAGTCCCTAGAATTGCGACTCCTAACGTTCCTCCAACCTGTCTGATGGCCATAAGAAGTGCCGATCCCACACCGCTTCTCTCGGGTGAAAGCGCTGAGATAGCTACATCCATCGCAGCCGGGAGTGCAAATCCAATGCCAAGCCCCACTGCAGAAATCCAAATGGAAGTAAATCCGTATCCGGTCGAGATATCTGTAGCGCTACCCATCGCCAAACCAATTCCAAGCAGTAAAGATCCAAGAACAATTGCCGTCCTGGTTCCGAATCGTGACTGCAGGGCATCCGATATAGGCGATCCAATCACTAGCCCGATAACGAGCGGCAATAGTCTCAAACCGGCGCTTAGCGCGTCTACTTCTAACACGGCCCGAAGATATTGAGGCAAAGCGAACAATACGCCGAATAGAGCAAAAGAGATGATAGAGCCTATCAAGATTCCACCTGTAAAACTTCGAGATCGGAATAACGAAGGGTCAACCAATGGTTGAGCGGTACGAGTCTGATATACAACAAACCAGAATAATAGAAGTATACCTGCAATAACTGACGTTAATGTTATTGCATCGCTCCAGCCTCTTTCACCCGCTTCAATAACACCATACGTTAAACCGATCAACCCTATGCTTGAAAGCAACATCCCCGGAAAATCCACAGCGCGGCGTTCTTCGCTCCGAGATTCAGGCAAGAGGAAAGTTACTGCTATTAGCGATAAAATAACCAGCGGAATATTGATGATAAATACCGAGCCCCACCAATAGTTGTTAAGGAGCCAACCTCCAAGAATAGGACCAAACGGTATTCCAATCGCATTAGCCATCATCCAAATTGCAATTGCTTTCGGCCTTTCCTTTTCTGAAAACATCACTGGAATAATCGCCATGGACAATGGCACAAGCATGGAAGCGCCTAAGCCGAGAAAGACGCGCGCTGTTATAAGTTCCCATGGCAATGTGGAATACGCGCACGCAAGGGAGGCTGCACCAAAAATGAGCAATCCGGCAATAAGCATCCTCTTGCGCCCGATTCTATCCCCTAGCATCCCCATCGGAAGCAGCAACGCGGCAAAAACAAGATTATATGCATTGGCAAACCATTGAAGCTCGGCATTTGTTGCGTGCATATTTTCGGCCAAAATCGGCAAAGCCAAATTTAAAATCGTCATGTCCAGTCCAACCGCAAGAATTCCGAATGCAAGTGAAGCCAGTACCCACCATCTTTGTTTATATTGCGAATTCATACTGAAAGCACCCTTTCTTATTATGACATCAACTTTCATTTAGTAGTTTATATACTTTGACTCTAACTGTCAATATTTAATTTATCAAATGTTCAGTGCTGCTGCTGCTGATATATCTCGCATCGCAGCGCGCAACTGAGCAAGAGAAGTTGATTCAAAGCCGTGTTCCCATGCTTTCTCATTTTCGATTCAATAACCCCATTGTCAAACAGCTATGCATTGACGCTGAACTG
This sequence comes from Paenibacillus sp. OSY-SE, assembly GCF_000283315.1. Lineage (NCBI taxonomy): Bacteria > Bacillati > Bacillota > Bacilli > Caryophanales > Paenibacillaceae > Paenibacillus > Paenibacillus sp. OSY-SE. The sequence continues at coordinate 196,611 of NZ_ALKF01000202.1, read as the reverse complement.
ATCACCCGGTTTTTCGCCGGTGTATCTACCGGTGCTGCATGGGGGATGATCGTCGGTTACGCGCGGCGTATTGTACCGATGCCTTAAGTGGCTGTGGCGATGGTAGGAACGCAAATTGCTCTTACATTCGGAGTGCCGGTCGGCACCCTGATCGGTTTCTTGAGCCTTTGGGACTCGCAGAACGTGTTGAACTTGTCTAGCTGATCTTCGGTGTAACGGTTCTTGTTTCTATCTGAATTGTTGGTCTGTTGATAGACCGTCACCTACTCCTGCTTGTATTGGCCAGTCTGCTCGGCTTCCTACTGGTGGCTGAAGCACTATGGACGGGAGCCACAGCCCGCGCTTGCCCAAGTTTACGTCCATGGTCTTTGGGCTATGGATTTCGTCTTGTGTTGGAGACTCATCCGCCATGAACGCCTCAATTTGGATTCGTGTACCTCAAGCCGTGCGTTTGCCTCCGGCTTCCCTCAGACCCCGCCTCACGGCGGGCGCCCTTGCCTTTGGCTAATGGCAGGCGCTCGCCAGCCCCCATTCCGGACTTTCACCGTAGAGATGACGCCAATGCTGGACGTACATACAACAATCAGGCTCATGCTTCTCAGCATGAGCCAGTTCGAAGTCTGCAATTGCAGAAATACATATTGACACTACTGCCCCCATATGTCAGGGTGCAAATAAAGACAAAAACAGTATCTTTACCGTCTGTGTTTAAGATAATACTTTTAAGTGAATACTGTCACATCTCATCTATTCTTTCAGCACCATCAATATTGAGCACTCCACATGTGTGGTCCTAGGAACAGGTAGACAGTCTCCCCTTGAATTTCCTTGCGGCTTTTTTAATGTGTTGTCTTCCCATTCACAGCATTATGAAACCCGTTCTTGTTTCGGCACCAACAATAACACCATGGAAAGCACAATCAGGAGACATTTTTGCGATTCAGGGTATGGTAGACATTGCTGAACATGCCGTACAAAATTCCGGCAATTGGGAATACGGCCCAGTTGACGGCCCATCGATGATAGACAAAGCCTGTGAACAGAAACACTACCGTCGCCAAAGGCCACACCACAGTCCCCACAACTCCTATGATCCGCTCCTCTCCTTCTTCTCTGCCGCGATGTACGGCTCCTCCAGAAGCTTCGTATAAGCTCCCTGGATATTGCCGTAATAGACAAACACAGAAACACCGCTAAAGCCGCCATCAGCAGAAAAGCAGCAACTCCGTAAGGAGCGAAGTCATCATTGACATATGCAGCCACGAAGATCAAGACGGGCGACAACACGCACAGACAGACGCCCGTGATTAGAGAAAAGCGATAAGTAGGAGCGTAAAGGGCTTGGTTGCGCTGAAGCTCCATCTTTAGCGCATATGACAACTGAAAACCTTGCTCCAGACTCTTGTAGCGATCAAGCTTCATTCCGCTGTGAATGAACATCCCGACTGCCACAGCGATTAGCACAAACATTCCGATCAGCCCCAGCATCGTGCCCGGTTCCATCGAACTGTTATTAGACATAATCGTAATATTTTCGAACAGTGTATCAAGAACAAGCAGCAGTGCTACCCCGCTTGCGCAAAGAAAAACACCAAGACCGGTCCATAGTCCGGAGCTTCGTCTTGCAGCCGTATAGGCGTAAACTTCTTTTTCCGTCAGCACAGGTACTGCTTGCTCCAGTCCAGTTGAATGGATGCCAAGTTCAGCAGTCAACTCCTCAATATTGCCGAATTCCGAAATAACGATGCCGATCGCCTCATTCTCCGACTTGCCTCCCCGCTTCAGCTCCACATACTTCTCTTCCATCCCGAATAGCAACTCCTGCTTCAGATGCTTCATTTCTGAAGTCTTTGGCAGACCGGCAAACATATTATCCAGATATACAATGATCGTTTCCATGCTCAATCATCACTCCCTGATAAATTGATTTACAACTTCCTGCGTAACCTTCCACTCTCTGCACTTTTCCTTGTAGTAGGAAAGACCAAGCGGAGTAATCTGGTAATACGTGCGCCGCTTCCCGAGGCTCTCATCCCGGTAAAAAGATTCAATGTACCCGTTCTTCTCCAGCCTTGTGAAGGCGGAATACAGTGTTGTCTCTTTCATAACATACTTCTCCTGTGTCAACTGCCTAATATTTTTGGAAATCTCGTACCCGTAGGATTCCCCGTCCAGCAGCATGTAGAGGATCAGTGTATCATTGTAGCCACGTATAACATCACTGCTGATCAATTATGGTATCCCCCTTGATTACTTCATCTGTCGTAGTAATGGCCATGGTGCATTACCCACCCCACCATAAAAAACGCCTCAGAGATAATCTCTGAAGCGTGATTACTTGCAAAACCTATTTATATCATCCAAAGCTGAATGAGCATGCCCTCTAACAAACTTACTCTCATCATTCAATGCATCATTAATAAGTGGAATAATTAGTTCCTTGTTGACGGTTCTGTGTATTCTTGCAATATGACCAAAGCAAAGAATTGCTATTCCTCTTATATTTTCGTTTTTGTGCTGACTATATCGGACCATTAGATCTTGTACAAACTCTCCATCGTCCGCATTTAATGCTAGGGAAAGCAATCCTTTTACTTTTGTATCAGGGTCATCAGCATTAATTAGGTTTATGCTTTCTTGATTTTTTTCTATATTGTTGCTGTATCGCTCCACTCGCTCGTGAACAATATCATCTAGTCCCTTTTCGAAGGAGTCGATTTCCTGCCATATTTGTTGAGCAGATTCATTAGTTGCGGTTCTAAGTTTTTCAAATGCATGTATTAAACTTTTCTTTGTTTGAATTTCTTTATCCGTTTGTTTTAGGATCCTTTGTCTATCTCTATACATGATGTAGTGTTTTTTGAAGTTCTCACGAGCCTCTGTAAGTGAATAATCTTGATTTGGACCGCCCCTAACTTTTTCTGCATGGGGATCATCTTGTCCATCATCTTCCCAATTACATAAACAACAAATCTCCCAATCCCGTCTTTCCTCTAGTGTAGGATAGCCACAACAGGGACAATTATGCCGAATCATTTGACACTTACCTTTCTTTGTTAGACATCAATGATTACTTGTCGCTCTTCAACCTTAACTCTGTTTTCACAGACTCGCCTTTTTACACGTTCAATTATGAAAGTTAATGCAGCAGAGCATGATATCTGTATAATGAGTAAAAGAAAAAGCAGCCCCTGGTATAGGTGAATGCGTAACTTATTACTATAACGTACTACGCCGTAGTTCATAAAAATACTGCACAATGGAGTGCTTTAACTTCATCTTCTCGGTCATATTTAAAATTCGCTTTTTGCCAACTCGTCTGTCCACCAAAGCTAGAATATTCAATAAGATATCATCGCTCTCTATGCTTTCCTCTATAGAAATGGATAAAAATTTATTAGCTGTAACGACAAAATTTGATTTACTTAATGATGATTGTGCCGACAAAAGCTCTTTTGCATATTCTGTTATTTTTCTATTTCTTGCAATTACTTTTAGCCGATCCTCCGGCACTGTTCCCTTGGTATCTTTTCTGACTGCTTCAATTTCTTCATTGCTAATCGGAATTTGGATATTTGCATCATTCTTAATTTCCAGCTCCGTCTGATACCATCTGATTAAGTTAGTTGTATCACTCATATTAAATACGTTCTTTTTATCTACTGCAATATAACAAAGCCCTGCTTTATCGGGTAAATAACGATAGCTCGTTGCACGGTATTCGACCCTTCCATGTAACGCAGGACATAGAAAACTCTCCAGATTTTGTTTCAATTTGCTCCAGCTCATGTACTACTCCTTGTTCTATATTTTTCGTACCTGAAAAATAGACCTACTCCCTTGAGTCTGTAAGAATAACTCTATTACAATTGTTCATCTTGACAAAAAAACACCACCTCGCTTGTTTGGTATCATGGAAGTACGACCAACCATGCCAACAAAAAAGATGGATAGCTCTAGGTTACAACAACATTCCTTGTCTGAACAGTCTCGTTTTTCCAAACTTTTTGCCTCGCTTCACGTCAGGAAAGCTCTGCGACACGAAGGCATTTCCAAATCGTTAGGTCTTACCCTACCATTATTACCAGCAAATACATACATGATTGGCTTCTGTTCATGCATGAGACACATACCATCAGTATCGACATTTGTTTCAATTATAACACAGCAGAATAATCTGACAGCACATATTGAATTACCTCTGCACAGGAGATAGTGTGTCGTGATTGTTTAGGCATTGTAGAGATCCGCTCCTTAGCATGATAGTTATATTCTTCAAGCCCTTGTTATTCTGTCTAACCTAGTGTAGCCGATCCACTTGTATCAAAGAATGATTGTATAAGTCATAAATTGAGGTTAATATTTCATGTATGAGAAGCTATGGAAGAGGCCATAAGAGTCTTGCTAAGGCTGATCCATTAATCGAGAAGGGTATTAAATAACTTGTCGGACAAGTAATAACTAAATTCATATTTGTAGAGGTGTTACCCCATGGATCAACAAGAGTTGAACAAGCATTTAGTTCATATCGTCCAAGAATACGGATCAAAATGGAACAACATTGAAGATCACATCTATAAACAGTATGAACAAGAAGAAGCTGAATTAAGAGAAAAATATACAGGTGATGAATATCATTATGTACAACGAACAGATTGGCACGAACAATTCTCTGGGCTGATCGGTCCTATTTTTGTTGAATACTGTACCGATAAAAAGAGGGTGTATGGCGGTAGAAGCAGACAGAGCTTTGGTTTTCCGGTGAAGTTCAATGGGATAGAGCACTTTATTGAAACAAATGTTGAACTTAAGAATAAAAACCGTGCAGAAGTTTATTTCAAAACAGAAACTAACTTTAATGATGAATACCTGTTTGTGTTATTGAGAAAAGCCGACACATGGAAAATTGATAATTATAAAAATAGGCGTTATGGCAATGAAAAGTGGAATACTTGCATACTCTGAATTACATTCAAATTAAGCACTTTATCGACATTGTAAATAGAAGGGTTCAAGAATCTTTTACAGAATCTCGAACCCTTTTGCTTATTCTTTACTTCTCACTATCAACGCACAATACTCCACATGTGTCACAAGTATGTAAAAAAGAGAAATCTTAATATATTCTCAAAAATCCCGCTTCTTTAATGGAAAACAGCGACTTTGAATAAAGTGAACAGAAAAAAACAAATTTATACTTTCTTGTGAAATGAAAAATAATACACATGCCACGACCGAAACCTCGATTTTGTCCTTCAACACCTTATTTTTGAAATCTGCGCCATCCTTCGTGAAGGTTATAAAACCCGCAAAGTGTTGAAAAGAAAGGATTTCTACGTATTTATTCGTTGCATTCCTACTACGACCTCCACATGTGCCGTATGCGGGAACATATCAACCGGATGCACCCAAGCGAGGCGGTAGCCGCTGCCGATCTGTACCTGGCAGTCCTTGGCCAAGGTGGCCGGGGCTGCACGATACGTACACGAGCCTTGCTGGATGGGCTTGCGCTACCGCCTGCAGCAGCGAGCGTTCGCAGCCGGTACGCGGCGGGTCGACGACAACGACGTCAGGCCGGATGCCGCGCTTGACCCACTCGGGCAGCAGCTGCTCGGCGCGGCCCTCGAAGAAGCGCGCGTTCTCGATGCCGCTTGCGCGCGCATTGTCCCGGGCATCCTGCACCGCCTCGGGAATGATCTCGATGCTCTGCTAGACTCGTAAGCTTTGCGAATGTTAAAACGGAGCTGGTATGAACGTGCACGCATCTGAATTCCACGTCATTGACTACTAGATAGATATTTCGAAATGAATGTTCTTGATGAGTTATAGGTAGGTAGTGTTGCACAATCGCCTATCGAGCGAGGCCGTGAACGAGATTTGACAACCTAATTCTTGCTAATCGTGAGACTGCGGATGCAGGGTATGGGAGTGAAGAGCTCAAGTTTGAATCTCATATGTAATTACAGCTATATCAATGACTAGAGGAGCAGGACTCTATATAAAAAACATACAAAAACTTTCGAAGATTTAATTTGGAAGCGGATGACTTGCTTTGTTCCTCCAGCTCCCGCATACGGAGGCGCACTTCCTGAAAATCGAACAACCGCGAAGCATAGTATTCAAATGTCGGGTTCCCATAGTCGGTTAAGCCTAAAGACGATAGATGGGTAAGCGCTTGCAAGGCTAACCGGCGTATTCTCTGTTCAATCGCACGCACGTCCTTTTGCAGATTTGTCTCAGGCTGCTGACGGCTGCATATCGCCACTTGTTCGTAAATGGTTTTGAGCGGCGGCAAGTCCGGCAGTATACTTTGCTCTTGCTCCTGCTGCTGATCTTTCAGCCATTTCATAATACGGATGAGGTCAGAAGTGCCCGCTTCGCCAGCAATTCCTAATTGCAGCAATAAGGAGCGGGCTTGTTGTTCGATCGATCTTTCCTTTTGCAGAATCATTCCTGCCTTGATATCCGCGGTTCCGGATACCTCCAGCAAGCTAAGGGAGTTACGGATCGTCCGCACGGATTTCTCCAACAATAGGTGTTCGGATACACGCCGCAGCACCGCCAGAACTTCCAAGCGATTGATTGGTTTCTGTATAAAGGTATCGACTCCTTGCTGATAAGCTTCGCCGATCATCTCCTTGTTCTCCACTTGGGAGATCATGATAAATCTGCCACCGTAATTTTCTTCGCGCAGCGCTTTGACGGTCTCAATCCCGTCGCGGCCCGGCATTAACAGATCAATGATCACTACGTCCGCATCTTGAACATCTATCACAGACGCGCAAGATCCGTCTCCCGCTTCGCCGACTACCTCGCCAAGACCACTTTCGTTTACGATGCGCGATAACATTTTGCGGACGGCATGGTCGTCTTCAACCAGATAAAATTTCAGCATGTTCGACACCCTCTCTCTCAGTTAAACGTTCCACAGAAATTCGGATTTCAAAGCTTGTGCGTCCAGGACTGCTGCAAACGCTAATGTCTCCACCAAGCAAACGAACGATATCCGCAGCGTGCGAAAGACCGATGCCTGTTGACGAGTTTCCTTCGGCATCGAATTTGGTCGTAAATCCGGGATGAAAAATCAATTCCAGCTCATCGGCCAATATGCCCGGACCGTTGTCCGTGACAGTGAACAAGATAGAATCATCGTGGAGATCAACCTGCATCTGGATCTGACCTTGGTGTGGAATCGCTTCTACAGCATTAGACACGATGTTGTTTAGTACGGAGAGAAGCGGATAAATTTCGTTGGTTGAAAGATTGATGTCGCATCTCGCATCGATTTCGACGTTTTTTCCGAGCAGCAAGCTGTAATTCGTATTGGCACGCTTCACCATTGCACATAGATCTGAAACGGTTATGCGCTTCGACAGCATCCGTTCCTGTTGGATGATCTTAAATAAACCCGATAAAATCCGTTCCGAATCCTTTTTGATTTCATGCACATGTTCCGCAATATGGAGAGCCTGTGCCGCGTCCGGGTACGACTGGTTTTTGAGTGATTTGTATAACCAGTAGCTTTCACGTGTAATTTCTTCAATATGAGACATGGACTTCCGGAGATAAAAGGCCTCTTCAAACAAATCCGCATTAATCATCATTAAACGCTCTAATTCCAACCGCCTCTGCTCTCCCAGCGCCCGAACCTGACGAATCGCCAGCATATTGCACAGTCCTACGGCAAAAAAACTGCGGAGCAAACCAACGAGAACGATCAACATTATCTCATGAGACGTCACGTGTGACGCTTCGCCAGAAGCCATACGAATCAGCAATTCCGCTCCATTGGATGCCATATCCGCAAACGCGCCAAAAAATGCGACTTTCAAGTGATATTCAACATTCGTTTTAATTTTAAGCAGTGAGATGACAAAAGCGAACGTGACATAATAGAAAAATACAGGCATATGCTGCACAAACCCTTCGTGCAAAGGGATACCGTGCAGCACCCCCCCCATCGCAATCCGGAACAACACGACGAATATTCCCGCGGAAATGCCTGTCCCAAGCACGGGAACAGAAAACCATAGCATCCCGAAAAAAAACGCCATAATACCGAGGGAAAACCGAAAATCTCCGCCGAACGGGGTAATTTTCATTTCTCCGAGCAGTCCCGTCGACAATAGAATCATAATCCAAATGAACAGTCTATGGTCCCGCATGCTGAATTGCGCGCTCCTTTCCGCTCATGATGCCCCCCAGCCCTCCTTCTTATCGTACCGGAAGAGGGGCATTTTGTCGCGCAAAAACAACCGTTTTCAGGAATGTTTATTTTCAAGCTTGCGCGAAGCGATCGAGAGCAAATAATTGATCGCAAAATAAAGCAGAGCGGCAAACAGAAACGTCGGAATGACGTAATTGATATTATGTCCGTTGATGATCTGCACATGGTTCATCAATTCCGGCAGAGCAATGACAACTGCTAAAGACGTGTCTTTCAACAACGAGATGAATTGGCTCACCATTGGCGGCACCATGCGGCGCAATGCGATCGGAAGCACGATGTGCCTAAGTGTCTGCACAGCCGTCAATCCGGATGAACGCCCTGCTTCAATAAGGCCCTTCTCGACTGAGTTCAGTCCGCCCCGCACAATCTCGGAGATCATGGCTGACTCAAAGATGACAAGCGCAATCACCGCTGCAGTAAATTTATCCAGCTTGATACCGATCTCCGGCAGGGCAAAGTAGGTAAAAAAGATAATCAAAAGAAGCGGCAGGTTGCGGATGATCTCTACGATGACCGCGAATAACTTGCCCAGCACAGGCACTTTTGCGTACCGGACCGTACCCACAAGCACGCTGATTATAAAGCTGACCGCAATGGATATAAGGGCAACCTCGATTGTAATAAGAAACCCATTCAGCAAAAATTGCATATTTACAGGGGACAATGCTCCGATAAAATCCATTACGCCTCAACTCCTTTTACGTTCTGAAACCTGCGTTCCAAGTAACGGATGCCAAAACTAAGCGGAATCGTCAAGATCAAGTAAAACAGTGCGGCAAAAATGTATGTGCTGAACGTGTCAAATGTATCTGAATTAATTAAATCAGCTTGATACATTAGGTCCGATGCCGATAATATCGTAAATATGGAAGAATTTTTGACCAGGTTCAAAAATTGATTGCCTAACGGCGGAATAACCAATTTGACGGCCTGCGGCATGATGACGTGCCGCATAGCTTGAATATAGGTTAATCCGGAAGAACGGGCCGCTTCCATCTGTCCTTTGGGAACTGCCTGAATTCCAGCACGGATCGCTTCCGCAATAAATGCGGAAGTGTACACAGTCAAGGCGGTCAGGCCGGATACAAACGGCACAAGAATAGCACCCGTCAAGAGCGGGAGTCCGACCAGAACAAAAAATGCGATGAGCATGAGCGGAATATTGCGGAAAAACTCGACATAGGCGGTGCCGATCCATTGAAGCGGCTTAACGGGGGTAATGCGGAACACCGCAATGATTGCGCCAAGAATAAAACTCGCAATGAGAGAAATAACGCTTGCTGCGACGGTCCCCCCCAATCCGATCAAGTAACGGTCGAGATGCTCAGTAAGGACCGAAAAATGGATAAACATATTTTTACCCTCCCTAGATTCGTTAGCTTCGTTAATAAGAAAAGAGGAGACGAGCGGCCAGCGCTTATCCCCTCGGCATCTGCGTTTAGATCGGTTTTTTGCCGATCCATTTCTCATAAATTTGAGCGTATTCGCCGCTGTCCTTTAGCTCTTTTAATGTATCGTTGATCAATTCCGCAAACTCTTCATCGCCTTTTCGGATTCCGATGCCATAAGGCTCTTCTGTGAAAGTCTCATCCAGGACGCGAAAGTTATTGTCTTGCTGCGCCATTCCGTAAAGCAGGGCATTATCTGTCGTCAATGCGGAGCCTTGGCCCGCTTTTAATGCCGTAAACGCCTCGGCATAGTTTTCAAATTCCAGAATTTGCGCGTCAGGTGCCGCCTCGCGAACGTTTTTTGCGGATGTTGAACCTTTTGCGGTCAGCACTTTTGAATCCTTCGTCAAATCTTTGATGGAGTTGAGCGGGCTGTCAGCGGGTACAAGCAGCGATTGGCCTGCCGTAAAATAAACGTCCGAGAAATCGATCTCTTTTTTCCGTTCTTCCGAAATTGTCATTGTCGCAACGATCATATCGATGTCACCGTTTTTAAGCATTGGAATTCGCGTTTTTGACGTAACCTCCATGAACTCGATTGCATTTTCGTCCCCGAGTACTTTCTTCGCGACCCGCTTCGCGATGTCGATGTCTAAGCCCTGCACTTGCCCGGTAGCCGGATCCTTTAGTCCGAACAGATTCAGATCATACTTCACGCCCGCAATGACTTTCCCTTGCTTTTTAATCTTGACAATCGTTCCCTCGTCTTCGGAAGCCTGTTTTACACACCCTGATAAAGCGCTTACAAATAATGCGACGGCTAATGATATACCGATTACTTTGCTCCAACGTTTCATGCAGAACTCTCCTTTTTTATTAGTGCGTGATCAAAAGCGAACTTATTGAACAACCTCTATTAGTGGTTCAATATCCGACTGAGGAACATCTGAGCCCGCTCTTCACGCGGGTTAGTAAAAAATTGTGCCGGTTCCGCCTCTTCAATAATTCTCCCTTGATCCATAAATACGACACGGTCCGCCACTTCTTTGGCAAAGCCCATCTCGTGAGTGACGACAACCATCGTCATTCCTTCCCGCGCCAGCGTTCTCATGACATCCAGCACTTCTCCGATGGTTTCCGGGTCCAGTGCCGAAGTAGGCTCATCGAACAGCATAATTTTAGGCTTCATCGCCAGCCCCCGCGCGATGGCGACGCGCTGCTGCTGGCCACCGGACAACTGAGACGGGAAAGCATCTGCTTTATCAGCGATGCCTACTTTCTCAAGGTACAACATCGCCGCCTGTTCCGCTTCCTGTTTAGACATTGCGGCTACTTGCGTGGGAGCAAGAGTAATGTTTTGCAGCACCGTTTTATGGGGGTACAAGTTGAAATGTTGGAACACCATCCCGATATTCCGACGCAATCGATTGATGTCGGTGGACTTGTCATTTACTCGTATGCCGTCTACAATCAACTCGCCGTCCGTAACCAGCTCCAATCGGTTAATACAGCGAACCATCGTGCTTTTTCCGGAACCGCTCGGTCCGATAACGACTACAACTTCACCTTGCTTAATCGATAAGTTAATATCCTTCAGCACATGGAAATTGCCGTAATGTTTATTGATCTGATGGAAATGAATCATTGCTTTCCCCCTTTTCGTTAGGATTAAAGATGTGATTACACCAAGTTAATAGGGAAACAACGAAAAACTACAAAATCCGACAGAATTGAATATTAAAAATTTTAGGGAATGGGCAGCCATTACGTGTCGTAGAAACGGTGGGGTCTAAACATGATGGTCCGATCAGCGAACAGTTGGCGGATTCCGCTTTCATTTTGGTCATGGACCGTGCTTATGGAAAACTGGAGAGTCGCAACTGATTGGATGCAGGTTACAGCGGAGCAAATTGCGCAGATGTATAAAGCTAGTTGGCAAATAGAAGTCTTTTTCCGATGGATCAAGCAACATTTGAACGTGCCCACTCTATTTGGCACGACCGAAAATGCCGTCTATGGTCAATTGTACACGGCCTCTTGGACACTGCCCGTTGAATGGCGCTTACGTATATCTCATCTTCTTCAAACGTATAGCCAAAACATGCTTAGTTGTGTTACATAATTTGGTTAATCAACAGACGTGGTATCAGACACACTTTAAACCAATTATGAGGAGATATTTGATATTTACATGAACGAACAAAAAACTTCGTCTGTTAATATAGCCCCCCGCCCAGTTCAAAACCACTACCGAAGGGCTATCATCAATAGTTACAACGTATATAGGCTGCTTATAATCCAAGTGTGAAAGTAAAGGTTGCGCCATCATTCTCCTTACTGTCGGCGTAAATTTTACCGCCAAGCCTGTCGATGATAGCTTTGGCTATAGGCAGTCCCAAACCATAACCGCCGTTCTCCTGTGTTCTTGCAGGGTCAACCCTGTAAAAACGGTCAAACAGCTTTGACAGATTTTTTTGGGGTATGCCTTTGCCGCTGTTTTTTATTGAAAAGGCAAGCTGATGCCTTGTTTTTTTCAGTGTAATATTAATACGGCCTTTTTTCTCCGTATACTTTATCGCGTTATCCATCAGGATAGTAACGACCTGTTTGATTTTTTCGCAGTCGCTTTTTATAATAATATTCGATTCCACCTCTTGTAAAAGCGTAATGTCCTTTTCAAACGCCACAGCTTCCATTGATAATAGGACATCACTCACAATTTCGCTGATATCAAAAGGGGTATCAAGCATTTTGATGTTTGTGTCCACTGTCTTAGCCAGATATAAAAGATCGTTTACAAGCTTGCCCATTCTGTCGGTTTGATTCTTTATATAATCAAGCCATTTTTTCTGGCTTTTGATGGTTTCTCCTTCGTTTGCAAGAAGGGCATCGGAATTGGCATTTATAATGGCAAGAGGTGTTTTCAGTTCATGGGAGACATCTGCAATGAATTGTTTTTGTTTTTCCCAAGTCTCGGCAATAGGCGCAATCGACCGGCTGGCAAAGAAAAGACTGATTGCAAATATTACAAAAAGCATGATAATACCTACAAAAAACAATGTAGTAAACAGTTCCATCAATGTTTTGTGGGAATCCGTTATATCTAAAAATGTAATCTGAACATTTTCTCCATTCGAATTTATGATGAGTTTTTTTCCGTGTTCACGAGTTACAAGGGTGCCATTCATAGGAGATATTTTATATTGCCACCGTTTATTTTCAAGAGATATGATGGTATTCTTTTTCCCACTTAGGGCAAGTTCGGCTGCTTTAAAATATGTTTCCTCCGGCATATCAATATGTGAGATTACTTTAAGAATCTCGCAATCTGAATTTACAAGCATATTGAAAGAAAGGGAAGATTCAGAAGGGATTATACCTATGATTATCTTTTCTTTTTTTGTATCGTCCGGTAAGTTAAGATAGGCTGCGTTTGGTTTGGAAGATAACAATTCCAGTTTGTTTTGGTTTTCGGTTTGTATGTTGTTATAGGTTGTAAGATAAATAACGGCAAAGGCGCCAATCATCACTACAGAAATAATTGACATATTCAGTATAAGAAGTCGGTTGCGCAGTTTTTTAAACATAGGTTTTCCCATCTTTTGACGTTTTTAATACATACCCTGCACCTCTCACTGTTTGAATACGAACCGTAGATTTTAAATGGCTAAATTTTTTGCGTAAAAAAGAGATATACACCTCCACATGGTTATCCTCCGCATCGGTTTTGTAACCCCAAAGCTTCTCAATAATGGAATCCTTGGAAACAATAATACCTTTTCGACTGATTAATAGCTCTAACAATTGGCTTTCTTTTAAGGTCAGCTTAAAGTCTTTGTTCCCACAGTTGAGGTTTAAAGTGTGCGGATCGAGTTCAATGTCTCCATATAGTAAAATGCTATCGTGTATCATTTCATTTTTTCTGCGCCCCAAGGCACGCAATCGAGCCAGCAGTTCCTCAGTCTGAAATGGCTTTGCCAAATAATCATCAGCTCCACTGTCAAGACCTTCTACCTTATCTTCGGTTTCCCCCTTTGCCGTCAGCAGTATCACCGGAGTTTGAATGCCGTTATTTCGCAATTCTTTCAGTACGATGATGCCGTCCATTTTAGGCAGCATAATATCGAGAATGATAATATCATAAATACCGGAAAGGCCACAGTCTAAGCCATACTCCCCGTCAAACGCTAAATCAATACTGTAATTATTTTTCTTCAGGATTTGCTCTATGGCTTCGGCCATATATTTTTCATCTTCAACCATTAAAATTCGCACGTGCATGCCCCCTATAACATAAGCATAAGCGTTGATATAATCCAATCCGCAACAAATTGGCTGTCACACCAATTTGTTGCGGATGCTCTCTGGTTGCCGCTTTAACAAATGCTTATTTCATTTTTACAGGCATGCCTTCGGGAGCATTTTCACTCCATGTCTGACCTCCGTCAGTAGAGTAAAGCTTTACACCGTTTTCCGACTTTATCATTACCTTTGTTTTAATTCCATCTTTTGAATCGAAGTCGTTTTTGATTTTGATATTTCCAGCGCCAGGGTTGAATGTTGGCATACCTTCAGGAGCATTCTCACTCCATGTCTGACCTCCGTCAGTAGAGTACAACCTAACACCGTTTTCCGACTTTATCATTACCTTTGTTTTAATTCCATCTTTTGATTCGAAGTCGTTTTTGATTTTGATATTCCCGGCGCCAGGGTTGATTGTTGGCATACCTTCAGGAGCATTCTCACTCCATGTCTGACCTCCGTCAGTAGAGTACAACTTAACACCGTTCTCGGACTTTACCATAACCTTTGTTCCAATTACATCATTGGATGCGGAGGCATTTTTGATTTTGATTTTTCTATCTTTGTTGCCAAATGTCAGCACACCCTCCGGAACCTGTTCTCTCCATGTTTGACCGCCATCTGTGGAGTAAGTTTTGGCTCCGCCTTCGCTTTTCATAAGAACAGAATCAGTCGAATCGGCTGCAAAGGTAGTTCCTGTTCCTAATGTGAGAACAAGTGCGCCGCACAGGATGGCTGTGCCCGCTTTCTTTTTTGCTGTGTTCATAATGTTATTCATACGATACCTCCATGTTGATTTCTTGTAGGCAGCTACCTTACGAATTTATTATAAACACCATACCTTTAACGAACCTTAAATAAAAAAATTCATTCGCGAATCATTATAGAGTCTAATTATTAAGAGTATTTGCTTGAGCCTAACTTAAGCGGCTTGTTACAATGCAGCGGCTGGCCGAGAAGCCGAGGTCAGGTGATCGCCCGGGTGAACAGCATTGCTCCTCCTCAATTCTTTGCAGGTCCAGCATGAATTTCATCATTGTATCGCTCACTTTCCCATCCCCTTCAACATTATCATAATCTCCTCTATCACAATTTCCGGTTCATCGTGATGAATATAATGTCCGCTGCGACCAGCAATCCGGTGCTTGCTTGACGTTGACAGCCACTGAAATTCAGCTTGCAGCCTTTGCTCAATTCCGAGTATTTCCAGATGAGGCCATTCTTCGTCACCCATATCGGGTAATCCTCTTGTAATAATGGAGAGAGGAATGTCACTTTGTCGGGAATGATCAACGATTTGCTTATAGCTCTGTACCTTATCGATCTTCTCACTATTCAACATAGGGTTTTCAAGATATTCCCTATTTCCTGAAACCAGCTTTTCAGGCAAAACCTTTTCATACGCAACCTCTTTATATTCGGGCGCAGCGTCAACCAAAATCATACCGGAAATGAGCTGCGGATTAAGGCTTGCATACAATCTGGCGACCAAACCGCCAAAAGAATGTCCCACTAATACATAGGGCGGTTCCACGTCAAGCGCCTGCAACAATTCGGAGAGCTCCTCGACCAGACTATGGCAAGTCCGCGGGACGGACGCCGCTTGGCTCCTGCCAACACCCGCCCTGTCATAGGAAAAGGTTGATGTTTCCTGCGATATCCGGTCTTGGACCTCATTCCATGTCTCGCAGCTATCGCCTAATCCGGCTATAAAAATTACGCTCGGTGTACTTTTCCGTGAATATTTACTGTACAACTTAGCGTTAGCGCAGGTATGGAAGCTTTCAAAATAACGACCGTGGAATTTTGAACCGTCTAGTCTCATTCCCATGCTCTTGATGCAATAAATTCAGACATCAGTACCATTGCACTGCGGAATTTGTCAGGGTGAAGGCCAAATCTAACCCTGAAGTGTCCAGGCCGCTCGAAGACTTTACCGGGAAGAACAGATATCTCCGTACTCGCAACCAGCTTTTCTGCAAAATGTTGGCTGCTGATTGTTTTATCATTCAGAAACGGGAAAGCCTGATATAGAGTCTGAAATGCCGGAAAGGGAACAATGACATTTGCACCAGGTGTGAGCTCCAGAATTTCTCCCAATGAAAGGTCTTCTACACCACTTTCCCCTAGATTATATTTCGTATATTGATTTTCGATTAACCACGGTTCCATCAAATGCAGTGCCATTGGCATGCCAGAACCCCTCCTTTGTCAATTGAGTTTTCCAACATTATTCTAAAAAGCTTTGAGGTGCTTCCTTGTTCAAATACGATATGGCCGGAGATTTACCGCAGCATCCCTGCAGTTCTTTCTGGGAGGCTTGAACGAATCGAAATCGGTGACGATAATTACCAAAGACTTCGAGGAAGTGTCGGAGGCGATTATGAGCCGGCTCGGCCGGACGACCACCTTCATTTACGCCAGAGGAGGCTACAACAAGGAGGAAACGCAAGTCATCTACTGTGTCGTCATCAGGCTGGAGCTTGCCAAGCTATCGTCCAGGAAATCGATCCAAAAGCATTCATCGCTATTGAGCATGTCTCCGATGTGCTTGGCGGCGGCTTCGAGAAATCCGCTATTCACTGAGTTCGGGTGGAGCCTAGAAGGAGTCGCTTTTGCTGCCTTCTGGCGCGTAGTAAGTTTCTTCTCATTGAAGTAAAGCAACGGATGACGAAGACTCTGAACTTGGACGAATCTGGGATTTTGAAAGAGTTCAAATAATTGAGAATGTGCTCCTGCGGCGTTTCGAGCAGCCCTGCCAGCATGGACTGCAACGATCGCAACGTTTGGATATTGGCTTCGATTTCCTCAATCTTATTGCCCACCATCGTCTTCAACAACGTCTCGCTTTCCATATCTTGACTAAGCATTCGCAGCGTCTCCCGAATTTCTTTCAGCGAGTAGCTATGGTTCGTGGAAAACCGTATACACCCGGTTTCGAAATCGCAGCTAGAGTGAAGTTCAACTAACGTTCTTCGTTAGCGGAACAACATCGTTTCACCAAAAGATAATTTGCTGAAACTTTAACTTTATAATCCCTGGCTAAGTCCTAATATCTGATCATTAACATTTACATTACTTAATCCCCCGTGATAACAAACCACGGATGCAATGTCGAGATCTAAATACTTTTTCAATGAGAGACGAGCTGCATTCATATCCGGTGTGGTCGGGACATGAATTCCCCCGAGAATCCCGTTTACACTGTACATCGAATCCCCGGCAATGAGAGTCTTACTTTGCCTTAAATAAAGGCTGATATGACCAGGAGTATGCCCAGGAGTATGGATGATGCGAATCCTGCCGCAAAACGGCAGTTCCTGACCATCTATTAAGGTATCGTCCACTTTACCCTTCGGGGGATTCTCAAGGTGACCATCTTTTAAAAGAGGTATCTCCCCCTGAATATACGGCTTATCCAGTTCGTGTGCATATACTTTAACATTATTGCCACACTCCTGCAAAATCTCAGGAAGACTGCCTATATGATCCACATCCTGATGCGTCAAAATCACAACTTTTAGTTTGTCGAACGACACTCCTACCTTTTCCATTGCCACGCGTAAATCTTCAATTTGCCCTGGGAATCCTGTGTCTATTAAAACAGCCATTTCTCGATCCCACAAAAGAATTGGGTGAATAATATTCCCATGAAAATCTAGATGAAGCATTTCTACTCCCTTTGAAATTTCCATAATATCGGGCCTCCGTAAAATGAAATTTATACATAAAATAATATTAAAGTCCTCACTCTTGATCTTTCACCTCGAGCGGTTTGCTCGACAACATAAGGAACATAAACACACATTTTTTATACCCCCACTTTCCTGTTTTCAGTTGATTTCTCCTTGTAAACGAACTGAGACCGTAAAAAGATACGGAGGTTTCAATGGAAAAACTATTTGCGTAAATGGTGTAACTTTTACAACCACTTTCGTTGCGCTTCGGGAATTAGGACGTATTGAGCGCACGCTTTTCACGCTGGATTGGCTGCAAAATGTTGAGCTACGCCGCCGGGTACAGGTTGGCCTGAACAAAGGTGAATCCAAGAATGCACTGGCCCGCGCGGTATTCTTTAACCGACTGGGCGAACTGCGTGACCGCAGTTTCGAGAATCAACGCTATCGTGCTTCCGGCCTCAATCTGGTGGTAGCAGCCATTGTACCGTGGAATACAGTCTACTTGGAACGGTCGATACAAGCGTTAAGAGCGCGCGAACGGTCGATTGATGACATTCTTGCCATGTGTAATTCCTCCGTTTCGATTTTTTAGGGATGGGCAATCGAAACGGAGGGCGGCGGGGAGCGGCAACCGGGACAGTATGGCACTTCGGGCCATGTTGGCCCGAAGTTACAACCGGGCTTGTCCCATAGAATAGCGGTCAAAAAAGGGCACAAAAAAACACCTTTGCGGGAAAATCCCCGAAAGGTGTCGCATAAAAAATGGCCGCAAGAAACCGTATGCCACATGCCACAGCTGCGTTTTTTTATTACCGCAGGACATATTTTTATTCTTTATAAAAGCCCAATTTAAACATTTGATACCAATCTTCTAGTTTGTTTTCTTGCATTACCTGCAAATATTTAAGAATTTCTTTAGCAAATTCAACCGCTGATGTTCCGTTAGCAGTAATCAATCCATCTGTTGAAACAACTTGCTTTTCAATAAAGTGCTTCGAGCCTTTATAGCTTTGTGCATACTCCTCTAAATAGGCTAGTGAATTGCCTGTATGCTCTTTATCATCTAAATATCCTTTATCTGCTAAAAAAGTACACGCATCACATATCGCCGCAATCGGAATACCCTTTTTAATGCATAAATCAACCGCTTGCTTTACATCATCATTCTCACTTTTCAGCCATGAAGTTCCACCCACTAAGATAAGCATATGAAAATGTATTGGAATTTCAGCAATTGAATAGTCTGGAACAACCGTGAAACCACCCATTGATTTTATTGGATTTTTATTAACTGCCAATGTTTTAATGATGAATCCTGTTTCTGGTTTATTCAGCTCTGAACAAATAAAAGCACTTTCCCAGTCTGCATAGTTTTCCGAAATAAACACAAGTATTTCTTTTTTCATGCTTTTAGCCACCTTCCTTGTTTTTTTTATTTCTAGATATAATTTTACAGGTTAATAGATGACAGCTATATGTCATCTTTATAGAAGGAAAACATTTTTTCAAGTTTTTTCTTCACTGTATGACGTAGCGATGTTGGTTGAATTGCACGAACCTTCCCTTGAAGGCTAATAACTAAATCTGCGACCCAATCAATGTTAGAAGTATAAAAGCGAATCAAGCATTTTTTAACTTCACAGTCATCACTAGGCTGTAAATATTTTGAACCTATTTTGTCTACTATATAAAATTTGTCCTCATTGTCACACTCTAATAAAACTTCTATAGGGTATTCAGAGGTAGAAGAAATAGTATTATTTATATCGAAATTGATTTCACTATTAGGTCTGTAGCAAAATATGCTTTCCAATACCTTATAGGATAATATTCGTGATAATTTAAATAAGCGAAAATTATTTTTTTCTAGGCAAAAAGCATATAGATACCAATATGTCTGCTTGAAAACAAGTTTATGGGGCTCAACAATTCTCTTGGATTGAGAGTTCATTGATATATATTCCATTTCAATGCACTGCCTATTCAAAATTGCGGTATGAAATTTTTTGACCTTTTTTTGCATTTCGCTTTCTTCAAACCATGATGAAAGATCAATGATTATATCACTTTCAGCAATTATCAAACTTTCATCTTTAGGCAAAAGTTTGTTTATTAAATATTGTACTGAGCCTTCACTTTCAATGCTTCTCAATCCATTTAATCCGACATATAGGTTTTTAATATCCTCTTCTGATAAAATAATTCTATTTAACTTATATCCCTCTGATACTGAAATTCCGCCTCCAATCCCGGGAAAAGAAACAATTGGAATTCCAGCCATGTTTAATGTATCTAAATCACGAAATATTGTACGTTTAGATACTTCAAATTTATCCGCTAATTCTTGTATAGTAACTCGTTCTTTATTTGTTAATACACTAATAATACTTATCAACCTATCAATCTTCAAAAAAACACCTTCTACAAGCATTACTTTATTATGTGAAATATTATATCACAACGTCCTGACGATGTTATCTGTATTACGTTAAACAGTAATTAACTAGCATATTTTTGGTGTTTCCACATAAAAAATATGCTTGTTAAGGTCATACCAAGGCACCTTGCCCATTACAACCGAACTTGTCTCATTTTTCAATAGGTCACCACTGCTTTCCAGATTCCTCTTTTACCGTTCTATTAATGTCTTTCATATCCAAATTGCACAGTCTTTTTTGGAAATAATGATACACTGAATATTTTCCCCGACTGTCTTTTCAACTTTTGCAGTTTCCCAAATTGTGTTTACAAATAAATCAATTACAGAATTAACATCAAAAATGTCATTCTCCTGGTTGTTCATATATTCTTTTGCTCGCAATGCACCACTCCCAAAAAAGATAATCGAGTTTTCATGCTGAGTATAGCCGTCTCTACTATCATAAAAATACATGTAGGGTTTATCAGAAACCATATCATAACCAAACAATAAGACTTCACCGACAAAGCCATCCCCACAGGAGGAAAGCTTGTATTCCGTTCCGCGGTCCGTCTTTATCTCGTCGATCGACTTACAGAACTCCAAACGCTTCGTAGGCGTACCATATTGATCGTGTGTATTGTCGTACATATGCCTTATCGTCTCTCCGTCAAACGACAGATTATCGAAGATTGGTCCGCCTTCGATCGTATATTGGACAACTTGAATTTCGTCTTTGACGCCAACTTTCACATTCGTTACAAACTTCTCCCAAATGTCCAAATTGCTTAGCTTGCTATGTGCATTCACGAAATCTCCGTTGGTTGCAACTTGCTTGAAATCGTACCTTATGCCCCAGATAAGGTTATATAAATCACGGGTTGATTCTGTCGTCAGCTTATACCCTGTGCCAGTATCGGAGACGTAGGTATACATGCCGTACACATAACGCGCATCGATCCACAGGTGAATTTCCCACCGCTTTCTGCCTTGCTTAATCACGACGTCGTAATCTGGCTAGCTCACATCGAGCATGCCTTGCATTTTCTTAGCAGACTGAACCGCTTGTGTGAAGATCTCGATCTGCTTCTTTCTGTAAAAGTACCGTAAGGCGCTGCGTTGATGCTTCCGAAGCCAAGCGAGCGGCTCACCACAATTTGATCGCCTGTTCTTGCTACGTCCTAGGGATGCGACCCTGATACGTGTGAATAGTTTGATTTCTCAGGGATAGCCTTTCCTTGTTCAATCTCGCAGCTTGCCAAAAAAATAGTAATGCTGCTCCCAAGATGTTACTTGTCATCCGCATTAAAAACTCACCCCTCAGTTCCTCCGACGCTGTTATAGAGTGGAAAGATGCATCCTTGGGAAATGCACGAAACTACCCGTTAGTTCAGCGCCGCCCTGTGAGTCTAATACTTCATCAACAAAAGGCGTCAAACGGATTAATAAGGGTTGTGTCATTACTTTCACCTCGTATGAAAAAATAAAGAGTGAAGCACTTTAAGCACTCCACTCTTGTCTTCATATAAAGTTATTACACTCTTCTAATTATATATACAACATTTCTGTATGTTGATGTATATTTATACATTTCTCAATAAATACGAGAATCTTATCTTATTAATTTTAAAAATTTCCTCAATAATTATGACACCACACACACGCAACAACGGAATAGACTTGTCCTCACTACTTACGAGCAACGGCTATATCCGCAGTTCGCACACGTCTTGCAGCCTTCCACGTTCAAGAGCGAGGCCGTGCCGCAGGAAGGGCACAGGTCCCGAGACGTTACTTCGCCCTTCGTTGGCTCCTGACCGATGACAGGTGCGGCAATCGTCGCCGCGATTGGCGCGGGATCGGTTGCGGACCCATGGTCGCATGTCTCCTGCAGATGAATCTCCAGCGCCTTCGCCACGGCGTCGGCAATCGATTCTACGCGATTGGCGCCGAACCCGATAGCACCAGAGCCGCCGATGCCTTTCAAGTGCTTGATGAGCAGCTCGACCTTATTGCCATGATCCCCGTAACGCAGGAACAGGGAGCATACGCGGCCAAGCGCTTCCGCCATCGCGAATACGTCCGATCCGGCCTTCCCTACATTCAGGAAGATCTCTCCCGGAATTCCGTTCAAATCGTTGATCGTAATGTACGCCATGCCGAACGGCGTATTAATCTTGTACGTCGCGCCGCGCAGCACCTGCGGACGACGCTTGTAGACGTTATTCGATCCGTTGTTTCCGCTCAACTCTGGCTGAGATGTAACGGCAATGGTTTCCGATGTCGAGATCGAGCTGGAGGCCGCCTTCTCTGTCTCTTGAGCTGCATCTTCGGATGTCGCAGCGGCCTCCGCCTTACCTTCTTCCTTCTTCTTATCTCCCTTGTCTGTAGAGAGCACTTGAACGTCACGGCTGCCGTCACGATAGATCGTGACACCTTTGCAACCAAGGTCAAACGCCAGCTCATACAGATTCTTGGTCTCTTCTACGGTAAAGTCATTCGGGCAGTTCGCCGTTTTCGAAATCGAGCTGTCCACCCAGCGCTGGATAGCCGCCTGCGCACGAATATGATCCTCAGCGGACAGATCCATCGCCGTAATGAAGTAGTCAGGCAACGGTTCGCCCGGATGAGCGTTCATCCATTCCTGCGCAATCGGCACGAATTGCTCGTCGAAGCCGAGACGGCTCTGACGGAAATATTTGAATGCAAAGTATGGCTCAATCCCGGTTGATGTGCCGACCATCGTGCCTGTGCTGCCTGTCGGCGCCTGCGTAATGACGGTCACGTTCCGCATGCCGTTCGCGCGGATCGCTTCCCCTACTTCTGGATAGACGTCGACGATGTTCTTCATGAACCCGCTGTGAAGATAGGGTTCCGTCTCGAATGCCGGGAACGAGCCCTTCTCCGCCGCAACTTCAGACGAAGCCAGATACGCTTCGCGTGCGATGAAGCCGAACAATTTATCGAGGAACTCCAGCGATTCCGGGCTGCCATAACGAACACCGAGCTTAATCATAAGCTCAGCCAGACCCATGGAGCCGAGGCCGACACGGCGCTCGTTCTGCTGGTTCTCTTTATTTTTCTCAAAATGGTACGGTGTCTTGTCGATGACGTTATCCAAAAAGCGCACGGCATATCGCGTAACCATCGACAGATCGTCCCATGCGACATCATCGTTGTCTTCGTCGTAGAACTTGGACAGGTTGATCGCGGACAAGTTGCATACACCCCAAGCCGGCAGCCCTTGCTCGCCGCACGGATTCGTACAGATGATCGGGTTAAAGTACCAGCTGTTCGACATTTGGTTGTAGTGCTCCATGAACACGACGCCAGGCTCCGCCGATTTCCATGCGGACTCGATAATCGTATGCCAGATTTCGCGCGCTTTTACGGTACGATACGGTATAACCGCCCTGCCTGCCTTTTTCCATTTGTCCAAATCGCCGTCCCACAGCTCGTCATACTCCGGATCCGCTGTATCCGGGAACACCAGCTCCCAATTCAGATCTTCCTTCACGGCTTTCATGAAGTCGTTGCTCACGCAGACGGACAGGTTGGCGTTCGTCACTTGACCCATCGTTTGCTTCACTGTTATGAAATCGAGTACGTCGGGATGCCAGTCGTTAATCATGAGCATGAGCGCACCGCGCCGGCTGCCGCCTTGCTCGATCAAGCCCGTCGTGTAGCTGAACAAGCCGCCCCAAGATACGGCGCCGCTCGAAGATCCGTTCACGCCGCGCACCATGGCGCGCCGCGGACGAAGCGAAGACAGGTTAATGCCGACCCCGCCGCCGCGGGCCATAATTTCCGTCATTTCCGATAAGGTTTCCATAATTCCGCCACGGCTATCCTTCGGCGAAGGTATTACATAACAGTTAAAGAGCGTAAGCTCCTCGCTTGCCCCTGCTCCAGCCGCAATGCGTCCGCCCGGAACGAGCTTCCAGTCATCCAATATATAGCGAAACTTTTCAGTCCATTCGGTTTGTTTCTCCGGAGTTGCTTCTACCGATGCCATCGCAGACGCGAGTCGGTCCCACATTTCTTCCGGCGTTTTTTCGATCGTTAGCGTCAGCTTCTCTACCGTGGATTGCACCACTTCGCCGCTGCGCACCTTGACCGATACAAAACGTCCGTCACGCGCAATTACTTCACCGACTTCTTTGGCTGGGAACTTCGGATCGTCCTTCGTCAACACCAATACGACGTCACCGACCTTCGTATTGTTCGTGTCCGCATCCTTCCATGCGTAGCGATCCAAAAATATTTTTTCGCTTAGCCCTTCCAAGCGTTGCTTCTGCACCGTTTTCAAAGAAAACAACCTCCTAATTCAATTTCACTGTAAGCACACTTGTAATCAAACCTCTCGATATTGTATGTATCTTCCACAATATATTGTGTGCGAAAACCATTGTACTATACTATATATAGAATTTCTAATGTAAAAAGGTGAAATAACCCGCAAAGAATGGAGACTGAGTTTGCCAAGCTTCTTTTTTCTCTATGAATCTCCCTTTTTTACTCCTTGCACTCTGTCCATTTTTGCGTGCAAGCCACCTTCAACTACATCCAATCAGGTTATGAAACCTTCGAAAAAGGACCATACTACAGCTAAAGCAAGGAGGTCGAGTGGATGCCAACGTACGAATCGCCGAAATCCAATACTGTGCAGCCCGCAACCAACAATGCGGCGCCCGTATCTTCCATAAATGCTGCGTCTGCAATGGAAATCGCGCGGCAGCCAGACGGAGACCATGTACATGATGGTCATGCGAGTGCTGCTCATAGCTTTGCCCAGATCGCAGCCTCGTCCCAAGCGACGAAGCCGTCGCTTGACGCCTCAGCTCCCGAACCGCATGAATCCCTGCCGACGCCGGACAGGTTAGTCGGCCAAGTACCGCTCTATCTGGATCACGAATGGACGGAAGATTTGTCTGCAAGGCTCGAGAAGAACGGCCCGTGGGATGACTTCACGCTGTTTCAACTTGCCTATGAAGCCGAGCAAGCGAAGCGGATTCACGCCTTCGACGAGTTGCTCTGTCTCTCGCATGTCCAAAACGTCGAGCCGCTGCCCCATCAAGTGGAGACCGCGCGCAAAGTGCTGCACGAGATGCGGGGACGCGCCATACTCGCGGACGAAGTCGGGCTCGGCAAGACGATTGAAGCCGGGCTCGTGCTAAAAGAATACATGATTCGCGGTCTCGTCAAACGCGTACTTATTCTGGTGCCTGCATCGCTAGTCCTGCAATGGGTGCGGGAGCTGAATCATAAATTTGGCATCCCTGCCATCGCGCAGAAGAAAGCATACCAGTGGCAATCAGATGTCGTCGTCGCCTCAATGGATACGGCCAAGCGCGATCCGCATAAAGCATTCTTGATGGAGCAAGAATTCGACATGCTCATTATCGACGAGGCGCACAAGCTGAAAAACCGAAAAACGACGAATTACCAGTTCATCCAGCACTTGCGCAAGAAATATTGCTTGCTGCTGACCGCCACCCCCGTTCAGAACGACATGAACGAGCTATATAACTTAATTACGCTGCTGAAGCCCGGTCAGCTCGGCGGACAAGACGAATTCAGCACTAATTTCGTGGCCGATAAGCGGATACCGAAGAACGAGAACAAGCTCCAGACCGAGCTGTCCAAGGTGATGGTCCGCAATCGGCGCGGCGAAGGCAGCGTGCAGTTCACGAAGCGCATCGTCAAGAATGTGCCGCTGACGCTGTCTCCAGAGGAGCAAGCGCTGTACGAAGGCGTGACCCGCTTCGTCAAAGAGCAGTATCAAGCGAACGGCGGCGATATCGGCAGCATGTTCTCCCTCATTACGCTGCAGCGGGAGGTATGTTCAAGCCGGGATGCCGTATTTTTGACGCTGGTCAACTTGTCGAAGAAGCTGCCGGAGGATTCGCCGGTGCGGAACCATATATGGGACTTAGTCGATCTGATCAAGGGCATCACCGCGAATACGAAAGCCGAGACGGCCATTCAGCTCATACGCGAGATGAACGAGAAGGTCATTGTCTTTACCGAATACCGGGCGACACAAGAATATTTACTGCAATATTTTCGCAAGCACGGACTCGTTGCGGTACCATACAGCGGCGGTATGAATCGCGGCAAAAAAGACTGGATGATGGATCTGTTCCGAGGCCGCGCCCAAGTGATGATTGCGACCGAGGCCGGCGGCGAGGGCATCAATCTGCAGTTCTGCCATCATATGATCAACTTCGATTTGCCGTGGAACCCGATGCGCGTCGAGCAGCGCATTGGCCGTGTCCACCGTCTCGGGCAAATGAACGACGTGAAAATATACAATCTGTCCACACATGGAACGATTGAGGAACACATTCTTAATCTCCTCCATGAAAAAATCAATATGTTTGAATTGGTCATCGGCCGCCTCGACATGATTCTGGAACGCTTCGAGAAACAAGATTCGCTGGAACGAAGCTTATCCCGCATCCTGCTGGAAGCCGGTACCGAGGAGGATATTAGACAACAGGTCGACCGCCTTGGACATTCACTGAACTCCATTCGTGAGGAAGTGGAGACGGAAAGCGGGAATTCGACGGAGGCCCTAGGCCGGTTGCTTGATCAAATAAGTACGGAAGCGGAGGCCTAATAGATGAATACCGAACAAGTCCGCCGTTATGTTATGCGCTACTTAGAGGCAACGGACTGCCATATCCTCGAGAAGTCGCCCGCGTACACGACCGTGAAGCTGTCCGAACGCGCCGACCGCGTGCTGACGAACCGCCCCTATTATTGGGGCTTTGTCGATCGCACGGGGGCAGAGCCGGAAACGATGCGCTTCACGTTCGTGTTCGACCCGGCGGCAATGCCGCAGGAGCCGCCGCGAGGCCCTGGCGGCGCACCTATGGCGCCAACTGTGGGTGACGCGGCGCCATATGCTGCCGTGCCGGCTGCGGCTCCCGGCAGCACGCCCGCGGCGGGCGCTGCCGCCGCAACGCCGCCCGTGCCCGGCACGGCGCCGGATTCGCCTGCGATCGCGCCCGGGGATTCCATCCTCGGGCGCTACTTCGGCGTGGCGCCGGCCTTCACGGGAGGCGGTGGCGGCCCCGGGCGCATCCCGCGCGAGGACGTCACCCACGGCAGCCGCCGCCTCGAGCAGATTATGCAGGCCGCCCACAGCGAGGGCCGCTTCGTCAGCCTGTTCGTGGAGCCAGCTGCGGACGAAGCGGCAGCGCGCCCAACACGAGGCACGCGCCGTTCTGCCCCCTACGAACCGTGGCTGCTGCTCAACCTGAAGCTCGAATTCGCCTGCGATCTGAAGCGCGAGGAAATTCACAGCTACGGCATTTCGCTCGTCAGCGGCAAAATGCGCACCTCTTATATGGAGGAAGCGCTTGCAATGCAGCTTACGCCGAAGCTGCCGCCCCACGTGCATGTGCTGCCTTGGCGTATGACGATCCAACAGGCCCGCTCCACCGTCGAGGAGCATCTTGTCGAGATTATTTCACGCTATGACGACACTTGGGCAAGCGAAGCGAGCGCAAGACTTGAGGAAGAGCTTGCCAGGCTCGCTGCCTACTATGAGCCGCTGCTGCAGGAGACGGCCGCAGCGAAGCGGAGTACGCGGGAAGCAGCGGAGACTGAACCAACAGACAAGCTGACTCAAATCAAACAGCAATACGACATGAGGAGCCAGGAGCTTCGCTGGCAGTTCGAACCGAGGATACACCTGTCGCTTATTAATGCCGGAGTGATTCATGTGCCGTCGACGGTGACGCGATAATGTTGGATTTTACACTTTCGATGTTCCCTATTGTATGCGCCGACAAAAGCTCTGTCTGACCATCCCCGCACTTTTCGCTTAATCGCCGAATATATGCGGGGAAACGTCAGAAAGCGGCAAAAATAGAACTGTTCCGAACGGCCTCTCGAAACGATCGTCCGACAGTCTTTTCAGAGCTTGTCCGCTACAATGAAATGGTTGAAACGTACCGCAGGTTGGTTAATAGACGCACAAATAGAAAAAAGGCCGGACAAACTATTATTTTGGAACATAAGAGAGGTGAACGATCATGAAAAAACAACCGTGGTGGACCCAGTTCGCGAGACTGACGACGGCAGCGGCACTTACCTCGCTCGTTGCGGGCGGCGTCACATGTGCCGTATTGATCGCATCGAACCAATTCAGTTCCTCGGGCGAAACACTTCCGCCCATATCGGTATCGAAAGCGCATTCTACCGCTCAACTAGCAGAATTCTCACTCACGACGAAGCCCGCTTACTCCAGCACTAATCTTCAGCTTATATCTGACGGCTCACAGTTGCAGGCAGAGCAGGATGTGATAGGACCAACAATTAACGAAGCGGTCCAACAATATAAAGCCCAGTTGGCGAAGGATAAGCCATTCGAAGCATGGCGTCAAGCGATAACCGAGTTAATGCCGTTAGGTCCGGGGATGCACGGTTGGTTCGTTCGCGTCATGGATCACGATAAGCAGATTGGCTACATGATATTGCAAACGACCAACAAGGGTGAAATACGCTTAGAGGAATATGGGCAAGGCGAGAACCTGCCTTACGATGAGGCGACATTGCACCAAGCCATTGCCGATGTGCTCCAATCTGGTGACTTAGGAGATAAGACAGTGTCGAACGTTCAACCGTTGTTCTTGCAGCCGCTCTTCACGGTCTGGCGCGTAGACTGGCAGGATGGCACGGCAGGTTGGTTGGATGCGCAGAGCGGCGAATGGCTGCCAGAGCAATTCAATCCTGATATGAAGATCAACTCACAATCCGTAATGAACAATACAGAGCCTGCCCAACTTACCCATATGGCGAATGACCGCCTACAGATTGCAACTTCGCATGACAGGAAGCTGCTCTCCGAAAAGGCAGATCGGATAGATCAGGCAACACCATCGCCCAGCCAAATGCGCACACCATTCGATCCATACGGGAACATTTTATGGATGGCGGAGCAACCGCAAAAGCGGCTCAGCGGTAAAGTCCCGGACAACTTTCAATTCAAACGATGGATTTATGTACAGCAAGACGCAAGCACATCTGTAAATCAGCCATACGCGCTTATCGGAATGCAGCAGTGGCAGCAGTCTCCCCTGACCTCACTCTTTACCGATACCAAGGAGTCACTCACGGCCAGCACGTATATCGTTGTAAATTCAGCCGATATGAAAGCATTGCGTTGGATTTCGGCAGACAACGCGCTGCAGCACGGATCCTTCATACCACAGTCCTAACAAATTATGCAAAAGGCCCTCTTTTCGAAAGAGTGCCTTTTTTAACTTTAAGTAATGTTTATGTTGTATGAAGCGATTAAGAGAAATCAATTATTCCTATGGCGATAAAACCTATTACTAATGCAGTCGATCATCTTTGAAAGGACTCGATATAGGTATTCTCATCGTTGCTGCTGTTGTGAAGATGATTTTGAGGATTTCGAAGAAGATTTCCACCAGCGAACGAGCGTAAGCTGGCTGGCTCGCTTATACAGCGGCTTGCTTGCATTTCTCCATTGACCGACCCACATTTTCATACCGAGCGGCATCATTCCGAACCATTTCGTTCCCCATGGCTCTTTCACACGATTTTTCCGTTCCATTTTACGCTCCCGTCGCGCTTCCACCGGTGTGTCGATATATGTGACGACGCGCTGTGTAATGAATTTAATTAAATCTTCACCTTTAGCCACAGACGGTCACCTCCTTTAACACCTCATCATAGCTGCATGGACTCGTCCCTTATTAGCATCCCCATCATAAGCTTCAATCAAACCTTGCCCTTGTTCGAATGAAGGAAAGCATCGTTGCGCACGCTAAGTACAGAACCAATGCAGAAAGAAGGTTAGAGCTGTCGATGACACGAAATTCCTTGCCAAACTACCTCAAATGGATTATCGGAGCCCTATGCGTGCTGCTGCTTGGCACTGCTGTTATGATGACCGGCACTGCTGCTTATGCTCATTCCACATCCATTCGCACCGATGAACAACATATCCTCCGCATACCGGATAATCATATAGCGGTCGATACTGTACTGCCGGGGGAACAACCGCTTCCTACTGTATTTCCTTCCAAATTAGTGCTGATCGATGCAGGTCATGGAGGAATTGACGGTGGAACGAGTCACGGCGACGTGTTGGAAAAGCATATTAATCTGGCCATTGCCCAGAAGCTGTATCTGCATCTGAAAGCACGCGGGATTCCTGTTATTCTGAACCGGACCGGGGATTATGCGCTTAGCGATGACAATCGATGGTCTGCCACCCGTTCGAGACACCGCAAGGATCTGGCGCAACGGCGCCAATTAAGCGAAGAGATTCCTGTATCGATGTTCGTTAGTCTTCACGTCAATTGGGCCAAAAATAATGCCGCACGCGGTCCAGTCGTTCTTCATCAGAACGAGGGACGGAGCCGTATGCTGGCAAGAATCATTCAGGACTCGCTGAATCCTATGTTCGGAACCCGGTTCGAACCAGAGTTTGGCAAGACCTACTACTTGCTTCGTCGTGTCCAGCAGCCTGCGGTCATCGTGGAGGCAGGCTTTATAAGCAATGCTCGGGATCGTGCCCTTCTTACTCATCCCCGTACACAAAGCCAAATTGCTGCCCGGATAAGTGATGCGATCGTTCATTACCAAGCACTGTTCTAATGCTTATTTCATCGTCTGCAAGCAAAAGCGCCCTCTATCGTAATCATCGTAATGGACGAGAAGGGCGCTTTTCATTTCATTTTTTTTGATTCGTCTTCGACTCCAGTTCTTGAAGCTGCTGCTTTTTTACCAAATATGAGATGTGCACGAACGTAGCCTTCTTCGAAATTCGGGGCACGTATTGACGAAGCACTAGCGCTGTCTTCAATCCCGGTCTCCCTACATGGCCAATCGTTACACAAGAATCGTGCTGGGCTAGATGATCTTCCAGCAGCCTGCATTGCTTCACGATATGGGACTCTTTGTACACATCATCTAAGAATAGATGATTTTGGACGATAGGGATACCCATTTCTTTCCCAACCTCGCTTACGACGGAGCGATAATTCGTCTTGCTGTCCAGAAAATACAGTCCGCGCTCCTTGCACACCTTCAATACGAGCCGCATTACACGCCGATCCGCAGTCGCCTTGGACCCCATATGATTATTCATACCTACCGCATGTGGAACTTCATCGATGGCTGCGTTGACGCGCCGTACAATCTCTTCATCGGATAAGCTCGTTAAGATTGCTCCCGGTCCAAGCCAGCTTGCCTTGCCTGAAATAGGCTCCATCGGCATATGGACAATGACCTCATGACCCCGTTGGTGCGCTCGTTCGGCATCCTGCTTCGTAGAGGGAAGAAACGGCATAACCGCGACCGTAAGCGGAATTGGCAGGCCAAGCATTTCCTCCGTTCCGGCCATATTATTGCCGAAATCATCAATAACTACCGCTGCCGTCCGCCCGGATACGGGTTCCAGAGAATGTGCAGGAGATGGAAGCGGATTATGTAACTCGTCCCTGCCTTTTGCCCCGGCCGCTCCACCGGATCCAAGACCTGCCCAGAGTACGAACAGAGCCGTACTGATTAAAGCGTATTTGCGCCACTGATTGCGCAACATACTCGTCGACTTCAACATATGCTGCCTCCCCAAATAGTCACCTCACGAGATGAGGCTGTTCATTGCTTCCATACTAATATGCGCCAACCAATGCCAAGCTACTCTGATACCTGTATACAAACATGAATAAACCCCTTAAGATGTATATCCTTAAGGGGTTATTATAGTTCCTGATTCATATGCTCACCCAATACTGTGAAATGAGATGCGGGAACGGACGATAAAGACCATCCGTGAGATGATAGCTCTACCTAACAATATTCTGCTTATACGACGGTTTACGCTGTACGTTGATGTACATATTGCAAAATAACATAGCCTTCAATGACACGGAATTGAATCACCCCGGATTTCTCCATCTGGCTCAACACGTTGGTCAACGCATCGATCGCTTCAGAGATCACTTCCGGTTCAATACCTCGTTGATCATGAACGTAGCGTGTGGTCAACGCTTCACGGTAAGGTGTGGACAATTTCGCACATGCAATGTGTAAAATCATCTCCTGCTCTTTCGCACGATGAATCGCGTGACGGAGCTTATCCTGCTCGCGGCGACCTGCCAAGTTCTTCTTCACATCCTGCACATAAGACATACGGTACGACAAGCGGCGTTCGTTGAGCGCACGGCTCGCACGGTATCCTCCCATGTGATTCAACCAATTATTAACCAATACTGTATTCATTTGTAATTACCTCCAACTAAAAAGACCTACCGGCTGTACTTTATACGTAAGCCCTCCTCATTACGATATTCATTTAACCTGAAATCAAACATACGAAACAATAAACATACTACACAATCGAACCTATTCATTAGAAACTTGATTCAACGGAATAACGGGCGCGTAGGGAAAATTCCGAAGGAGCGGTGGACAAGCTGAAATGATGGTGAAAGATGAAATTGTTCTGTTGAGGAAGTGCACAACAAGTGATGTACAACCTGTTAACTAAGTATTATACTCGCCCACTTTTAAGATGTCAAGCATATTTTCGCATCATCTCCTTCCTTACTCCAAATGGATTGAATCGGCTTCCTTCTTATCTGACTCGTGATATTGAAATACTTCCTGGAACAAATCGTTCTTCGGTTTGGCTTTCGCCGGCTGCACCAGACCATATTGCGCCAACAGCTTCTCGAGCTCTTCCACGGTAAGCGGTTTAGACTTGCTTGTTAACTCATAACCCAGCTCACCGCTAATTTCAATTGTACCCCATTTGATGTCTTCCATAGAAGAAATGCCTTTCTCTCTCATCCTTGCTTCGAGCTGATCTACGGACATGCGCAGTCGTTTTAAATTGACGGGAATGAGCTGTCCGTCTTTTATGACAGGTGTAGCTTTTCCAATAATTATATTCTCAATAAAGTTAAATTTAATCGCCAAGTATTGAACCGTAATAAGCAATGCGACGAACAAGCATAACGTAATAATCGTTCTGCCTAATCCGTCCTCCGATACCGCGTGCCCTGTTACAGAAGCCATCGACAGCATCGTGATAAGCTCTAATCCCGTCATTTCAGATACTGTCTTTTTGCCAAGAATGCGCAACAAGCAAAACCCTACACTCAATATAATTAATGCCTCGACAAAAAACATGGCTTCCCCCGCTCCACTTAACATCTATGACGATGCCGAATTCCTGTTTCTAGTTGGATTACAAATATACTGTACCCTCGAAGTCATATTTTTATCACCTATACCGTTATGGTTAGAGTTCTAATTGAATTAAAAAAAAGATTTCAGCTGGTTATGCTGAAATCTTGTCGCTCTCATTAGATTCGCTGTATGCTCTCCACAATTAATCCATGCCGGTGCTTCGCCGATCCGCTCACCCGAATAGGCACGCTCGTTCGTCCCGATATGATGTGGGTATGGCCGTCGGCCACTTGGGTTACTTGACGGAAACGGTGGAAATGGCGCGGCCCTTGACCATTGATCGCTGGTCCGGTAATACCGGAATAAGCATGCCGATGGCCGTCGGCAATTCGGGTAATCCCGTTAAATGTATGCCGATGGGTGCCTCGTCCCGGAATAAATCGATCCGTTAAATTGCGAAACCGATGCCGGTGGCCCTGTGTCAACGACGTTCGGCCGCTCATGCGGTGTTGGAACCGCACTTGTGACGCATGGCCTTGTTTACACAAGCAGGACAGTTCTTTCGATTTAACTTTTCTGCTTAATCGATTTTCCAACCGTTCTCATCCCCCTACTTTGTATTCACATCCTATTTTACGAGCATACCGACTGCTTGGGAACGGCGATAGTCTACGTTCAGCCTAATTTATTAATTTATAGCGGCATGCCAGTGCATCCTAGGAAGTCACGAACATCGGCGTTCTTTCCCCCCATAACCCGGGAGCACTCCGTTCATGTTTGCTGACATTTGTCATATCGAGAAGATGACATTACACACTAATGCGGCATGCCCTGCATTCGCTACAATGCATATGTAAGCCAGACGGATAAATAAAAGGATGATGAACAATGACATATGCAATCGAATGTAGGCAAGTAATGAAACAATTCGGCGGGAGGAGAGGCTTAATTAAATGAACTTAATATTTCTCGCTATCATTATAGGTGAAATAGCCTTTTGGATATTCTTAGTAAGCGGATTACTACTTCGATACGTATGGGGGTTAAATAAATTATCTATCATTTTATTAGCATCAACTCCGTTAATTGATATTTTTCTTTTGATTATCACGTTTATCGATTTATCTAATGGTACCAAGCCACATTTTTTTCATGGCCTATCAGCAACGTATATCGGTTTTTCAATTACGTATGGTCATAAAACTATTAAATGGGCAGATCAATGGGCTGCTTATAAGTGGGCCTCTGGAGAGCGTCCTGAAAAAAAGAAGCTGCATGGTAAAGAGAAAGTAAAATATCAGTGGCGAGAATTCAGTCGTTTTTTTGTATGTGCTGTAATTATATTAACTCTGGTTGGAATAGCTTTTTTCATTGTTCCATTTGAAGATACTTTTTGGCTAATTTATTGGGTTGTGAATATTATAGGTACTGTGATAATTTGGTTAGTTTTCGGACCAGTTAAATCCATCCTAAATAATAAGTAACACCAGTTAACAGCATACAATAGGGCATACACATATTTAACTAACGGATTGCAAGATTTAAGAGCAAGGGATCAAACGCTCATGGCGCCTTGAATAGCGCCCCTGCAGCGCTTGATTGGCTCATTCATACAGGCTGTGGAATCGTATTTATGATAATATCAAGTTATACCCTAAACAGACGGGAAGCGATGTAAGTGACTACATATAATTGGAGACCGTTTCCCGCGGCAGAAGGCTTCGTTCCGTACCTTCTTCTCGCCAACCTCATCATTCCATTATCATTCTTATTTCGCGAGCCTGTGCAGCGGTTGCTGCCCGGGCTTGCCTTGCTCGCCCTGTTCGTCATCTTGTACCGCCAGTTGTACTGGACGGTGCGATGGGTGCCGCTGCTGCTGGCGCTTCAAGTGTTGATTACATTAATATTGGCGGCTGTGTATCACCCGATGTATTCTTTTATCAGCTTCTTGTTTATTAACCAGCTCAGCCAACAAAAAACGGCATTCATCGTATCCATCGCCTCTGTATTCACGCTTGGGATGGCGGCATGCGCCGCCCCATATATCGGCACAGTCGGCTGGGAGCTATCGATCGGTCTGCTGCCGCCTTTGTTCGGTGTATTCAGCATGCTTCCGTTCACGATTCGGATTTATGCGCAATACAAGCAGATGGCAGAGCGACTACAGGCTGCCACAGCCCAAGTGGAACGTATGGCACAGCAGGAAGAGCGGCAGCGGATTGCGCGCGAACTGCATGATACGCTCGGTCACACGCTATCACTCATTGCCTTGAAGGCTGAGGTTGTAGAGAAGATCGTCCCCCGCGATCCGCAGAAGGCCGCACAAGAGGCGCATGACATTCGCCAGACCGCCCGGTCTGCGCTCAAGCAGATGCGGGAGCTTGTCACCGAGATGAAGGTGGTCCGTTTAGTAGAAGAGTTCGGTCACGCGCGAACATTGTGCGCAGCCGCGGGAATCGAAATATCGCTGCCAGAGCGGCTATCCGAATGGGACGGACGTGTCGATCCGGCAACGGAAGAGGCCCGATCGATTGCAGACGATCCACTCCCGCTTACGGCTCTGCAGGAAACGATATTGGCCATGTG
The DNA here is from genome assembly GCF_000283315.1 of Paenibacillus sp. OSY-SE. Taxonomy (NCBI): domain Bacteria; kingdom Bacillati; phylum Bacillota; class Bacilli; order Caryophanales; family Paenibacillaceae; genus Paenibacillus; species Paenibacillus sp. OSY-SE. The sequence goes on along the minus strand of NZ_ALKF01000202.1, from coordinate 160,824 downwards.
CTTCCGGGAAGTGCTGACGAACGTTGTCCGTCATAGCCGCGCAGCCTCCTGCCATGTCGATCTTGAAGTAGAAGAAGGCTGCGTGCGGCTCGTCGTGAAGGACGACGGCATCGGACTTACGGCGGAACAGACTCTAAAAGCCAAGAGCAGAGGGCTTGCTGGATTACGGCAGAGACTGGCACTCGTGGATGGAAGCTTGGAGCTCGATTCCCATCCAGGTGCGGGCACGGAGCTGACGCTGTACATGCCATGCGTCATACGAAACGTGGAAAGCAGGTGAAGCAGTATGATCCGCATCATTTTAGGAGAAGATCAACGATTGCTGCGCGGGGCGCTGGCAACGTTATTATCACTCGAAGATGACATCGAAGTCATCGCCCAAGAAGAGAACGGCGAAGCCGCACTGGCGCTCATTAAGCAGCACCAGCCGGACATCGCCGTGCTGGATATCGAAATGCCGCTCATGACCGGGTTGGATGTCGCCGAAGCAATTAAGGAAAGCAGGCTGCCTTGCCAAGTCATCATCCTAACGACATTTGCCCGGCCGGGATACTTTCAACGGGCGATGGCAGCCGGCGTTGCCGGATATTTGCTGAAGGACAGTCCGAGTGATGAGCTGTCCGATGCCATCCGGCGCGTATATGCTGGCAAACGGGTCGTCAGTCCTGAGCTATCGCTTGCGGTATGGGATAATCCGTGCCCGCTCACCGCACGCGAACGCGAAGTGCTGCAGCTTGCGGCGCAAGGTCTGACCATGCAGGACATCGGGGCCCGCTTGTATTTGTCGCACGGTACCGTCCGCAACTATATGTCAGAAGCCATCGGCAAGCTTGGTGCGAGCACGCGCATTGAAGCGATCCGCACTGCCCGCGACAAGGGCTGGCTCGACTGACGCACTCGGGGGAAGCGCCTGGCCGCTGCTGTTCATCCGGCGCTTCGCTTCCCTCGGCAATCGTTCGGTCGTTCGGTTATTCGATTGCTGATGCACTATTGTGCTGCGTTGTACTTAAAGAAGAAGTCACGTCCATCCACTGAAATGTAGAAGCTCAGCATACTTCCATCCCATAGACGGGTACCCATCTCTTCGTAATTCGGGCCTTGAAGCTTATCAGACAAGTACATAGGAGCCGTATCTGTCCCATCTATTGACAGAATCGCGATATCTGCACGATTATCTTCTCGTGTTACATCTATCGCAGCCCGTTCCCCGTTACCATCGAGTATCATCATGGAGGAATGCTCGGCACCAGCCAGCCAGCCGAACTTCTCAAAGCTGCCTTGATTCCATTCGTAGCTCATAAGACGCAAGCGGGATTGCTCACCCTGCCGCTGTTTCACGAGGAACCATATTTTCTTGCCGCTGGCTGATTCCCTATAGACGAGATTGGCGAAGCCTTCATTTTTCCAGCCATCATCCTGCGGCACCTGCTCCAGCTTGAATATGAGGTCCCCCTTCTGCTCAGCTTCCGTCGTTGTCACGATTTCGCCGCTCCAGTCCGCAATTCGAATACTGCCCATCTCTTTCATCTCGTCGATTTTGTATCCATCTTTACTTTTCGTGAGGGTAAATTGCTTTTTCTCGACGGCGTAATACGGATCTTGATATGAATAATCGATCGCTGCAGTCACTACCGCCTTCCCCTTCGAATCTACGGATTTATTCAATATTGTATAGCCGACCTGACGCGGCGAGGTCCCTTTTAAATATCCGGGATCATAGCGGAAGAAGCTATGCGCGTAACGTTCATCCCGATAAATCAACGCCTCGATCGCTCTGCCCACCACTTGCTCTGGCGCCAGCTCATGCACGGACAACATATAGCGGACCAATTGGCGTCTCGTACTGTTCGTTTCCGTCACCTGATACAAGGCAATTTCCTTGCCATCGTTGCTCCAAGAAAGGTTCTGAAGCGTAAAATACGGTTGCTTTGCGCCCTCTTTCAATTCTCCGTTCTCCCATGCATCGGTGGGCTCATTGTGCGTAACCTGCTGCTCCGTCGTGCGGTCTAGATCTGCGATCCAAGCATCTTCCAGCTGCAGGCTGTCTGCTGCTGCGCGGACATACAGCACATAGCTTCCGTCCGGTGAAACGGCAGGCGAATGGCCTTCAGCCCACAGTTCGTCCTTGCCAGAATCCAGGTTCTTCGTGTAAATTCGGCCAGCGCGATCGTACATCAGCTTCTCTGCATGCGGAATGTAGGATGGCGCAGCTCCCTTCGTAATAAACCGCTGTTCCCCCGTCTTCAGCTGCGCTTCCCAAATCGTGCCGGCCGCCGGTTCGTGACGCTCGTAAGCCAGCTTCGACTCATCGGTCGACCAGACTGGGGCAGCGAGCTTTACTGTGGCTGAAGGCGCGGCTATTACAAGCTTCGTCTGCTTCGTCTCCGCATTCCAGACGAAGAGCTCATGCCCGCTCACATAGGCCAGCTGTTTGCCCGTCGGCGATATCGCAATTGCTGTGGCATCCCCTTGCGCAATGCGCTCATAGGACAGACCTCGCTGCATGTAAACGCCTTGCCCCGGGACGGCATAGTAGGTCGTATCACCGTGAATCGCGGCGGATACGCTCGGCTCTTGCCCGAGCTGCTGCACCGTATCGAACCGCAGCTCCGCCTTCAAGTCGGCCGCATATACCCGCGGCGCTGCCGGTTCGGCAAGCATGCTCCAGAGCAGCACGATGGCTGCGACTGCCGCAGCTGCAGTCGCCCACGCCCAATATCGCGGCTTCGGCTTGCTGCGCGTGTGAGAGGTCTGCTCGAAGGTTGAGCCTTCCTGTACTAGCCTGCAGCGCAGTTCCGCCTTGAACGACTCGTCAATGGCAAGCTGGTCATGAACCTTCTTCAAATCATTCACCCACTTCGGATTTGACTCGGACATGATTAGACCTCCCCCATGCAGCGTTCGATGAGCAGGGCCATCTTTTTGCGAATCCGATGCACGCGGTTGCGCAGCCACGTTTCTGTCCTGCCCACCATCGCGCTAATTTCCTCGTAAGCGAAGCCCACCATATACTTGAGATGCACTACCTCCCGGTCCTCGTGTTCCAATTCGAGCATCGCTTCTTCCAGACAGTCGTTCTGAACGGAGGCCTCCCGGAACATGTCTGGAATATGCTCGTAGCCGCCGCGCTCTGGATCGATTCCATAAGCCGTTTCAGATTTTCTGCGGTAATAATCAATAATTCGGTTTTTGGCGATCGTGAACAGCCACGCCCTCTCATGCTCCGGCATGACGCCGTGGTGCTTCTGGCTGTACTCCAACACTTTTCGAAAGATGTCGCTGACTAAATCATCCGCATCCCATCGATTTCCCACCCGGAACAACACGTAACGGTACAGATCATCAAAATAACGATCATATAAGTGCAGGAACGTTTCCATCGGCTCACATCCTCTCTTCATGTGTTAAACGATGGGAGGCCAGCATTTGTATCATTATCACATAAAGATTTCACACTCACTAACCAATTTTCACAGTATTCTATTTTTATGTCTATTTTTATCATATAAAGTAATAGATATAGAACCAAAGACTCATAAGCTCATGGTATAATATTCCTTACGTGAACAAAATGAGATAAGTTCATTTCATATTTGAGAATTGGAGGTTAGGGAAACGATGAGAGTAGAATTTCCTGTTACATTGGGAGAGGAAAATGATAAAATAATTCATTCCAATAGCGAGCCAATCCACTTTAGCGCGAACCTGAGCGGTTATGACCGTCTCGGCAGACGGGTAACGAACATTGTTGGTTTCGACGGAACGCACTTAATCAAGGAATGTCCTAAATGTGGAAGTGAAAAGACTAGCATTGAGTTCGGTTTGTCGGGACGAACAATGGAAAATGGCGAGGTACGGGATCAAAGCAACTGCACGAGATGCAGAGCTCATTACTCACGAATCGTCTGATGCCATATTCCATTTTTTCACGTCGGATGTTTTCCAATAAAATTATAAAAATTCGCTGAAGAACAATTTCGTAAGAAAACAGGAAGAACCGGATATCGGCTTAGACTGCCCGGTTCTTTACCCTGTGCCCCAGTTCACATGTGGTATTACGTATTTTTCCTCCATGTATCTTTCAGTGGTACGATTCTATTGAATACCAGTTTATCGTTCGTTGTATATTTTTTATCCACACAAAAATATCCATGTCGAATAAATTGAAACTTATCTTCGGGTAGCGCCTTTTCCACGAACGGCTCGACAATACAATCCTTAACGATCAGGAGCGAGTGAGGATTTATTGATTCATCCCAAGCTGGGCTGTCATCTTTCATGCGATCGTTATCCATTAACAGCTTCTCATATAGATGTATATCAGCTTTTATTCCGTGCTGCGCTGAAACCCAATGGATCGTCCCCTTCACCTTCCGTTCAGTAAAGCCGGTTCCACTCTTTGTTTTCGGATCATACGTGCAGCGGAGCTCGGTTATTTCACCTGTTTGTTCGTCCTTGATCACTTCATTGCACGTAATGAAATAAGCCCCTTTTAACCGAACTTCTGCATGTAGAGTCAGTCTGTGAAATCCTTTGGATGGCTGCTCCATAAAATCATCCTTTTCAATATAAACAATTCTTGTAAAGGGCACATTTCTCTTCCCTAAAGCATCATTCTCGCTATTGTTATCGATGGTTACACATTCAGAATGGTTTTCTGGATAGTTTGTGATCACCACTTTTAAAGGATTTACTACCGCCATAATACTGTTTACTTTTGCTTTTAAATCCTGCCTTACAGAATGTTCAAGCATAGCGATGTCAACCATGTTCTGATGTCTAATTAAGCCGATCTCTTCGATAAAGCTTCTTATACTTTCAGGAGTAAAGCCTCTTCTCCTGAGTCCGCGAATCGTAGGGAGTCTTGGATCGTCCCATCCGTCTACGTATTTCCCAGCAACCAATTGTTTTAAATATCGTTTGCTCGTAACAACACCTGTTATGTTCAGCCTTCCAAATTCCCTTTGTTGAGGAGCTTCACATATACTAAGCTCATTCATCACCCATTCATAAAGAGGACGATGATCTTTAAACTCGATGGAACATAAGGAATGCGTTATGCCCTCGATTGCATCTTGAATGGGATGAGCAAAATCATACATGGGGTAGATGCACCACGTCTTGCCCGTTCTGTAATGCTCCGCATGAATGATTCTGTAGATTACAGGGTCCCTTAAATTTATATTGGGAGAACCCATATCTATTTTAGCCCGCAGAACTTTTGCCCCTGAATGATAAATACCGTTCTTCATGTCTGTGAATAAATCGAGGTTATCTTTGACGGATCGATTTCTGTATGGGCTGTTCTTGCCAGGTTCCGTAAGGGTTCCTCTGTAAGTCGTTACTTCTTCTGGCGATAAATCGCAAACATATGCTTTTCCTTTCTTGATCAAAGCAACAGCCGCATTGAATATTTCATTCGAGTAGTCTGATCCATAAAATATATTGTCGCCCGGGCTGTTACCCAGCCAATTGATATCATCAATGATGGCATTCACATATTCCATATCCTCTTTTAAAGGATTCGTATCATCAAAGCGCAAATGAAACTTCCCTTTGAACTTTTTAGCTGTCATATAGTTCGTGTGTATGGCATACGCACTTCCAATGTGAAGGTATCCATTAGGTTCTGGAGGAAACCTTGTGCAAATATCTCTGTTATATGTTCCGGCTTGAAGATCGTCATGAATCAGCTTATCTATAAAATGTTCAGAGACAGTCTCATTTTCCTTACACATAGTCATACCCTCCTATTTATGGTCAATAGCAGTTCTATATTGTTACAAAACAAAAAAATCTCACCTCCAAGACTTAGCGTCTTGGGGACGAGATTCTCGTGGTACCACCCCAGGTTTATTAATATGTCGCCATATTAACCTCATCAAGTACGGCATTGCAATGAATGCTTATACTCTAGCTCTGTAACAGGAGCTCCTGTCATCTCATCCCCTTCATCAGGTTCCGACATGCTGCTCAGAGGCTTGGTTCAATAAATAATTCTTGCTCCTTTTCAGCAACTGGAGCTCTCTGTGAAAGAATTCATTTATTTACTCTTCTCTTCATCGCGTTTAAATATTTTGTATATGATAACAAATTATCCTCAATATTGTAAATAAGTTCTTATAACTATTCGCTGAATTGTTTCTTCTTATACGCTACGAAGATGACGCGCACGCGTTCACACCCTCGGACATCAATTTATTTGCTGTCGGTTCGTTTTTCGTTCGGGATGGCTGTAACCGCATCCGCATTGGAATAGCTGTAATTGTTGACAGTGAAGCTTCCGAGATCGGTCATCGCCCCGAAGCTATCCATCGTTCCATAGCGGACAAATCCGGTCATCGGAAAGGTATTGGAAAAGTAATGAGATGAGTCGGAATCTTCGGCTTCACTCCTTTTTGCTCCGCATATTTGTCCGTTTCTCCTTTTTGATTCCCATCGGCGTCAGCATAACCGTTGTATTGTCTTCGGGAGACCAGCTCACCCTTCCTCCAAGCGCTAAATTACATAGCATTCCCATAAAATAAAACGCGTCAGATACCGGAAAAGCTTCTTCTGTCTTATTTATTAAAATATGAAGCGACCCGATTGTGAATTATTCTTACAGCTTGCCAATATGTTTTCCATAGCGTACAAGCATTGTTGCCAATTAATCGATACAAGCACCCGTTATATGCGAACATTTGTTTTCAACTACCATGTAGTTATGGTAATATTGGTTCTATGACACACAGTAGAAGGAGCATCATGAGAAGACATCTGATTCCACTATTCCTAGTTTTAACGTTGATCGTTGCCATCCTTCCTGCTTCAGCCATCGCACATCCAGGTAAGACCGATGCCAATGGGGGGCATACGTGCCGTACCAATTGCCAGCAATGGGGGCTTACAGATGGAGAGTATCATTATCATAACAAGGATGGCAGCATAAGAAGGGCCACCGACAAAAAATCAGCTCAAAAAAGCACTGGCGCGGCAATGATTCTCCCGAAGAAACAAGCTGCCGGTACGCTGCAAGTCTACTATTTAGATGTAGGACAGGGAGATTCCACTCTCATTCGAACACCAAAAAACCAATACATATTAATTGATGCGGGTGACAATGACAAGGGAAAAGACGTCGTAACCTATCTCAAGCACCTCGGGGTAAAGCAGCTTGATGTAGTAATTGCCACCCACCCGGATGCCGACCATATCGGTGGCTTGGATGATGTTATTCATGCATTTCCAGTCCAAGCCGTCTATGCACCTAAAGTATCACATACAACACAAACCTTTAAAGACTTCCTATTGGCTGTGAAGAAACAAAAGCTCACGATAAAAACGGCAAAAACCGGTGTTGATATACCGCTTGCTGGAATGACAGCCAAGTTTGTCGGACCAGTTAATGAATACGGAAATGAGCTCAACGAATGGAGTGCGGTTTTGCGCCTGCAATACAAAGATACTTCCTTTTTGTTCACCGGTGATGCGGAGCAGAAAAGCGAAGCAGATATGATAAAAAGCGGGGCCAACTTGTCTGCCGATGTACTCAAGGTAGGACACCATGGCTCTACTACATCTACATCACAGAAATTTCTGAATGCGGTCAAACCTGCACATGCCATTATTAGTGCAGGAACAGGCAACAAGTATGGACATCCAACGAAGGACATACTCACTCGTCTAAAAAAAGCGAACTCCAAAATATATCGAACCGATCAGCAAGGAACGGTCACTGCAATCAGTGACGGGAAGAAGATAACATTCGTAACAGCGAGGTGAACGATGTGAAAAAAGGGATAATTGACCGTATTGAGGGAGATATTGCGGTCATTGAGCTTGATGGAAAGACGCATGACTTCCAAAAGTCATTACTCCCGGATGGCGCTAAAGCTGGGGATGCTGTAATCATCTGCAAAGATAAAATAACAGTCGACCCAACAGAAACAGCAAAGCGAAGGCAGGAAGCAGAAGATTTGATGTCCGAGCTGTTCAATGCTCCATCTGAATCATCGGGAGAGTGAACATAAGGCTACTTCGGCGACTTTTAACTTGCTCAATCTGAGCCATTGGAAGAGTGGATATAAGAGCACATCGAGGTTGAAGAACACGAGAGGGCGAACTGACATCCACTAACGAGGACCCATTCTAAAAAAGAAGAATCGCCTGATAGATGTTGGCATCTAACAGGTGATTCTTCCTCATTAAGCTATAGCAACTTCACTTGATTTTTATTCACAGGCTCAAAATTGAACCTTTAGTCCCGTCTTCCCGGATTCATATATAGCCGCGACCATCTTCTGAGTTTTCAAGGCTTCTTCCCCTGTAATATGCAACGGCTCACCATTGATTACAGCATCGTAGAAGTTCCCGATTTGATGGATGTGGCTTATCCCCCAGTATGTTTTTACCCCTTCGCCGTAATCGATTACGTTGTTGCGATCGGTGTCCCGGCTAATTTCAGTGCCGTCTTCATAATGAATGGCGCCTTGCTCGGCCTTGATATGCGCGGTTCCTTTCTCGCAGTGCAATTCAATCTCCACTGGAGCATCATAGCTATGATAGTTCATCGCGTAGAAGGAGGCCATCGTCCCGTTTTTGAACTCGATAACTCCATCAGCCACGTCTTCAACGTCGATTTGTCGATGCGTGCGATTTTCAATGTGAGCGGATATCGCAGCAATATCGTCTCCGATGAACCATCTCATCAAATCCAATGTATGAATGGCCTGATCGATAATGACGCCGCCGCCTTCTTTATCCCAGGTGCCCTTCCAGTCGCTCTTGCTGTAATATTCGTCTGTTCGTTTCCAGGTGACAGAACAGCGAGCCCCAAGCACGCGCCCCAGCTTGCCGCTGTCGAGAGCTTCCTTAATCAACACGGAGCCTGGATTATAGCGGTTTTGAAAAATGACTCCGAATGTGACATTGTGTGTGCGGCACGCCTCGATCATCGCCTCCGCATCCGCCACCGTAATGCTCATCGGCTTCTCCGTAATGACATGCTTGCCTTTCTCTGCTGCATAGATGACGACAGGAGCATGCATATGGTGTGGTGTACATACATGCACAACGTCCAGGTCGGCCTCATCAATCATTTGTTTATAATCCAAGTAATAAGCACAGTTGTATTGATTGGCTGCTTTCTGTGCCCGATCTTCTTTGACATCACATATAGCCACTAATTCTGCATGTTCATTCAGCTCTACGGACTTGGCATGCATTGGAAAAATATTTCCACAGCCCACGATACCTACACGCTGTTTCTTCATTAATACCAACCTCCATCCTAGTAACACCTCTATCATAGCTTGGCATCGCTTACTTGCCCATGAATGATTTAAGCGTTACCTGAATTATTTGGCTGATATTACTCATTCAAGTGCTCACCCAAAAACTTTACAATTCCATCCTCGGAGTCTTGAGAGTATTCCCAAACCATTGCCCCTCCCAAGTCTTTACCTTGAATGTACGCTATTTTTTCCTTTAACGCTTCTTTATCCTCATAGGTGATGAACATATCCCCATCATATAAAAATGCGGTCTTTGCCTTCTCGTCATAATAACGCTTAAATCCTTTTTTACTCCTATATTTTTGTTCGATGGTTTTATAACTCAAATCCACTTTGTCTATATCGATTGGATTTCCGGCAGCAAACGCTCCGTTTCCTCCACCTTCGTTTTTCACGCCTTCCCATCCGTACGAATAGGCCGGAATGCCCAGAAGCAGCTTCTTACTGTCAATGCCGTGCTGCAAATACATATTGATAATTTCATCCACGCTATCTTTGGCCTTCTCGTTGGCATCCTTGTACAGATTGGCATTGTACCCTGTCGTATCAGACCATCTGCCCGTCAAGTCATAGCTCATAACGTTGATGAAATTGGCGTATTTCTCTACTTGTTTAACCTCTACATTGTTGAAATACCAGTCTTGCGTTCCCGCAGCAAAGGTCAACACATATTTTTTATTTTTATGGGGCAGCTTATTAAGCTTTTCCCTTAATTCTTTCATCAGATACGTAAAGTTGTGAGTATCTTCGGCTCGTGCCTTTTGCGTCCCCCAAGCATCAAAAGCCGGAAATTCCCAGTCGATATCCACTCCGTCCAAATCCAGCTCCTGCACCATCCCGACAATGCTTTCAGTAAATTGATACCGATTGGCGTCCAGCGAGGCATCCGAAAATCCATCCACATTATACCCTCCGACGGCCAGCACAAAACGTGTTTGCGGATGACTCTCCTTCAGCCGTTTGATATTTGCTTTGATTAGATCGTTTTGAGCGGGATCTTCGTGAAAAAAAATATTGTTTTTATCTATTTTTGCGAAGGCGATAAATGCAATATCCACCTTCTTATCCTGCAGCTTGATATCGCTTAAATTTTTCCATATCGGAATATAAACAGTATTCATTTTATGGTCTGTAATGTGCAAATTATAAAAATAGAAGCCCATCCCTATTATTAACATCACGATAAACGCTTTTGTATAATGGCTTACACGCATCATTAACCTCTTCCACCAAATAGCACTTTGGTTATGAATTTATTGAGATTCAACAATTTGACCGTAATGTAACTGATTGCAAAGATGGCAACTACATTAAACGCAAGGTTGAACGAAGTTTGCAGCAGCGTTCCCTCGGTGTCAGCCCGGCGGGATACGAGCAATTCGATTAGCAAATGAATAAGATAAATGCTGAAGCTCGCTTTTGACACGGAACCGATCATTTTTTTGATTTTGTGATTTACTTTTTCCCTTAATGAGCTGTCTTTCTCTTGAAAGTAAATAAACATGGCTATGGCCATAAAGAACGTCGTGATGGAATAATTCCCGTAAAACATTTCATCCAGCACGCCGTTGTACAGAGATGCAAAATAAGTCGCCACCGGAGTAACAAAAAACGAGATAATGCCCAAATTAAAAAATAATCTTTTCGGTCTCTCCGGCAGCCCATATGTAAACATATAGTATCCCAATACAAAATACCCCAAAAAACCCGTAAAAAAAGGAATGTTCAAAATAGGTATATTTATATATTGCGAAGTTGCTTTAAGCACGATATCAGATATCAAGCGATACAGGATGCTGATAATGAACCAGAGCGTCAAATAATAACGCAAATCCTTCTCGCTGCACGCCTTCACCAATTTGCTAATCAAAGGAACCGTCATATAAATAGCGATGATAGCATACAAAAACCATAAATGAATATAGTTCCCGTCTGTCAGTAATTTATAAGCGAAATCTCCGAGAAATTGATAGACGTTCATGTGGCTGTTAACGATAAAATATTGCGTGTACAAGGCATAAATCAAAGACCAGCTCACTAGCGAGATGACTAAAGGCAATACTCTTTTTATGTAGAAGTCCCTGTATGATTGGACGTCAATCCGCAGTATCATCGCTCCGCTAATCATGAAAAATACAGGAACCGCAAATCTCGAAATGGAATTGAACACATTGCTGACCCACCATGACGGGGTGTCAAAATCGTTCGTTCTGGTCAGCAAATCCGCGGTAATATGCAGCACAATAACAGCTATAATGGAAATGATCCGCAATATGTCAATGTATATAATTCTATTATTTTTGAAAACACTCTCCATGGCAGCCTCCTAAGTTAGCCTATATGATCTGTTTGGGCAAAATTAACTGATGGTTGCAACCCCTTTGCGCTCTACATAACCCCAGCCTTCATCATTGTCGAAATATTTAAAGGTTCCGACAATATTTAAATAAAGCAATAAATTTCGGTACGTTAACAATTCATACTGGCTGAATAAGAACATTTTCAAATAATCCTTGAACGCATAACTGCTTTCGTATTTTTTGCACAGGTACAGCGAGATGATAATTTGTGTGGCATTCACGATTAATGTGATGCTTAACATCATAAGCGCTTGAATGATGTCGCCGCCAAAAAGCGCGATTTGCAGCAAATAAAAAATGGTTGTGAAGGCGGTCAGCGTTCCCAATACAAAACCGTCAATCGCAAAAAACAGGCTGACGCCCAAGCTGAACTTTTCCGACAGTTTGGACCAATATATTAAGATGCAATCGACAAAAGCCTTTTGCCATCGGATCCGCTGCTTATAGAAGTTGGGGATATTTTCCGGACATTCCGTATAGCATACCGCTTCCGGGGCATACACCAGCTTCTGCTTCAACTTATTCGCCTTCAAATACTCATGAATTTTCAGGGTGATGTCGATATCCTCTCCAACAGTGCTTCTGAAGCCATTAACTTGGATCAAGATCTCTTTGTAGAACGCGCCGAATGCGCCTGAGATGACAACAATGGAATTAAATACAGATTGCGTTAATTTCCGGACATAGAAACCATGAATGTAATTGATAATTTGGCTTTTGATAATCCCTTTGCCCGCAAATTGCTCTACGATGACTCCGTTCTTTTTTTGGGCGCCTTGCACGATTTTAACGGTGCCGCCCAGTGCGATTATATCCTTGTCATGGAAATATTGATTGACATATTTAAGCGAATTGACTTCGAGCATGCTGTCCGCATCCAGCGTTATGACAATGTCGGATTGAGCACAATCGATGCCCGCATTTAAGGAATCCGCTTTTCCACCGTTCAATTTGTCGATGACGAATATATTTTGATAGATTTTCGAGCCATATATCCCTTTAATCTCCTTATAAGCAAGCTTTTGATCCGGTTTTCTGTCAATGGGCTCCAACTCCAGCAGCTCATGAAGCCGCCGGAATGTATCATCCTTCGAACCGTCGTTTATGATGATGACTTCATGGTTGCCGTAATTCAGCCCCTCCATCGCTTTGATGCAATTTGCAATGGTAAGCTCCTCGTTATAAGCGGGGACCAGCACCGATATTGATTTTTCGGAAAGATTGTTGTCTAATTTTTTTACTTTGCTGAATAATAAGGGGACGATGGTATATAGCAATTGAAATACTAGAAATACAGTTGTCGTTACATAAAAAAAGTATTGCATAGCGCCCACTCCTTCTTATCTTTCTACACGATAATGCATGATACAGTAATGGCGTTAGGCGGAAGTTCTCTATATTCTGCAGGCACTATGGATGTATGTTCTTCCACTGTGAAAATGCGGGTTATCTCTTAGATGTCTTATTGATGGGGAGTAAATGCGTGAGCTGCCGGAGAGAATGTCACCGGTATTCTATTTGTTTCACCTTCTTTCTGAAAACGAGCATGAAATCTTTTCTATTATCAAACTATCCTATTCATTACCCAAAAGTAAAACCGCTTTAATTTTAAAGAAAACGAATACATCGCTTTCATTCGGGTACGATCTTCCATTTGTTCCATTTTACATGGTATCAAATTTTCAACTCATCTTTACCATTTTGAGGCTTTCCGAGGGAAAAGAGCGCGGCACAACAAAAAAGCCCTTGCTGCTCGCAAGGACTGTCGTTTACATTGGTGGTGCGGTCAAGAGGACTCGAACCTCCACGTCATTGCTGACACTAGAACCTGAATCTAGCGCGTCTGCCAATTCCGCCATGACCGCAAACTATGATTATGTTATCGTTCTGAGACCTGATGCGGCCTCAACACTTCATTAGTATATAATGATGTGTTAACCGTGTCAAGCGTGTTGAAACGAATGAACATATGCAATTTTTTCTATCTGAGCTTCTTGCTCATTTTTTTCTATTTAACTCATTCAGCTTTCTATAGGCTTCTATAAATTGAGTCGGATCGTCTTTTACGTAATACGTCTGAACGCCTCGATTGGTATGCAAGTAGAGGAAACCGATAGCATCTTCTTCTCGGCTTTTTCGGTAGTACGAAATATCGTAAATTCTATCCATTGCAATCCGTTCCTCTTTCACGGTAATCTCATGGCTGTACAGCTTCATATGGAAGGAGGTCTCCGTAATTCGCTCCACTGTGCATTCAATTTTTCTCCTGATCTCGATACACCTCTGAGCTGCCAATGCTTTCATAGATGACATCCTCCTTTCCGGCAACCGTGCCATGCGATGCTTTACATTATACATGATTCTCTGCCGATACATGAAATGCTTGGGGAATAGGGAGCACAGGCTCGATAACATTGCTGTACCAAGTTTGCGATTTTTTTCTCTACTTGTCACGTGCTTGTTCTGAAAATTATGAACATTATTCAAACGAATGAAAATCATATTGCAATCCGACAGGATGAAGTCTACTATAAATGGTACATATAGGTATTAATTTACTTTATATTTCCACATGATGGATGTCATCTTAGCTGGGTTGCCTAAAATAATCTGAAAAAGGAGAAGGTTTAAATGAGAAAAAGACAAAGTTCCAAAGCATTAAGCGTTATCATGATATTGGCTTTATTTTTCAGCGTTTTTACTGTACCCGTTTCAGCAGAATCGGCACCAGAAAGTGCAGAGGCCATTCAGCCGCTCACTCCGGAAACCGTAAATCGGTTTTCTGTTCCAGCATTCCCGGATTTGCTTGATATGACTGCTGTTGATGCACTCATTGAACAGAAAGACGACAACATCACCCTTGAGCCTTCCTTTTCAACAAAGTCTTCCTATAATGTTGCCGACGCGCTCATGAATTTTAATGACACCCTAACTGCCGAGGACCCTGATGATTTGTGGTTTTTTAAAGTTCCTAGTGACAGAAGCATGATCATGAACCTGGTGTCCAGCAACTCCGCTTATGTGGCGCGGCTGTATCTGGTTGATTGGAACACTGGAGAAGCTGCAGCGACTAACGTGTCAGTCTCTGCAGGCCATCAAGTCTCCTTGAAAGAGCTGCCTGCAGGAGATTACGCCATTCGCGTCTATTCCGATGGAACAGTTGGCGATTCTTATACAATTCGGATGAATGCCCTGAATAAGGCAAATTATTCAAGCATATTGCACGCTTCCGCTTCCTTATTGAATGTAGTGGCAGAGTATCCGGATGGCGCCGTTTATTCCAATGGGGTTTACGTTGGTACGGGAAAGGGAGAAAATCCACATCTTGATTGGAAGCGCGAGTTTACTAACTCTTGGGGAAGTGGATATACCCATCGCTCGCATGACATATCTAGCGTCAAAATAAAGTCCATTTCCGCTCCGGTCAATTATTCTTCATCATCCGCGTCTTCCAATAAGGCGATTCTTATCTATGTGGATAAAGGGACGCTATTTACGTATTTCGTGTCCGCTTATCAATCCGGACCTAACCATGAATACGATAACTCATTTGTAGATACGCTGGGAAAAACAACTCCGAGACGGATTGACGAGGACGATTTGGAGAATTGGGGCGACCACATTCTCGTGTATGATTTAAACGAAAACAAGGCAATTGACTTTTTTAGCGTTCTTAACTTCTACTATGCAAGCGGAGTCGAAGCCATACCTACCATCACTTATTTAAATTAACCAAGATATACGTCTCAGGCTTATCAGGAAGCCGTAAAAGGAAAAGGCATTATCATGAGCATGTCCCGCAAGGGAACGCCCGCTGATAATGCCCCCATTGAATCGTTTCATTCTACGCTAAAGTCACTGGTGAGAGGGCTCGAACCTCCACGATCATTATCAAACCTATTAATCATAAACTCCAACCTTCTGCTCTTTTTCTTATTTGCAAAAAGTTCTTATAAATTCCGTCTTCTTTTATTAAGTCTTCATGCGTTCCCCTTTGAGCGATTCCGCCATTATCAAGCACAATAATTTGATCCGCATTTTGGATGGTCGCTAAACGGTGCGCAATAATAAGGATCGTCTTGCCTGCAACTAGCGCACTGATCGCTGCTTGAATTTCATGCTCGTTTTCCGGATCAATACTTGCCGTTGCTTCGTCCAGAATAATAATAGGCGCATCTTTCAGCATCGCCCTTGCAATGGAAAGCCGTTGTTTTTCACCGCCCGACAACGTTGATCCGCCTTCTCCAACCATCGTGTCATAGCCATCCGGCAATGCCATAATAAACTCATGGCAGCGTGCCTTTTGAGATACCTCCACGACTTCCTCCAAGGTGGCATCCGGCTTTCCGAAGCGTATATTGTTTAGTATGGTATCATGAAACAAATACACCTTTTGGAATACGATACTCATATTTTTCAACAAGCTTTCACTCGTAACCTCGCGGATATTTACTCCGCCAATTTCGATCTGCCCCTGATCCACATCATAAAATCTCGCGATCAGCTTGCATAGCGTTGTTTTCCCGCTTCCGGAAGGTCCGACGATTGCCGTAGTTGTATGTTCCGGAACCGTAAAGGAAACGTCCCGAATCACCTGCCGTCGCTCATAGCCAAACGATACATTCGTGAATTGAATATCAAATTTCTCCAAATGGATTTCTTTACTATGCTTATCCAGAACCTCCGTCTCATTCATCTCTTCCAGCTTGTCCAGCGTTGCGTCAATCACCTTCAATACATGGGAGGCGTTATTCATCGCTTCAACCTGACTAAAGATCACGAATGAAAAAATAACCATCATGATCATCGTCGATAACGGAATGATTTCATTCATCGCCAGCCATGCTGAGACGGCAACGATGCCAGTTGAAGCAGCATGAAGGGAGAGCAGATGCAGGCTATTGTACGGCATATAATTTTTTTCGATTTTGATATTGATCTCTTTGCCCATTTCATACGCCTTATGAATACTTTCTTTCGTAAAGCCCTGCTGATGATAGGCTTTCACTTCAGGCATTCCCCGAATATACTCAATCGTCGCTGAAATCATGCGATCCTTGGCTTGCTGATGAATCGGCGCATTCTCTTCACTTTTGCTGCGCAGCAATTTTAAGAATAGTGCAGAACACGCAATGCCTGCAATAGCCGCAAGCGCAACTGCATAATGATAAAAAGCCAAGCACAGAACTAGGGTAAATACACTGATGTAGCCGTTTACGATGACATCGATCATCTTCATGCCGTGCATTTCGATAAAGGATAAATCTGTCGTTACAGCCGAAGTAATATCTCCCGCTTTTTTACGATGAAAAAAACCCAATGATACCCGCTTTAAGAGTCCGCCAATGTGAATTCGTTGTTCAGCCGTCACTTCATACCCCACACTTTCTTGCGTGGATGCACGAAGATAGCCAAACATAAAACGGCCGGCCACAGCTATCACCATAGAAATGGCGATATACACGATAGAGCTTGTCGCGAGCGACTCCTTGCCATTCATATCTTCCAGAATCAGCTTTAAACTATAAGCGGCAATGATGACAGGCAAGGCGGTGAAGAGAGTATGGAAAAAAGAATAGACAAACCCGATATAGATACGCTTTCGCCGAGTACCCGTCCAATTCAGCAAACGCTGGATCGATCTAACCATTGGCATGCACCTCCTTGGCACTGCTGCTCGCTGCCCATGCTTTTGCGCCGATATGGGCCTCCCACATATGCCGATACAATTCGCATGTCTGAAGAAGCTGGTTATGACTTCCTGTTGATTCAATCTGTCCATGATTGAGCACGATAATTTGATCCGCATGCTGAATCGTTGACAATCTATGGGCAATGACGAACAAAGACTTTCCTTTTGTTAAAGCGGCAATCGACTTCTGCAGTTTCTCTTCATTCTCGGGATCGGTAAAAGCGGTCGCTTCATCCAAAATGATAATGGGAGCATTTTTTAGCATTGCTCTGGCAATTGCCACTCGCTGCTTTTCTCCTCCGGACAGCCTGCCCCCTACCTCTCCGGCAAGAGAATGATAGCCATGCTCTAATTGCTCGATAAAATCATGGCAGCAAGCGGCCTTAGCCGCTGCAATCACCTCTTCGTCTGTCGCATTCGGATCGCCGAGCCGAATGTTGTCGATCAAGGAGCAATCGAACAGGAAATTGTCTTGCGATACGAAGCTGACGGTATTCGCTAATTGATCCAGGGGAATTTGTTTGAGCGGAACATTTCCAATCGAAATCTCCCCATCCGTTACATCCCAAAACCTCGCAATCAATTTGGCAATGGTCGATTTCCCGCTTCCCGAAGGGCCTACCAGTGCCGTAAAGCTTCCTTCCGGAAACGTTAGATTGATCGAATTGAGCACCTTGTTTTGTGCGGACACTGTGTCTTGCGAATGCGCTGAATACGAGAAGGAAACATCGGTAAAGATTACTCCGTATTGATCGAATTGGACTTGTTCTGATGCATTCTCCAGCTCTTCTAACTGTAAAAATTCATTGACTTCCATAACGGCATATTCGATCGTCTTCGCGTTATTCACAAATAAGGTGAAGCTCGTGAGCGGCCCAACAATTCCCAAGGATAAAATGAAGCAAATCGCCAGCTCGGAAGGACCCAATGTCCCCGTCTGATACAAGTACATCCCGACAGGTACAGTACCGAGTAAGGTTGAAGGCAAGACGGCATTGGAGAAATTCATCAGCTTCCAGGTATTGCGAAACCAGCTCAGCGTATAGTCTTTAAAGGATTGAATGGCTTGCTCAAACTTTTCATAAGAGGACGATGATTGATTGAATGTTTTGATGACTTCAATTCCTTCTACATACTCCACAATGACACTATTGACGTGATTGCTTGATTCCATGTAAGACGCATATTGCTTATTAAAGGATTTCATTAAATAAGCAAAGGCGATTGCCGCAATAGGTACGGTTAGCAGGGATGCAAATGCCATCCGCCAATCGATAAACAGCAAATACGCAAACACGCAGACCGGCAATAAAAGGTTTGAAATGCCTTCAGGGATGATATGCGCAAGCGGCAGCTCGATCGTTTCTACCCGATCGATCATGACATTCTTCAGCTTGCCTACCGATTGGTTCTGTACAGTTCCTAACGGAGCTTTCATTAACCGTTCAGCAATCCGAACACGCATGGATTCCAGGATTTGATAAGCTGCATGATGAGCCAACGTCGTTGAAACAGCATGAAAAATGATTTTCACCCCATAGCCGCCAAGACAAACACCAGCCCAAAAAACAATGTCGCGAAACTGAACTTCATGAGTCATGAACAAATGAATGATCTGATAGACGCCGAAATAAGGGATAATTCCTCCAGCAACACTAATGATTGCACACGCTACAGATAGCGCCAGCCGACTTTTACAGGCATCGGCAAACGACCAGACAATGGAAACCCAATTTGAATTTTTCATTAAGATTATTCACACCCGCTAATGATATGTTTTGAATAAAGAAAGCTTGCCAAGCATGTCAAAGTGAAACAGGATGAGGACTGCCAAGGTTGATCCGATCCAAAAAGCTCCTATAAAGATATAATCCTGCCTTGCCATTGATGATCGGCGAAAATACGTACGAGTTCGGTAAGCTCCGAAGGCACGCGAATCCATCGAATAGGCCATACGTTCTGCGTGACGTAAGGATGAGGATAGGAGAGGCAGCGCATATCTTTGAGTTCGTTCCATGATTCTGCGAGACCCCTTCCCTGTATAGCCGCGAACCTGGTGAGCCATTTTGACAAGCTGAAACTGCTGCATCAGAATAGGAATGAAACGAAGAACAGCCAGTGTACCGAATCCAAAGCGATAGTTGACTCTCCATTGTTGAATGAGCGCGCGAATAAAATCCGCTGTGTCTGTCGTCAAGGTGAATAACAGCGATAGAACGAGCATGGCAAGCAATCGCAATCCTGTAGCTAACCCAAATAATACCCCCGATTCATATACATCAACGAATCCGAAAGAAAATAATAGTTCCGAGCCTTCGTTGATCCGATCGCTGACCAAGAGCGGATACAGAAGAATGAATCCAAGAACAATGAGCAGCATGGGCGCACATACTTTGGCATAACGCATCAATGGAATTCTCCCCAGCATAAGCGTGATGCCTATCGTTAGAATGATAAACAGCAGCGGTGTCCAGACATTGGTCGTCAAAGCCAGGAACATGGCTGGCGGGCCTATTGCCAGTAATTTGCTAAGGGGATTCAGACGATGCAGATAACTCATACAGATGCCGCCCGAAATTGCCGTTCGATTTCCACAGATGGCGGCAAGTTAAGACCTGCTTCGACAAGCAACTCCTCCCGGTCAAACAAAGCTTGTACCGTTCCGTGGAAGATTAGCCTGCCTGTCTTCAAAACTGCTGCGTGATCGGCATATTCAGCAATCAAGCCCATATCATGCGAAATGATGATGATGGTATGTCCCGTCTCCTGTAATTCCTTCATCAGTTGCATAAGCTGATGTGCATTGCGCCCATCTTGTCCGAATGTCGGTTCATCCAGAATAAGCAGCCTTTGTCCGGTAATAAGCATGGAAGCTGTGCTTAAACGCCGTTTCTCGCCATGACTTAGTTGAAATGGATTGGCTTCGATATATTTCTTAAGCCCAAATCGATCCAGCATCTGCTCAACTCGTGAGTAAATTTCATCTGGAGACTGCTGCATCCCTTTCAGTCCAAAGGCCAGTTCGTCGAACACGCGATTCGTGACAAATTGATGTTCGGGATTTTGAAAGACATATCCAACCTCTTTCGCTATGTCATGTACAGGCCATTCCACAAGGTCGCGTCCGTGTAAATAGATGACCCCTTTACCCACCTGTTGCAGCTTGATCATGTAGCGCGCCAGAGTCGACTTGCCCGCTCCGTTCTTTCCAACAATGGCCAGAAAGTCACCCTTGGGCACACACAAATGCATGGGCTGCAAGATGCATGCTTTCTTTTGAGTAAATTCGATCGGTCTGATTTCTATGGCAGGCTCATCTTCTGCCAGGCTAGCTTGTATCTTATCCACAAAGGTATGCGCGGTATCGTTAGCAGCTTCAGCATTCATTCTCGAAGCAATTCCTGCTGCAGCTTGCAGAGCAAATTCGTCGTTCTCTCCTGTCAAGCGGATCCTTTCCAGCATTTCTACCGTTTCATTCACGGTAAGCGGAGTTCCAGAAACAGCAATCCCCCGTTTTATTAGCTCACAAGTAAATGTAACGCTGTAGGGCAGCCAAACGCCCTCTTGTATTAATTCATTATATTTGTGGTAAAAAACTTCACGAGGATGACCATCCGCTATGATCCTTCCATTTTTTCCGAGAACCAGGACACGATCCGCCATATCCATTAAATCGTCAAGCTTATGTTCGATCATGATAATCGTATAATTGCCGCTCTTTCGAAGATTTCGCAGAACGGCAAACAATTCCCTCGTGCCCTCCGGATCCAGATTTGCAGTCGGTTCATCCAGGACGAGAATTCGCGGCTGCATACATAATACAGAGGCCAGCGCGAGCCGTTGTTTTTGTCCGCCGGAGAGCTTGTCGATCTGCCATTGCCTGAATTCCGACAAACCGGTTTGCTGTAACGCCACCTCAATTCTCCGCTCCATTTCGCTGGGACCTAGGCATAAATTTTCCATACCAAAAGCGACCTCATCTTCCACTTTCATGGTGACCAGTTGTGCTTCCGGATCTTGAAAAACAATGCCGACTTGTCTTGCCAGTTCCGCAATCGGCGTTATAGATGTATCTTTCCCTCCCACTCGGACGACTCCGCTGAACTCCCCATAAATACTATTAGGAATCAAGCCATTCAAGCAGAGCACAAGCGAGCTTTTCCCCGCTCCGGAAGCACCAAGCAGCAAAACCGTTTCATTATTGCCGATCATTACATCTATGCCGTCCAGTACAGGCTTGATTGTTCCCGCATAAGTAAAGTGAACATCGTGCATTTCAATCATGAGTTTCACTTCCTGTAAGTATGATCTAATGATGATCTGCGATAATCTGCTAACAAACCTAATTTCAACATCGACTCTGCCAACAATTTGGACAATATTCCACCGACCGCTCCGCCTACGGCACTCACCACGAGCATGGTGATTTGAACTCCAATCGATAATGCCGCATGGCCGTATAAGGGGTATTCAAGAAGAGTGCTTAAAATGGTGGCGACCGAGCCGCTTATCATCAAAAACAGAGTTGAATATTTTCTATACAGTACCGCTAAAAAAGGAACTTCGCACTCAAGCCCGGCCACGGCTGCCCATACAATTCCGATTAAACCATAGGGTGAAAATGGCAGCATGACCAGGCCGCCAATCGTCATAGAAACTAGAGCAGCACCAGGTTTTCTAATGAGATAAAGAGCCATGAGACCGGGAATCATAAAAATCCCGTCCGTTATTCTCGAATACGCCGGACCTAATATGGCAGCTAGGGGGAAATAAGCAAACGTCACGGCAAGCAAAACAAAAGCAAACACAACGCCAATCATTCCTGTGATCAAAATATCCTTTGTATTCCAAACAGCCCTCCTGCGCTGTACAGGCTTGCTATAAGCCAGATCTTTCTCCAAGCCGTCCACCATCCTTTTCTCATTGATAATCAATATCATTTTCATAGTTAATATCATAAATAAAAAAAGAGCGGTTTAACCGCTCCAATCCGTCTGAGTATGCTCCATTCGGACAACGTCTTTCTGATACATGGCTGGCGTCATCCCTTTAATCGCTTTAAATGCCGCTGCAAACTTGCTCGGATTGCTATAACCGACCTTTCCTGCGATGATCGTTATTGTATCATCGCTGTGCCTCAGTAAATAGGCAGCCCTTTCCATTCTGTACTTTCGTAAATAGGCATAGATGGATTGCCCGTAAATAGCCTTGAAGCATAGCTTCATCGCCGTTTGCGAAATATTAAATCGACTTGATAAGTCTTGCAATGTCATATGCCGATCCAAATGGTTACGAATATAATCCATAATCACTTTCACCGTCTCCACTTGCTTTTTAGGAAAATAGGGGCGGCTTTCCCCATCTTCGGAAATGTCTACGGCACCTAAAATGAGCAGCAGCTCTATAATTTTGATTCTAAAATACGGAATTCGGATCAGTTCTGGAACAGCATACAACTCTGTGAAAATTTGTCGGATCGGTTCTGTAGTTCGCATTAGAAATGAGCGGTCTTCATTGCAAAACTTTGCACACAGCAAACGCAGATCGACTGAAAATGGTTCAAATATAGAAGCAGATGCTGTCATGGCTTCATCCAGATAAATACCGATAGTAATGCCTCTATATTCATTCAGCGGAAATCCAAACGTCTGATCAGGATGATTTTTCGTGCTGATTTGCAAATCTCCTTCATCCAGGTACATATAAGAACCATTTTGAACTTCACATTCAATCCGACCTTCACGACAATGATCAATCGTAAGCATCTGTGCATACGGCCGGAACTCGGAAAAACAGCTTTTCATTTGAAAATCATTATACATGAGCTTAATGCCGGGAAACACATCGTAGCTCGTCATGACGCCTGTACCGCTATCATCCTTCATCATAAATATCGTACACTCTTCATCCTGCCTATGTATCTCAATACTATTACCGTAAAATACGTGTTTATCGTAACCGCCGGCTATAATCATCTGCCTCCCTCTGCGTTGAACCTCTCATGGCAAAAGCCACGAGATTCCTAAGTACGAAAGACCTATCGGTCTCTAATTGATTAGGCTATCCCCGTAGTTCCTACGGTTAGAAGTCTTATCGCTTCTTTTTTTAGATTTTGTCCTGCGTTAAGATCCCTATCGTGATGCGTCCCACAAGAAGGGCAATCCCATTCACGAATGTTTAGTTTCTTAACGTCTTTATTTTGGTAGTCACAGCACGAACATAGCTGAGAACTTGCGAAGGTTTTAGATACTACAACGACTTGCTTGTCGTACCATTTCGCTTTGTACTCAAGCATGGTTCTGAATTGTGACCAAGACACTTTACTAAGTGCTTTGGCTAACTTGTGATTTTTCAACATATTGGATACTTGCAAATCTTCAATACCAATTACATCGTGGTTTTTGATGATGTCAGTAGAGATTTTTTGCAAGTAGTCTGTTCTGGCATTGGTGATTCTTTCGTGGATACGCGCAACTTTAATGCGTTGCTTATTCCAGTTCGAACCGCCTTTCGTACGTCTGGACAGAATGCGCTGTGCGTTCGCTAATTTTTCTTCAAGTTTACGAAACCATTTTGGGTTAGCGAATATTTCTCCTGTACTCAAAATGGCAAGGTCTTTTAATCCAACATCAACGCCAACCGAAGAACCTGTTTTTTCTAAGGGGCGCACTTCTGTTTCAGCAAGAATGGACACAAAATATTTACCGCTTGGATTACGTCTAACGGTAGCATGAATAATACGACCATTTACTTCGCGACTGTTCGCAAAGCGAACGAGACCAAGTTTCGGCAATTTTATTTTATTACCTAAAACCGCAATATTTCCGTTGGTTTGCTTTGTCGTATAAGACTGTACTTTGTTGTTTTTTGATTTGAAACGTGGCGCATCGTTTTGCTTCTTGAAAAAACGAGTGAACGCATCCGCAAGATTCTTAAGTGTAGATTGTAGGGAAATGCTGTCCACTTCTTTCAGCCACTCTAATTCCTTTTTCAATTGTGTTAATTCCGCTGAACAAGAACTGTATGTTAATCCCTTGCCTGTTTCCTTGTATGTTTCATTCCATTGTGCTAAAAAGCGATTGAATACAAAGCGAGAACAACCGATTGTTTTATGGATGAGAGTAGCCTGTTCTTTTGTTGGGTAAATGCGAAATTTATATGCCTTTTTTACGGTCACTGTTTCACCTCTCTTTCTGATTTTGGATGTATTGTCGGACCTAGCACCTCAAATATAGGATAGCATATGTCGGATAATTTAAGTGTCAATAGACACGTTTTATCCGAAGTCGAGAACACTCATGATTAAAATCACGAGTGTTCTCGGCTGATTAATAAAAAACTGTACAGTTCTCATATATGGCCCAAAGAGCTTCTATTCTGGAAAAAGCCTTATTCTTTGATAACTGTTCTTAAAAAACAAAAGGAGGACATGACCGTCATCGTCCCATCAATGGTCATCGTTCATCACTCCTGTAATGAACCGAATTTACATGCTATCAAACTATTGAAGTCCTTCATATAAAGGAAACTGAGACGTAATTTCACTCACACTTCCTAATATTTGATCTTTAACCGTCGAACTCTTGGGATTTTTAAGGGCAAGTCCAATAAGCTGGGCAATTTCTTTTATTTCCTTGGGTCCTAATCCTCTTGATGTCATAGCAGGGGTCCCGAAGCGAATGCCACTCGTTACTAACGGGCTTGCCGTATCATGAGGAATTGCGTTTTTATTAGCCGTAATCCCCACTTCATCGAGTATTGTTTCAGCTTCTTTGCCCGTGAGTCCAATCGTGCGCAAATCAACCAAAACAATATGATTATCCGTTCCTCCCGATACAATAGTTAACCCTTCATTCATTAATGCCTCCGCCAATACGTTAGCATTTTCAAGAGTTTTTTCCATATACGTTTTGAAATCCGGTTGCAATGCCTCGCCTAGCGCAACCGCTTTTGCCGCGATGACATGCATAAGCGGGCCGCCTTGTGACCCGGGAAATATCGCTTTATCAATGGCTTGCGCCCATGGTTTACGGCACATGATGATACCGCCTCTTGGTCCTCGCAACGTTTTATGCGTTGTCGTCGTAACAAAGTGTGCGTGCGGCACCGGGTTAGGGTGCAAACCTGCCGCGACAATTCCCGCAATATGTGCCATATCCACAAAGAAAAGGGCCCCAACTTCGGCCGCAATTTGGGCGAACAACTCAAATTCAATCGTTCGTGGATAGGCGCTGGCTCCAGCAACGATCATGCGCGGAAGATGCTTATGTGCGAGTTTTCTCACTTGGTCAAAGTCAATGCGCCCCGTTTGTTCATCGACACCATAAGGAACAAAATTGTAAAATCTTCCGGAAAAATTCACCGGACTCCCGTGTGTAAGATGGCCACCATGGGATAGATTCATGCCCAAAATCGTGTCACCAGGTTTGACTGAAGCAAAATAAACCGCCATATTCGCCTGTGCGCCGGAGTGAGGCTGCACATTGGCATGTTCAGCACCAAAAAGCTCTTTGACACGGTGAATGGCAAGTTCCTCGACCATATCGACATACTCACATCCACCATAATATCTTCTTCCCGGATACCCTTCAGCGTATTTGTTAGTCAGTACCGTACCAGTGGCTTCCATGACAGCCCTGCTTACAAAGTTCTCCGATGCAATCAGTTCTATTTTATCCCGCTGCCGTACAAGCTCTTGCCGAATAGCGTTGGCCACTGCTTTGTCTTGTTGTTCCAAATGTTCCATGAACATCTTCCTTTCTGTCTGCATATTTCGTAAATTCGTTTGTCTAATTCTGTCGTGTTGCAAAAGCAATTATTGTCATGATAGTATATCAATCAATGGATTGTTATTAAATATCCATACATCATCATTTTACTCAATCCATAATTCCAATAGAAACACTGAAGGTGAATGAATGCTAAAAGTAAACCGAGATGATGAACGTCCTATCTGGCAGCAACTTCTGGACCAAGCGATACATAATATTACAACCGGAAAATGGCCGCCAGGCGAATTGCTGCTTCCATCCCGCGAACTCGCTCTATTGATTGGCGTTTCCCGTTCTACCATACAGATAGTTTACGAGGAATTATTCAGCCGCGGGTATACCGTAACCTCTCGTCGCGGCGGTACTAGAGTTAGCGAATGGACATATGAGGCTCGTCCTTCAGAGGATGCTGCCACACCAGGACCCGTCCCCCCCGAATTGCCTTTATTAAACACTGCAGTCGGCCATTTACACAGTTGGTTCGGAGACAAAGAACATCGAAAAGTAGAGATCGATTTCAGTCCTCATGAGCCTTATTTAGACGAACATTTTCAAAAGAATTGGAGACAATCATTTTTACAGGCCTCCACAGAAACAGACCTGGACAGTTGGGCTTACGGCGATGCCTATGGATTCCTGCCGCTACGGGAACAGATTCAACGTTATTTGTCACTTGAACGGGGCGTTCATGTGAATGTCGATCAAATCATATTAACCTCAGGCGCACAACATAGCATCGATTTGATCGCACAAGCTCTTTTACATGAAGGAGAAACGGTTTCGGTTGAAGATCCCGGCTTCCCTGCTGCCTGGATGGCAATGAAGTATCGGCGTATGCAAGTTGTCTCCGTTCCGGTTGACGAGTACGGGCTATGCGTCGACCGCATTCACCCTCAATCCAAACTTGTGTTTGTTACGCCATCGCACCAGTGTGCGGTTGGAGTTATTATGTCGGAGCCTCGCAAGCAACAATTGTTACACATGGCTGCTGGGCAGCGGTTTTGGATTGTTGAGGATGATTATGACAGCGAATTTCGATATCGCGGTGACCCACTTCCAACCTTGTTCAGTCAGCGACCTCAGAACACGTTGTATATGATGAGTTTTTCCAAAATGGTCGCTCCTGGTATTCGGATATCGGCAATCATTGGTCCCAAAGAGGCCATTCGTCAGCTTGCCCAAGTCCATGAATTAACCTATCGTCATCTTCCTATTATGGAGCAATTAACGCTTACTCATTTTATCGAACATGGTCATTTCATGCGCCATATGAGACGAGTTCGAAATGTATATCGGCGCAGACACGAAGCCATGACGAAGGCCATCATCACGACAGGTCTGAGTGAACACTTCACACTAAGCGGCGTAGAAACGGGGCTGCATATGCTTCTTGAGGCGGATAAATCATTTGACGAAGAAGCCGTGACGAACCTAGCACTCGAAAAAGGAATCCGTGTTTATCCGCTTAGCACGTATTGTTTGGAAAGCGATCGAAAAGGATGGGTACTGGGTTTTGCTAAAGTAGATGAAGCAGCCATTGAAGAAGGCATTTATCGTCTAGCGGGGATGCTTTTATAATACAAGCATCCTCGCCAGAATTTGCTCTTTCTTACAGTCAATTCGTGCTGCCATCCAGTTCCCTCAGCACATGACCTAGTATGTCGACCGCTTGATCTATTTCATTGTTGGTTATGTACAAGCTTGGCATAAATCGGATGACATGGGTTCCTCCCGGCAAGACAAGTAGTCCGTTCTGTACCTGTATTCATTTTCACGCCTCCTATTGTTTTTGTTCGGCTTGTTGTACTCCACTCGGCCTGTATTGTTTTTTATGAAATTTCCCATGAATCAATAGATGTGCTGCCAAACCCGCGACAAGTCCCCAAAATGCGCCGCCGACGCCAAGCAAGGTCACATTCGCGGCGGTTGCTAAAAACGTAATCAATGCGGTTTCACGACCCTTCGGATCCGTTAAAGCGTTAGCTAGACTGCCGCCAATTGTGCCAAGCAATGCCAATCCCGCTAACGTTGCGATAAAGGTAGCAGGAAGAATCAAAAACAGAGTAGCCAACGTCACGCCAAAAATGCCGACAACAATGTAGAAAATGCCACAGGCAATGCCTGCAATATAACGTTTTGTCGAATCCTCATGCGCGTCTTTCCCTGTGCAAATCGCTGCTGTAATGGCTGCTACATTAAAAGCGTGCGAGCCGAATGGTGCTGCAAGGAGCGAACCCAAACCCGTTATGGTCAAAATCGGATTCGCGCTCGTCTTGAACCCGTCATTCCGCAATACGAGCATTCCAGGCATGTATTGTCCCGTCAAGGTAATAATAAACAGCGGCAATGCAACGCCCAATAAGGCATGTAACGAAAACTCCGGAACGACAAATACCGGTGATGCGATCGCCAATTGGATCGTACTGAAATCCGCTTTCCCCATACAAATCAAATAAATCAATCCGATTGCCAGTATGCCAACAATCGCATAGCGGGATGTAAACCGTCTTAGCACGATATAAGCGGCAAACAGTACAACGACAAGCAAGGGGTCAACTTTCGCTCCTCCAAAGGCTGAAATGCCAAACTGCAGTAAAATGCCTGCTAACAACCCGGAAGCGATGCCTGGAGGAATAAGCCGGACGAAACGTTCAAACATACCCGATAGTCCTAAAACAATAAATCCTACTGCAGATATCATGTAAGCACCAATTGCTTCCGGATAAGGGGTTACCGCTAATGCCGAAACGAGAAAAGCCACGCCTGGTGTTGACCAAGCCGTAATAATCGGTTCCCGGTATCGATAACTTAGCCATATCCCGGTTACACCCACTCCAATGGAGATCGACCAAATCCAAGAAGCGGTCATTTCGGGACTTAAACCCGCGACTTTTGCTGCCTGAAACACGAGAATAAAGGTGCCCCCGTAGTTGACAATGACAGATATTAAAGCGGCAATGGTCGGCGATATCAAATCGCGGCCGCGCAGCGAAGGGGTTGTTGTGTTCATAAGCGTTCTCCTGCCTCTCTCCTAATCGTCCTGGCGCGCGTTTTCGTTCCAGTAATAGCTATCCGGCAAGTAACGTTGGCCAAATACGCTTGTCCCTACGCGGATGATGGTAGCTCCTTCTTCGATGGCCACCTTGAAATCACCGGACATGCCCATCGAGAGGATATCCATTTCAACACGCGGAAACTTTTTCTCCCTAATTTGTGTTTGAATAGATTTTAATAATCGGAAGCAATGCCGGGTCTCGTCGTTTGTAGCATTCAGTTTTCCAATCGTCATTAAGCCTTTCACGTTTAACGTTTCGAACTGGGACAATTGTTCCACCAACTCCACTGCCGTTTCCGGAGAAGCACCAAATTTACTTTCTTCGTAGGACGTGTTGATTTGTACCAGAATATCCATGGTCTTGTTCTCTTTGACGAGCTGACGGTGCAGGGCCTGCCCCAATTTCAAACGGTCCACAGAATGAATGAGCGTAACATATTTGACAACGTCCTTCACTTTATTCGTTTGCAGATGTCCGATAAAATGCCATTCCACCTGATTATTCTGCTGCATAAGTGGAAATTTGTCCCGAAGTTCTTGCGCTTTGTTTTCCCCAAATAGAGTCTCACCCGCTTGTATAGCCATTTGCAATTTTTCAAGCGGTACGGTTTTGGTCGCCAACAACAATTGCACGCCCTCTATCTTGCGCCCCGAGGCTTGGCAAGCCAATTCCATCTGCTGCCTCACGGTTTTAAGATTCTCTTCAACTAGATGACCCATGTCTCCTACCCTCTTTCTGCTCCACATTTTAAGTCCATAATTACTTCCCTGTACGCTGATTGAACACCGGCCTCTATGACACGCCGAGTGACTTTCGTTTGAGAACTGACGAGCAGCGCATCATAGGGACGGATGATGGAAGTGAGTTCCTCCTCGCTCAACCCCATTATTTGGGCGACCTCCACATCTTCAGCACGCGTCAGTTGCTGCAATCCAAAATCACTTATGGGATCCGATACCAAAACTTTAAACATCGACCTTCCTCCTTCTCTATGTGAAGACTGTACGGCAGTTGAATTGTGGACTTGCATTTAGTGATTGATTCAGCCTGTATAACATTGCATGGTTGAAGAGCGCTATGCTAGTATATCAATAGATGGATTGGTTATATATATCCAAAAACGATGTATTTGAACAATCCAAAAAAAGTACTAATTTCATTCCACATATAAAGGGGGGGGAATCTAATTGATGAAAATAAATCGCGCCGACAAAAGGCCCATTTGGCAGCAATTGCTCGATCAGGCCATCGATCATATTACAAATGGCGTTTGGAAGCCGGGTGAACTCCTGACGCCTTCTCGGGAGCTCGCTCAGCAGCTAGGAGTGTCCCGTTCCACCGTGCAAATTGTGTATGAAGAACTGCTAACCCGTGGTTATACGGTGACATCACGCCGCGGCGGAACGCGTGTCAATGATTGGATTCAGTTCACTGATAAACGGAAAGAAAATACTCCCCCTCTTGTTCCGCCACAGCTTCCTGAACTGCCTCTACTGGTTGAACAGTCGCAACAGTGGTTTAGAAGTAAGGATAACCGGGAATCGGTCATCGACTTTAGTCCCTATCAACCTTATATGGATACGCAGTTTCTAAAAACGTGGCGCAAATCATATTTGAATGCCTCTTCGGAATTAAAGGTATCCTCTTGGTCATACGGCGATGCTTATGGTTTCGAGCCTTTGCGGAGGCAGATCCAACGTTATTTATCGCTAGAGCGGGGAATTCATGTTCAAATGAATCAAATCTTGTTGACATCCGGAGCCCAGCATAGTATTGATCTCATCGCACAAACGCTTTTGACCAAAGGAGACATCGTGACGGTCGAAGATCCCGGCTATCCCGTCGCTTGGATGACAATGAAGTACCGACAAATGAAGATTGCTCCAGTTCCTGTTGATGAGTACGGCCTTGTCGTAGAGAAAGTACCGTCTGAAGCGAAACTCATTTTCGTTACCCCCGCTCACCAATGCGCCGTAGGTGTGATGTTATCGGAACCACGCAGGCAACAGCTTTTGCATCAAGCCGCTCAGCAACGTCATGGATTATCGAAGATGATTACGACAGCGAATTTCGATACCGCGGAGATCCGATGCCTACTTTATTTAGCCAACTTCCACAAAATTGTCTCTATTTAATGAGTTTCTCTAAATTGACTGCGCCAGGCATTCGCATATCCGCTGTTATTGGACCTGCCGAAGCGATTGCTCAACTGGCTCGCGTTCAAGCGTTCACCTATCGTCATCTTCCCGTCATGGAGCAAGTGACATTGGCACACTTCATCGAGCACGGGTATTTTATGCGCCATATGCGACGAGCCAGAAATATCTACCGACGGCGCCACGAAATCATGCAAAAGGCGATTGTGGCAAGTGGTCTCGGCAACAAGTTTACGTTGCGAGGGATTGAAACCGGCTTGCACGTGCTACTGGAAGCGGATGAATCGTTTGACGAGGATACGATGACCGTTCGGGCGCTTCAAGGCGGAGTTCGTGTGCATCAACTCCATTCCTATTGTTTGGTGAGTAAACGCAAAGGGTGGGTATTAGGCTTTGCTAAGGTGGACGAGGGACTAATTGAGGAGGGTATGTACCGACTTGCTGAAACGGTCTTATAGAATGGATGGGGATTCATTCATCAAGGCCATGCCGTAATAAATTTCGTTTCCTTGCTCAAAAGTCAATAATAGAGCCACCGTCTCTGCTATCAGGACTCGTGGCTCTTTGTTGTTGCTCGACTTGGTTTATCTTTCAGCCCAAGTTCTGTGCTTGTTGAGCTCCATCTTTTTCTGACATGCTTCTTCCAATTCGATTTCGAGTTGGTTGGCGAAAGCTAAAATATTGAAGATGACATCATACATCTCCAAGCCTATTTTGCCAGCCGCACTTTTTCCTCCGTTGGATGGAATGAAATGCTTAAAATTTCTTTTGCCAACTCTCCAACTTCCGTCATTAAATACAGGGTTCGGGTCTGGATCGTATTGACGCCGAATCCCTTTTCTTCACTGAACTGCTTGGCATATTATTGCATGCTTGAAATATCCATTGATTTGTCCTCAACCTAATTTTTAGTGTTTTCAGAATTGAAGTCAGGTGCCTATCTTATGAATGCGCACGAAGTGTTCCATCTGCCCTTATTTCTTGCGCTTAATCATAAAACCATTCTCTATTTTCTCAAAGCCGACTTTAGGGTAGTACGCCATTGCACTTGGTGCGGCTAATAAAATCAGTGCGACTTCTTCCCCAATTTCTTCTCGTACCTTGGCAATGAGTTCCTGTCCTACTCCGGATTTCTGAACTTCTTTGTCAACAGCCAGATCAGACAGATAACAACAATAACTCCAATCTGTTAGTGCTCGGGCCACACCGATCATTTTATCCCCAAGCCAGGCGGTCAGCAGGATATCCGCGTTGTTCATCATCGCTTGGATTCGTTCAGATTGATCAATTGGTCGTACAATCCCGCTATTTTTAAACACCCGAATCACATCTTCAACGTTCACATCTTTATTGTTCCTGTAAGTGATATTCAACTCTTTTCGTCTCCTTTCAGCTATGGAAAAGTTGTATTTCACACAAATTAGCTTTCTGTCTTGGCCGCGCGACAAAATTGTTCCAGCGCACGTTGCAAGGTAGCCCGGGGACACGCCAGATTGATTCGCAAAAATCCCTGTGCCTCTTCCCCGAAAACGGAACCTTCGGAAAAAGCAACCCGGGCTTGATGATACATCAGATGCTTCAATTCTTCCACGTTGCGTCCCCTGCATATGGCAAACTTTTTTCATGTCGATGCTGTCATTGCGGCGTAATTCGATGATTTCGGAGAGACTCTACAGGTTCTTATGTATAAATAAAAACATCTTACATGGTTTTTCCAGGTTTGAACATTTTTTCTTCTTCAATCGGATTTTCTTTCGCGGTGATATGATGTGGATCTATTCGGTACACCTGAACCGGACCCCCGAATACTGCTGACCGGTATTTGTCTACATGCTGCTGGGGTAACGGCCGATTATAGTAACCAGGCACATACTTATAAATCATTTCTTGCAACATGTGTGTAGCTTCATCCAGATCGACGATGGGCTGTGCCTTGCCAAAAATCATTACACTCATATACGCTGTGTCCGTCTTGGCTGGCACCGGATCAGTAATAGTTCCATATTCTTCACAAACCGTAAAACAGACCTCCGGATTAGCACCCATAACCTGATTTCTTCTCCCACCGGTGGCTCCATGGAAATAAAGCTTCCCATTTGTCCAAACAAAATTGAGCGGAACAACATACGGCAGATGACCATCGACCATTCCAAGATGTCCAATTCGAGCTTGCTGCAGAAATGTCTCAATCTTGCTCTTGTCCAACACTTCTCTTATCTTGTAACGCACTCCATTCATTGTTATCACTCCTATTGTATTGAAGTATTATTATGTAAGTTTATCAGTCATTGGAATGAATATAAAAGTCCATAAATACAGAATTGTGGCAATCCATATCTGACATTAAGCAATGCTCCCCTAAGTCAGACCTTATAATCAGCGCATACGTATTTAGTCTGTTCCATTTTCACAGTCAATGACGTGAGCACTTGCGTGTCGGGTACCGTCACTTGACTGTGTAGTCTATGCCATTCACATAGGTGTAAGAAAATCGGCAGCAAGGGAAAAGATCATTCAATATCTAGAACGCTATGAACAGGAGGGTAACACCCGTTTTTTTCTAAGTTCATTTTTTCCGCATCTCACCTTAGCAAGGAAGCCGTGGAAGGCGGAAATGATTACATCGCCAAACTGGAAGAATTGTTAACCGAATACTTTCGACAAGCCGCCTCATAAAATTTAGTTAGCTTGCGCTAACTCCGTTACTCAGTCTTCTGTAACTATATCCAGCGTCCTTTTTTGTTAAAGCTATGAGGTAGTCTGTTTTTCGGATTCAATTTATTTGATGTTGGCAAATTTCGTTCTGTTCAATTATTTTCAGTTGTGTAAAGAATGTCTATCAATATGAGAAGACGTCCTTGTTCCTATATCACAAAATAACCGATATTGGTTGCTTTTTTAGGTGTTACTCCCCAACACGGTATTGGGGGCAGCCCGCCCGGATGAGGGGGAGTTCCGGAAACAAGCTGGAACTATGATGCGGACTAACCATCCGCAACTTGAAACAGTTTTAATGTTGCTCTAAATGCAGCCTAAATTTCAATGTACTGTCATTCCTCTTTTACTACTTACATACTCACTGTTTCAAGGAAGGGAGGAATAAAATCAATCATTTTAGGATCGGAAGAACGTATAAAATCCCCAAAGTGGATGTCCTCACCTATATCTCTAGTGTCATGACACCCCAATCCGCCTTCTTACTTTGACGCTTTAGTGCATTGAACTGATTATTGCACTATGATATATTTAAAGAGTCAATGGTAGAAGATAGGGCTGCTAACCAAGGAGGGACAATTTCTAAAGGGTAGCAGCCCACCTACAACAAAAAAAAGGAAACTTTTATATCGTTTTGAATTACAAAGATAAGGCGGGTAAGCGAAAAAGTAAATGGATGGCGACCGGGAACGCCATTAACTTTCAGCATCAAACGATTACCATTAAGCATACGGTCATCCCTGTTTCGTACGAGGGCAAACAAATAATTGTGGAAAAAGGATCGGGCAAAAAACAAATCGAGCTATCGCACCTTGCCGCTCGTTCCCGTCTTCTTGGATCTGCTGCTGCGACTTATGGAAGAGCAACAAACGAACCAGGCCTTGTATAAGGACTCTTACAGCAACCAATATCAGGACTACATTTACGTCAATAAGCTGGGAGAGCGAATCAAGCCGAGGTATATTACTCAACATTTTCCGCTCATCCTTAAGAAGCATAACTTGCGACGGATTCGATTTCATGATCTTCGTCATAGTTGTGCCAGCTTGCTTCTTGCTAACGGTATCAGCTTGAAGGAAATTCAGGAGTGGCTGGGGCATAGCATTATTCCACTACGGCGAACATTTATGCTCATCTCGACTACAGCTCGAAGATTTCTTCGGTGCAAGTGATGAGCAGTACATTGCAAATCCCAAGTATACAAAAAGCCCCTGAATTGTCGGAAAGACAAGTTCAAGAGCTCGTTCATTGTTAGGTTGGTGCGGTCGAGAGGACTCGAACCTCCATGGGGGGTTAGCCCACATGGACCTGAACCGTGCGCGTCTGCCAATGGCATCATTGTCGGGGCTTTTTCGGTAGTACGAAATATCGTAAATCATATCAATTGAAATCCTTTTCTCTTTCACGGCAATTTCATTGCTTGTACAGCTTCATATTTAAAGATGTCTCTGTAACCTCTGTTCATATAATCTTTCGCCTGATCTCGACACACCTCTGTACATGAAATGTTGAGCGAAGAGGAAGTATAGGAAGTAAGCATCTATTTGAGAAGGTAATGGACATGAAAAAAAGCCACATAGCTGTCTCTTTACTCATTATCATGATCATAAGTTTCCCTGCACAATCTAATGCCGCCGGGACACAAGGCTTGCCCCAAGAAGACTCGAAAATACTGCTATACCAAGATATGCTGATGCTCTTTCTCGGTCCGAAGATCGATGCGGCAGTGGCCGGCTATTATGCAAAAACGTTATCCGCCGCTCCGACCGTGTACCCTTATCAGATTGATGTGGTGCAAGCAAAAAGATTGGGAGGATTTCGACAATTTCATTTCATGATCGAACTTGAAGTTACTCCTACTATCGGACCCCATATTACGGTAGGCAAGGATCGGTTGACTTTTGAAGTGGCTCCGACGATACATGGCACAGGAAAGCTGGTTAAGTTCGAGCATTTGGAGACGCATGCGCTCCCGCCTAATTGGCAACACCTGATGAAATGACCTTGAGCGCAGCAAAAAGTCCTCGGAGCAATTCAGGGCTTTGCAATAGACATTTATGAATAAAAAAAGGCTGCCCTAAAGTAGTCAGCCTATCTCTAGCGCAGCCAATGTAAGTGCCACATCCTATTCCAATGGATGTTGGCAATATTATTAGGTTACAACAAATTCCACCATAACTGGGACAGCAGGGTCAAGTGCATCGCCCCCGGGATTGACAGCGTTGTTATGGTTGCTGTTGAAGTGCTGCTCAATTGGGGCACGCTAGTAATAAAAAGGTTGTAATAGGCAGGTGAAGCAGGAAATGCCGCTGCAGCCATGCCAGCGTCATTTATAAATGCTGTGGCTACAATCGTAAATGCGGCCCCCCCCCGTC
The DNA here is from genome assembly GCF_000283315.1 of Paenibacillus sp. OSY-SE. Taxonomy (NCBI): domain Bacteria; kingdom Bacillati; phylum Bacillota; class Bacilli; order Caryophanales; family Paenibacillaceae; genus Paenibacillus; species Paenibacillus sp. OSY-SE. The sequence goes on along the minus strand of NZ_ALKF01000202.1, from coordinate 124,424 downwards.
CCCACCTTAACCTGATAAGAAGTTAGAGCAGATAAATTATAGTCCAAGTTCTATTCCATATACAAAAAAAACCCTTCTGCATCAAGGATTTCGGGATGTATGAGTTATGGTGCGGTCAAGAGGACTCGAACCTCCACGGGTGTTACCCCACTAGAACCTGAATCTAGCGCGTCTGCCAATTCCGCCATGACCGCATATTTAGTAACTTTCATTTTGTAATCATTTTTTCTTAGCGACAAAAAATATAATACCATGTACACAAAGCTACGTCAAGCATTTCTCACAAAATATTTTTAAATCCCCCTGGACCAACCATAATCAGGGGGATTTTTCGCTTGATTTTTTTGTTCTCTTTTCGTTCGCTTAGGTTAAATAGGTGCCGTTAAGCGCCTGCTGCACCCGCGTAACGCCTTGAGACAGCGCGTGTCCGCCTCCGAGGGCGGCTGCGACGGCTACGGCCTCCATAATTTCTACATCGGCCGCCCCTTTGTGCCTAGCCTCGTTCACGTGATATAACGTGCACACCTCGTTATTGGCGAACAATCCGATGCCGAGGGCGATAAGTTGCTTCGTCTTCGCATCCAATGCCCCGTCTGAGAAGCAAGCGCCAGTAAAGACATGATAGGCTTGTACGACGTCAGGCAGGGTAGATTCCAATTCTGATATTTCATTCTTGTAAGCTTGTACCTTGTTATCCATCTCGGACATGTTCGTTACCTCCCCCGCTGTCTCCCGAGATGATGAGTCATTCTCAGGCGCAGCGACCGATCTTTACGTATCCTAGGATAACCTGTCCAAGCGTACTTCATCCCTACTGGCTTTCTTGTTCCGAATCCAGCAGCTCAAGCTCCAAGCGTGGCTCACTGGATGGCTGAATCGAGTATGTGCGGCTCAGCTTGACGACACGCCGGTTTCGTTTGCGAATCATGACCTGTTCTTCATCCCAAGCGACGACCCAGCCGATGATATCATTCATTTTTAGCATATCTCGAACGATACGCACCAGTGTGCCTTCCTGGCGGTAACGGTCCAACACCTGTTCTTCCATCATCCCCTGTAACCTCCATCACTTCATATGTTGTAAAAAGACCTGCAGCACAACCGCTGACAGGTCTTTACGCACGTTTCGACGATATCGGCTTATCCGACGTGTTCCTTCGAATCATTCGTCTCAAACCAATAATCCAACACTTTGGCAGACATGACGCGCTTATGGATGTATTCGACTTGCTGAGTGGTGAACTGTTCCTTCCAAGTAACCTGCAGCTGTTCGCACAGCTTCACAATCGTAAGCAATTCGGACCAAGCCACATATCGTTTGTACCAGAAAAATTGAGGGTGCTCAATCATATAGGGGTACAAATCATCAAACTCCGTATGCTTACATGCCAGCGCCCGCTCAAAATGGTTTTTGGCCTCCGTCAATTTTTCTTGCAAAAATCGAGCTGTTGGTTCATCAACCATATTCGTCGCCCCCTCTCACCTTCTTATTCTTTATTATATGCCAAACAGGTGAATGGAGAAAAGCGGGCAATTCCTGCAATCAACTGCAACAATTGGTTCTGAGCCACGTCTAAGTATAATAGAAGCAGCAAAACGTCATTCTTTAGGATATAATAGTCCTAATTAGCCTCATAACGCTTGTCTGCCTATTTGATTCAGCTATTTAAGAAAGGGTAATATGTTCTAAGCCCGCCGCGAGGCGGTAAAGGAGGTCAGACCATGCAGCGCCCCTTATTTCGACCAAGTCTAACAGCCGCTATTCTGTTAATTAACATAACCTTGCTATTGTACGGATGTTCGGCACAAGAAGGAAGCATGCCGCCGACCAGCACGGAACCTTCCTACGCCAAGCATAATGGAACGGATTCGCGTTCTGCCACAAAGAAGAAAGATAAGAAAAACGAACAGACCGTTATCGCATCTCCTAAGGAAAATTCATCAGAGGGTGAAGGTTCAGTTGCAGAGCAAACATTTGACCGCACCCAGCCGAAGCTGAAGGGCATCTCTCTGAAATCAACGGATAAGGATATCCGCACCTTATGGGGAGAGCCGGATAACCACTTCGTGATGGACGAAATTGATCCGATCGACGTACTCGAATATGGCGGCTTCTCTTTCGGATGCCATCAGAGCGGTGATGTCGTATTCGTCGAAGTCTCAGGAGAAGGCCAATCTACTGGCATCAAGGGATTGAAAATCGGAGACAACGAAGACCAGGCCGAACGCACTCTCGGTAAACCAGACCATGACACCAATTATGTATGGAGCTATGAAATAAAGAGCGCCCTGCTTCGATTAGATATGGATCCGAAGACGAACAAGATTCAATCCGTGAAGCTGTTTCCGAACAACAACGTATAGTATCATTCATACAAGCAGAACGCCTTGATTCTTAATCGAATCAAGGCGTTCCTTTTTCCCGCGTGCGACGCCGCATCATCAAATAAACAGCACTTCCCGTAATAAGAGCGAACACGATAAAGCCAAATAAAAACGGGGTGCCTTTGGCGTGCAGCCAACGCACAGCCGACTGCCAGTGGTTGCCGACCATATGCCCCAAGGTAAGAAACGTTGCTACCCAAATCAATGCGCCCGTACCGGCAGCAATAAAGTAAGTCGACCAGTTCAATCGGGACATTCCCGCCATATAACACGTCAGGTGGCGCAACCCCGGAACAAAATAACCGAATACGATACCCCAGGGGCCGTATTTTTGAAACCAGCGTTCCGTTCGTTCCACCCGTGCCGGAGTTAACTTGAATGTCTTACCGTAGCGGTCTAAGAGCGGCTTGCCAACCTTGCGTCCGACAAGATAACTGATGAACATTCCGCTCAAGCTCCCTGCCAGACAGACGATGAAGGCAGGCATGAATCGAAACGGCCCGTCTACCGTAAGACTCCCCACAAACACCATTAGCGTTTCATCAGGTATAGGGATGCCGACGATTCCCAGCGCCAGTAAGAAAAACAATGCAATGTAGCCATAATGGGATAGCGCCCACATAATTCCGCTCATCGCAAGCCTCCCTTTCACTTGATAACTCTTCCTATATTACCATAACAATGATAGTCATGTCCGACCTTTCTCCATCATACCTTGTATTAATGCGTACAAGCCATGCAAGTTAGGAGGCGGCATTTCATTGAAAAATATGCTGCGAGTATTACAAATTGCGTTTACGTACACAGGGACCGTTGTCGGCGCTGGATTTGCCACTGGCCAAGAAATTTTGCAATTTTTCACCGTATACGGTTGGTGGGCGCCGCTGACGATAGGACTTGCCACCATGCTGTTCGTCTGGCTGGGCACCAAGCTGATGGTCTTGTCCCATCACATTCAAGCGAAGTCTTATGAAGACGTGAATAAGCTGTTGTTTGGAGAACGGCTGGGCGGATCCATCAGTCTATTTACGATGGTCGTCATCATTTGCGTGAACAGTGTCATGCTTGCTGGCGCTGGCTCAGTCTTCGTCGAGCATTTGAATATGAATTACCAGACCGGACTATTGCTGACGCTCTTCGCTTCTTTCTTGGTTATCAGCCGGGGAATGAATGCCATCATCAAGTTAAATTCCTTCGTCGTACCGACGATGCTTGTCTTCACGACGCTTATCATGATCCATACGCTGCAAATGCCCAACGCCGGTCAACTGCTAACGATTTCAACGGATAAGCCTTTCTATGCCGCTTGGACTGCTCCTTTTTTATACGGCGCCTTCAATTTGGCTATGGCTCAAGCCGTGCTCGTCCCTTTGGGCGCCACTATGCCGAGCAAAAGCGTCATACGGATGGGCGGCATCATTGGAGGCATCATCATTGGACTGATGCTGCTGGCAGGTCACTTCGCGCTCTCTGCCCAGATGCCGGGAATTACTCAGTTCGATATACCGATGGGACAAATTGCATCGGGTCTAGGCTTAACGATACAGCTTATTTATATTCTGCTTATTTTCTCAGAAATCTTTACGACCCTCGTATCTGACGTGTATGGCGTGACACTGCAGCTTCACCAACGTACCCGGGCCAATAAAAATCTGATCATTTTCTGTATTATGCTCTTCTGCTATGTCGTCAGCCAATTCGGCTTCCGATCGTTGATGTCATTCTTGTATCCATTATTCGGCATGTTCAGCTTAGTCTGGCTGTACTTGCTTATGCGTACATCCAATCCGCCTAACTTGCCTGCGGATAACAAGCCCGCACCGAATGGCACATCCCATGCCATGACACCGCTGCAGCCCAATCCATCCCGGGCGGACAGAAAAAAAGCGTAATACCGTTATGACTCGGCATTACGCATCTTATAACAAGCCATAAATAAGCAAATACGAGCAATTCCTTATATGTGCCTGCCTAGCGTCACAAGCTCCTTCGTTCCAGCTCGACCAACTTGACATCGGGAATCGCCTCACGAAATATATCTGCGATATGCGGATGACAAGTCGTCATGATAACTTGATGGGTAACGGATAAAGCAGCAAGTGCCTGCACAGCCGATCTGAGCCGTTCACGGTCGAAATTGACCAGAATATCATCCAATATCAACGGAATGGCAACCTTGTGGGACATTGCTTCGGCCAATGCACAACGCATCGCTAAATATAACTGCTCCGCCGTACCTCGGCTGAGCTCCGAGCTCCAGACAAGCTCCCCATCCTTGCGTTCTAGAGCGATGCGCTTCGTTCCGAGAGGCGCGACCACACGCGCATAACGGCCTGCCGTCAGCCGCTCCATATAGAAGCCAGCCCGCTGCAATACGAGCGGCTGCTTCTCCTCCTCGTACAGATGCCGCGTACGCTGAATCAATGTCTTGGCGAGAGACAACACCGCATAGCGGGATGCTTGTTCATCCAGCTTCGCCTCATGCACGGCCGCTTCCTGACGATATGCGGCCCCCTCAACCTCCGTCTTCAGACGCTCATACTCTTGTCTTAAGCGACCTCGACGTTCTTCTCCCTCGCGAATACGGCGATCCAGTTCATCGACCTGCAATTGCTGTTCAGAACAACGTTGCTCCAGCTCGCGTGTATCATATTGCTTCAAGAGCTCGTCCATTGCCGCGAAAGAACTGCGTTCACCGCCGCGGTACAGAATGGCATCCATTTCCCGGATCCGCTGTTCAAGCTCCATCTTCCGTTCGAAATCTGCCGTTCTTTGCTTGAACTGCCCGTCGTCTCTAACCTGCGCTTCCTCAAGCAGCTTCTGCTTCGCTTGGTCAACATGTTCAAGCTCAACCGCCTTCTCATCCCGTTCCTCCAGCAACGTTACCCGCTGCTGCTCAAGATGTTCATATTCCCGCAGCATGTTCTCTTCCTGCTCGATTCGTTCCACGAGACGATAGAGACCGCCCAGCACAGAGCCCATAAACATCGGGTTGTCCGAATCGGTATCCAAAGAACCACTAAGAGCAGGTTGTTGGGAAACCATTGCTGTGGCAGGTTCACTTTCTCGATCGAACGACGTTTGTTCCGCTGCTGCAGCTACCTCTGGATTGTGAACCGTTGTCTTCCCTCGAGGTTCTTCTTCCGTCTCTGTCTTGCCTATATTTACTGAATTGACTGCTGCCATCTGCTGCGCTTGCTGGAACAAGCGCCGGCAATCCTGCTCGAACGATTCAATTTGCCCGCAGAGGCGCTCATGTCGCGCATACAGCCGGTCCGATTGCCGCTTCATTTCAGCTGCCTGTTCAGCGCGCCGGAAATGCTCCAGAACGCCAGCAGGACTCAACCCCGCCGGAAGACCCGACATGTACAGCCACGCTTGCCATCCGGCGACACGCTCTGCTTCCTTCTCCGCCGCTGCTTCCGCTTCCAGAGCTGCCGTCCGCGCCCGGCGTTCAGCGACGGCCAGTGCTTCTGTCGTCAAGCGCATACGTTCCAGCAGAAGTGAACGCTCATGAGCCCATTCGTCCAGCGCCGCGAGCGCCGCGCGTAGAGCAGGGAGCTTCGCTTCCAAGCCCGATTGCTCTCGCAGAGACTGTCCTATGTGGACACTTCCTCTGCCTTCTCTGGAGTGCCCTGCTCTCGATGCCATCCGGCCGCTGCCCATATGGAGTGTGGACGCCGGCATAAGCGGCTGCATCAGCTCAGTAAGCGACTCGACCTGCACGGCCGCTTGATGCTCCGCACCGTCAGTAGCGTAATAATCAGCCACTGTCACTTGTTCATTATTCCGTCCATCTGCGCTGCTCCGGCCAGACGATAAGTACGCCATAGCTGCCACGCCAGCGATGCCGACGAATGCCACCGCTCCGGCTGCAAGCCACTGACCTGCCAGAGCGCCTAATCCGATAGCAGCTGCCAAAGCCAGCACACCGAACAGATAGGCGGCTCCCGACTTCCCGCCTATTCGCGCCGACCGTGTACGTGAATGCCGCTGAGACGGTAAGGGAGCAGAGTCTGCAGCAACGTTCGCCTTCCCGCGCGATGCTTCAGACGACCGCCATGCATGCAGCGCATCCTGCAGCGCCTGCTCCCTGCGCTTGATTTCTTCGACGCGGGCCGCCGGAGGGGCGAAGCCCGTCCCATTGACCCCCGCCGCTTCGCAGCGCTCCAGCGCCGTGTGCGCTTCCTGCCGCTCCGCCTCTGCCGCAGCGGCTTCACGAGCCGCCCTCGCCGCGGCGTCTTCGGCTTGCGCCTTCGCGATACGCAGCGCGTCCGCTGTCGCGAGCTCGGCCTGCACGCGCTCGACGAGGGCGGACGACGCGCCACAGGCAAGCAGCTGCTCCGGCGTCCAGGCCGGGTCGCTCTGCCGCGCGAGGCGCCACAGCTCGGCTTCCGCCAGGCTCGCTTCGGCTTCGGCTTCGCTGACGGATTCACGCCAATGCTGAACCGTATCCGCCAGCTGCGCCAGCCGCCTCGCTTCCGGCGCCAGCTGCAGCAGCGCCGTGTGCGGGCGCTTCGCCGCGAGCCGCTGCTCCATCAGGCGCAGCTTCTCCTCCGCCCGCTTCCGCGCAAGCTCGGCTTCCGCGAGCCGCAGCTCGGCGGCCTGCCAGCGCGCGCCACCATCCGGCGGCCATGCCGATACATCCGGCAGGCCCTCCAGCTCCTGCTTGGCGGCCACGTAGCGCAGCCATGTTCCGCTGACGCTCGCGGCGCGCTCGGTCAAGGCCAGCCGTTCGCGAAGCTGCCCGCGCTCATGGACGCTGGCCTCCAGCTCCACTCCCGCTGCCTCCAGCTGCTGCACGAGCTCATCCACCCGGGCTGCATGCTTCATCCCGGCGCGGCGCGATCGCTCCGCCTGTTCGATCGCCTGCAGCGTGTGGACGATCTCCTGTGTCCGCCCGCGAGGCTTGTACAGCTGCTCGAGCTCCTGCTGCAGCCAACGCTCCGCATCTGCAACGCCGCGTCCGCCGTTCAGCCCCGTGTCATACAAGAAGGCCCCGACGTCCTCGCCCTGCAGCGTCTGAAGCTCGTGCAGCTCATCCAGCGTGATGGCGAACAGGCGGCAGAACAAATCGCCGTTAAGTCCGCCGGCAAGCTCAGCCTCTAGCTGATGCTGATTCATCAACTGGACTTGCCCATTCGCGTCACGTTTATGTATCGCTGTCTGCATCGAGCCGTTCCGTTCTAAGCGTTCAATCGTCCATTCAGAGCCTTCGGCATCTTGGACGATCATCCGGCCGCCATAGGCGCCTCCATGGGCCGGTTCATACCGGGCACTCCCGCTCCTACGCTTCGGAAAGCCATACAGCATCCCGCGAATGAAGGCGGTAATCGTGCTCTTCCCCGCTTCATTCGGGCCAGCAATGAGCGTCACCGCCTGCGAAGTTGATGCATCTGCCAGCGTAAAGACAGCATCTTTCATTTCACCGAAGCCGATAAGATGCAGCTTGATGATTTTCATGCATCCTTCACCTCGCTTTGCAGCCATTCCAATGACAGCAGCATCGCTTCGCGCAGCCAGTCGTTCCGGATGTCGTCTGGCTGCGCGGCAAGCCATTGCTGCAAGCGCGGCTGCTGCCGGAAAGCGCCCAGCGCTTCTTCGAGCAGGTCATCCCGCTTCGCCGCATCGCGCAGGCTCTCATCCGCCAGACGGACAAGGTCGCCTGGGAAGCTGTCCGACGCACGCCATGCGTCTACATCCATATCCGGACTGCATTCTGAGCGAATGCCGACAGGCCATACAATGTCCGTTTCGCCAAAGCGCTCCAGCCGTTCCAGCTCTTGCTGATTCCATGACTCGATCCACTGCTGCACGAGCAACGTCCGCTGAAGCTCGGAGTATAGCGCCGTTCTGCCCGTGAGCGTGAGGCGAACCAGCGTCAGCCGCTCTTCTGCCTCCTGGCGCCATTCATTCATCTTGACATCAAGCAGCTCCATGATAGACTGCAAGTCAGGCAGATCGGTTACCTCAAGCTGCTCATTGCGCCAACGCACGCTATCCAATGCCCTGAATTGCAAGGATGCATGTCCGTGAGCGTCCACATCGACTACATAAGCGCCTTTGGGCCCTGTCTCCTTCACATGTCTTCCTTGAGTATTGCCCGGATAGACGATAAACGGATATTCATGCAGCACCTCGCGCAAATGAATGTGACCAAGCGCCCAATAGTCGTATCCCTTCTCGATTAACTCCCGTTTGGAGCAGGGAGCATACGGATCATGCCCTGCCCGCCCGTCTACGGTAGCATGCAGAAGCCCGATACGATATAGCCTGCCATCTGGAGATCTGTGTGATGAGCGAGAGAAGCCGCCTTCCCTGCCAACCGATTGCTCCGCCTCTGCTGCCTGTTCGGGCACATCCGGATACATGGATGCCAAATTGTCATACACCGCTGAATCTCGATAGGACATGCCGCTGATGACCGCTGCCGGCTCCCCATCTCTACGGCAGGCAATGACCGTACGGGGCTTATCCGCTTCGAATACAACGACGCCTTCAGGCCAATTCCAGCGCACATCTTCATGCAGCGGATCATGATTGCCGTGAATGAGATACACCGGTATTCCGTGTGCGCTTAGCCTTTCCATACCGCGCTGCAGTCGCCATTGCGCCTTTAAGGATCGGTCTTTGCCATCGTATAAGTCACCGCTGATAACCACGAAATCGATATCAGCCTGTATCGCCAGCTCCACCAGCCGCTCCCAGGCGGCAAAGGTCGATTGCAGCACCATATCCTTCAGCGCCTCCGGCAGCTGCGTCAGTCCGCGAAACGGGCTGTCCACATGCAAATCCGCCACATGAATAAACCGAAAGGAATTCAACGCTCCACCTCCTGTCGCTATTATCCCGTCCCGAACTCTTGCTGCTTCATCGCGCAGCCCATAGCTTGCACAGCATAGCCAAGATTACCAGCACTACAGCCTTTACAGCGCTTGTACAGCATTAACCTGCAAGCATAGCCAGCGCATCATTAGCGCCGGCTGCGCAGTCTTAATCGTGCTGTTCCGGTCTGTAACTTACATACATGCACTTCAGTTCATTAACGATGCGCGATAGAGAATAGGTCTGCTTCGCTTTCGCCCAGGCGGCCCGCGCCAGCTCATAACGGAACGAGCCGTCCGTCATGACCCGCTCCAACGCATTGCTTAGCGCTATCGGATCATCCGGCGGCACAAGCAGCCCGTTCACGCCGTCATCGATCTGTTCGGCAATGCCGCCCACGTTCGTGCCCACGAGCGCCAACCAGCACAACGCTGCTTCTGCGAACACAGAACCGAACGCCTCCGCACGCGAAGGCAGCACAAAAATATCGGAGAACGGCATGAATTCCTCCGGATGCAGCATATAACCATAGAAGATTGTCTCCTCGTATATGCACAATTCCTGCGCCAAGTGTTCCAGCTCTTCTCGAATCGGCCCGTCACCGATAATATGCAGCACATAGGCATGACCTCTCCGCTTCAGTTCGGCGCACGCATGCAGCAGCACATCCAGCCCTTTGGCAGGTACGAGCCGGCATACAACAATAAGCTGCGGAACGGCGTTATCATGCGCAATCGGCTTGAATCGCTTCTCATCGAACCCGTTCGGCAGCACGCCAATACGTTCGGGATGGCTGACATAAGGCGAGACGTAGTCAAGGAACGACTTCGATACGGTCATCATCTGATCCACGCATTCTTCCAACTCACGATATAGCGAGGTCAAGAAGCGGTGCTCCAACCCGCCTGCTTCAATCTTTCCGTTCAGAATCAACTCCCGCTCGAAGCTGGAATGCAGCGTCATGATAACAGGCGTATCGGGATATAGCTGCTTCATGACCAGTCCCGCTATCGGGTGATGGGCATGTATCAGGTCGTACGATTTCGATAACCGGAGCTTACACCACCATACGTAATCTTTATACGTTTGCATATATTTTTGCACGGTTGGACTTGCTTCGTACTGCGTCCAATCGAACGTCATAAACCGGACATCCTCTTGTCCTTTTCCCCGAATGCGCTTCGGCAGTGAGAACAATTCCATTTCCCAATTCGGCGTTTGAAACCGATCCAATATATAAGGAACCATGGAAGACACGCCTCCCGGTTGTTCAGGCGGGAAAAATAAGGCTTGTAATATGTTCATGTCTTGCGCCTCCTTTATGTTCGCGCTTTTCGCCACCTATCGTTTATGATATATTAGAACATATGTTTCAGTAAAGAACCTAAACTACGGAGTAACTCAATATGATTCAAGCTGCAATCCCCTTTTCAGAAGTAAGTCAGGTTGTAGAAATGACGTCAGCCTGCATGCTCTATATCATTTTCATCATGTTTCTAATGGCAATTCGTCTTTATTCCCGCCAGCGTTCCAATACTTATATTTTACTGATGACCTCATTTGTGATCATGGCTGCGGAACGATCGCTTGATTTAGTGAATGTATCTTGGCTGCAGCAGGATTCCCATGAAATATTCGTAGGAAGAACCGCATTGCAAGCGTTTTCTTTTGTGTTTGTAAATATGTCCATTCTGCGGATGTACAAACGCTCCACCCGAGGCTCGCGGCTGCAATTCGGCTTTCTGTTGCTCTGCATTCCAGCAATAGCCGTATTATCACATCTGCTGACATCCCACTCGGTGTCACCATTCTTTCATGCGTTGCCGCTCATCGTTTATCATATGATCATTACCATCTATTGCTATACGGTGATTGCCCCGCGCATCGGCCAACAAGTCAAATACATATGCAGCTTGGCGGCGCACTTTGCCATGCTTCTGCTCGTAACTGTCAATGCCACATGGTTTGAAAGCTCAAATGCTTTCATTCTTATCTTGGAACGCCTGCTTCCGCTTATCTATTACACGCTTCTGTTCTTTATTCTGTTCGAGCGCGTGGTGGAACTGCTGCACTCGACATACCGGACGTCCATCACTGATGGTCTAACTGGGTTATTCAATCGCAGGTACGTATTGAAGGTTATGCGCCAATACATTCGAAATGAATACAAAATTTCGTTCATTTTCTGTGATATCGATAATTTCAAGAAGGTAAACGATACGTTCGGTCACGACCAGGCCGATGAAATATTGAAGCAGACCTCCCTCATCATGCGCGAAGAAATTGACGATTACGGCATTACCGGACGGTTCGGCGGCGAAGAATTGATCGGGCTCATTCTGCATCGGAATGCACGCGCGGATCAGATTGCCGAGAAGATACGTCAGCGCGTAGAGACCGAGACTAGTGTCACGATCAGCATCGGCATCAGCAATCTCCGCAAACATATGACGGCCGAGGATTTGATCCGCGAGGCCGATCAGGCAATGTATTATTCCAAGACGAACGGCAAAAATCGGGTGACCGCTTTCCAATCTGTATACAGCGCCTCTTACGCTCCCCGATCTCGGGCTAAACGTTGACCATACAACAAAGGGGGTTGTCCCAAAGGTTGAATAACCTGAAGGACAGTCCCCCTTTTCTTTGCTGAAGGGCGGAGTGTATATAGCTGAAAAGCAGCCAGATCCACTGTACAAATTACAGTCTGCATGCCGTTGGGCCGCCCAAATCGTACATTCTGCTGTACATTTTCCAATGGTGCTTGCTTCCGGAAGAAAGTTGAGTTGCTCTGCATGCGTTACAAGCAGCACGCACGGGAAAAGCTGCATTAGCGAGGCAGGCTGTGCGCTCTCCGTCTGGGCGGATGATAGATTGATCCAGAGGCAGATCTTGTCCATCATTTACCAGTGAAACCCCGGCAAAACGAAAAATAGTGAAGCAGGAATAGCCCCTGCCTCACCATTTTTTTCGTAACTTCACTATATTTTTAATGAACCGAGCTATCCCCCAAGTGCATTTATCTTCTTTTAGGACAGTTCCTTTTATTCATATTGCACAAGCGAGGAAAGATACTATTGAAAGCCGCTTATTGCACGTCTCTCTTCTTAAATACAACTATCGAAATGCCAAGCAGCACAATCATATAGATCGCATAGATGGTGATGCTGTAGCCAAACGAAGCGCCCTTAAATGGCAGCGTATCGCCCGTAAAATACGGCTTCCAGTCCAGGTTCGGGAAGATAAGGAACTTGTACCAGCTCTTGCTTGATAGGAAAACGATGGACGAACCAAGGACCCATTTCAAAATAATAGGTATCGTAATCGACAATCCTAAGCTGTGCGTCAGAACCGCAGTCGTAAAGGCAACCAGCGCATAGAACAGCACGTTCGGAAGGCTGAGCGCCATATCGCTTACAATCTGCATCAGCTTGACGTCGGCCGGGATGATATTAAAGAAGATGGCTCCTAACGTCAATCCAATAAACAAGGTAACCATGTAGACCACTAGCAAAATAAGAACTATATTGACGAGCTTCGACATCAGCACCATCGTCCGGCTCGCTGGGCGAATCAGGATTTGCTTAATGGTTCCGTCTTTGTACTCATCCGTTATAATCTGAGCCGACACCACCATAATAAAGATGCTCGTTAGCGCACTTGACACGAAATGGACGTCGCTTGTAAAGGAGATGAATGAATAGGGCTGATCTTTAAAAATAAAAAAGCGCATTACAACGGCTAACAGCAAGGAAATGACGGTGATGAACGCGTAATAGTAAGGGACCTGCCGTTTACTGTTCACTTTCATCCATTCATTTTGCACAAGGGATACGAAATATCTCATTCGATACGGCCTCCTTTCGTCATGGACAAGAACGTGTCCTCCAGAGTCGGAGCAACCGTACGCACCTCATATATAGCGACTCCATGCTGCACAAGATGTTCTACCACCTTCGGAATATCTTCTCTCAATAGTTCAACGGAGAGCGCCCCGCCTTCTCCTAGCGAAGCTGACCATGTAGTGGATGCAAGCGCAGCAAGCGCTTTGTCTGGCTCACTCACATCGAAATGAATGGCCTTCTGTACAGATGCAGCACCGTCCGCATTCGGATCCATTGCACGCTCGCCAATGAATTTGCCATTCTGGATAATGAGAACACGATCACACATAAGCTCGATTTCAGACAACAAATGGCTAGATACGAGAATCGAAATGTTCTCTTTCTTCGCAAGATGGCGCAAGTAATCACGCAGCTCGCGAATTCCCGCAGGATCAAGCCCATTCGTAGGCTCGTCCAATATAAGAATAGATGGATTATGCAGCAGAGCCTGAGCGACGCCTAGACGCTGACGCATCCCCAGCGAATAATTTTTCACCTTTTTATCCAGCGCATTCTCCAAGTCAACGAGCTTCACAATTTCTTGAACCCGTTCTTCCCGAATCGCCTTGCCGCTCATGCGCGCGAAATGGATAAGATTTTTCCGTCCGGTCATAAATTTATACAGCTCTGGATTTTCGACGATAGCGCCAACATTTGCCATTGCCTTCGCGCGATTGGTCCGAATGTTATGACCTTCGATGACGATATCACCGTTCGTCATCGACATCAGTCCTACGATCATCCGAATCGTTGTTGTTTTGCCGGCTCCGTTCGGACCGAGAAATCCGTATACTTCCCCGCGGCGAACGCTGAACGACAAATCATCGATAATCGTCTTGCCTTTTATTTTTTTCGTGACATTCTTTAGTTCCACCACGACATCGTTCATCAAGCACTTCACTCCTTTCAAATTAAACCTTCATCATTTCATCACTTTTAGAGATTGTTCAAAAAGCCCCTTTATGAACACGCACTTTTTATCTGTTTACCCCTGTCAGATTGTTTCCATGCGTTTCGTTAACCGCAAAGCTTGCTCTGCCATTTATTCCATACGTAACGACCTGAAACAACGTTTCGTATTTTCGACTTACATTATTGTCACCTAAGGAGTGCCCTTCGACAAATGTTCAGCATTTCTTTCATCTCTTTTCAACAGCGTTGCATTAACTTTTTATGCTCAACAAAGAATTGGTTCTTTTTTAATTGAAACTAATATATTTCACATTTTAATTCTGCGCTCATGACCAAAAAAGTAAGGGGGCTATGAAAGCAAGTAGCGGACTATTCGTTCATGCTGTATCGGCCTCCTAAATCATAATGTCCTAATTATAGTGAGGTATATTATTCCAGATAACCGTCTTGGGTTTAGTCTATTATTAGACTTAAGTCGAGTGAGTAATCTAGATCATCTCGATCGCACTGGAGAAGGGAACAAAAACTAAGCGACCGATCCCTGTATCAACCAAGAAGTGTCGCCCCCTTGAGAGGCAGAATCTCTTTTACATTTCAATTTCCGTTGCATGAGTATCTTTTTGTCCGGTAAAATAATAAGGCAATTTTATTTTTAATTCCTTTTTTGCACATTCTACTATACAAGGAGTTGTACGATGTCACCATCACCATTACCCCAACTGCCGCAGCACTATATCCAGCAAATGGAGCAGTTGCTCGGCCAAGAAGCCGACGCATTTTTGCACAGCTATGACGCGCAGAGGGCTTTCGGCTTAAGGGTGAATTCTGTCAAATGGGAGCACCATGCCGCTGCGCGCGAACTCACAACGCAGCAATTCCAATTGCGGTCCGTACCTTGGTGCGAAGAAGGCTTTTATTATGATGAACATTCGCGTCCAGGCAAGCACCCATATCATGCCGCTGGCTTGTATTACATCCAAGAACCGTCCGCCATGTCTGCGGTGGCGCTGCTGGATCCGCAGCCAGGCGAATTCATTTTGGACCTGGCAGCCGCCCCGGGAGGGAAATCGACGCAGATCGCCGGCCGCATGCGGGGGGAAGGCGTACTCGTCGCGAACGAGATCCATCCGCAGCGTGCGAAGGTTCTCGCCGAAAATGTCGAGCGCATGGGCATTGCCAACGCTATCGTCACACAGGCGGATCCGCACTCGCTAGCAGCCAAATTTCCATTGGCCTTCGATCGAATTATGCTCGATGCCCCGTGTTCCGGAGAAGGGATGTTCCGCAAAGACCCTAGTGCCATAGAGGAATGGTCCCCTCTCCATGTGGAAGCCTGCGCTGCGCGGCAATGGGACATTATTCAAGCAGCAGTCGCCATGCTCAAGGCGGGAGGCACGATTGCTTATTCCACCTGTACGTTTAATCGCAAGGAGAACGAAGACATCGTAGAGAAATGGCTTGCCGCTTATCCCGAATTCCAGCTTGTAAGAACAGAACAGATTTGGCCGCACCTTGCAGAGGGGGAGGGGCATTTCGTGGCCGTATTTCAGAAGACTTCCGATGGATTAGAAGACGTGCTTGAACAGCACGCTGTCTCGAACTCAATCCGAGCTTCTGCCAAGTCAAAAGGTCGACGCTCCAGTTCGGGCCATTCGGAACGCGGGACATCCCGAACAGCAGATGTTAACAACTCGTTCAGGCAGTTCGAAGCATGGGCAGGCGACCATCTTCCTGACTTCTCCCTTCCTCCAGGGACGCCGCTGCTGTTCGGCGAAGAGCTGTACTGGCTGCCGCAAGGCAATGCTGCTGCGTCCGTCTTCCTGGACAACGGAGCGGCATTAGACCGATTGCGCGTGCCACGTGCCGGTCTCCATCTCGCCCATATGCGGAAGAATCGGATTGAACCCGCACACGCCTTGGCTATGGCGTGCATTACGGGTGGACAAGCAGCACATACGTTGCAAGCGACAGCAGATGATACGCGGATTCGCGCCTTTCTCAGAGGAGAATCGATTGCATTGTCATCAGATTCCGAGTCAGTCCGGACTAAGGGCTGGATGCTCGTTACCGTCGACGGATTACCGTTGGGCTGGGGCAAAGCGTCCGATGGCATGTTGAAGAATCATTACCCCAAAGGGCTTCGTTCCTTATAGAGTTGTTCAAAGAGCCGCCTATTGAGCACGTAGTATAACACGTATTAATGCTAAAAAAACCGCTATCCTTGCAGACACGATGCTCCATACGAAGCTTTGTTTCTGCAAGGCTAACGGTTCGTTTCTTAAGACGAATGGCAATACATCAACAGTTCGTCGATAATCTCATTACGGAACATCATCGTCAGATGGAGCACATCAAAGCTTTGCTCCTCAGCTAGCTGCTTGACGAGCGCTTTTGCGATTACTTCACGCTCGGCACAAGTACCTGGCACGCGAAAATCGATGTAGCCAGCCAACTGTTCCCCGTCGGTACTGACGGTCGCGGCACCGATCGGCAGCGATCCGCTTGCATCGCTGTACAGATCATACAGAAGCGCATTCCCGTCGTCACGAGCCAGCACGACATGAATGTGAGCATTCGCTTCTCCGATCAAGCGCTTAGGCTGCGCGACGATGTCAGAACGGTCGCCAAGCGTCTCATCCGATGTTGTACAACAGGCAGAAGAAGTTATGACCAAGGCTGTCGGCTCCATTTCATATTGTTCATACTCCATTTCATAAGTGCCCGCTTCGTCCTCGAATTCACCTTTTTCTTCGTCACCCGCCACGATCCGCCGCACTTGCCCTAGCACGAACACGACTTCGAAATCAGCCGCTCCCAATGCTTCGGCCACATGGCGGACATACCGCTCAATGTTTTGCTCCACAATAACAAGCGACTCGTCTTGACATGCTTGCGCATCAATGATAAATGACCCTTGCAGCCGTTCTTGTTCACGATATAATAACGATAATACACCGACATAGGTGCCTTGCCACAGAACGTCTATCGCTTCTCCGCTCATCGTTCTGAAATCCGGCCGCAGTTGAACCTCTGCCATCATCCATACCTCCATCCTGACGTTACCCTCTTCTACATCAAGAGTTTGGCATTAGGATTCCCGCTGCAATGATGGAACATGCGTCCAAAATCATAGGTGAGGGCAATCGTCCATACGCGAACTAACCGATAGCATAGTATACAGTATACCGAATGACGTATGTTCCGCCGCATCCTCCAATTGCACGGAACCACGTGCCCTGCTTCGGTTCATTTTTCTGGTCATCGTTTCGCGCGCATTAAACAAAAAAACGACACCACGCAGGGCAGGGGAATGGTTTCCCCGGCCTTTTGTGATGCCATTGCGGACATGCATAGATGAAAATTCATGTTACGACAAACAATGTTTGCGAAGCGCCTCATGCACACCGTCTTCGTTGTTGGACAAGGTCACATCTTGCGCAGCCGCCTTCATTTCCAATGGTGAATTGTCCATTGCAACGCCCATGCCAGCGAATTGAATCATCGTCATGTCATTGAAGTAGTTGCCGATCGCCAGCACCTGTTCACGCGGGATGCCGCGCCTATCGGCTAACTCCCGCAGCGCGCTGCCCTTGGTCGCATCGCGATGCATGATGTCAATGAAGAAATCGCCCGAACGGATGAAGTTGTGCTCATGCTTCCACAGCTTGAGCTCCTCCTCGACCTGATCCATCTGATCCTTCATCCCGCTCATCGTCAGCTTGAGCGGCTCGTCTGTGAGCCCCTCCCACCCCGGGAACTGCTTCGGCTCGATAAGAAACTGACCGTAGACATCATGCATTTCCGGGGATAACCCTTCCAGCTTGTCCACATATAGATCGAACGCGGTATTAATATCGAAGTGAACGTCGTTCTCACGGCAGTATTGAATGTACGGTTCAAGCCCCATGGGCGGGATTTCAAAACGATGGAGCACACGTCGTCCATTGGATGCGACCGTAGCTGCACCGTTATGCGTAATTACAATCCCTTCCAGACCCAATTCATCTAAATAAGGCAATGTGCTTATCGGACTGCGTCCTGTACAAAGCACGATTTCAATTCCTTGAGACGCGACCTCGCGAATCGTGTCCGCATTTTTAGCAGACAGCGAATGGTCGTCATACAGCAAAGTCCCATCCATGTCTAAGGCGACGATACGATATTTCATATGGTGCACTCCTCTCATTTCATAACCTTTTCAAGGTTATTTTTCTATTGATTTTCCTTGCCGAAGCTGGTCGATTTCGTCCTCCGAGCATTCCCGCCATTGTCCCAGAGGCAGCGCGGCGTCTAGCATGAGCGTCCCCATCGAGAGACGCTTCAAATAGGTCACCCGCTTGCCGACTGCCTCGAACATGCGCTTCACTTGATGGAACTTCCCTTCGGTAATCGTTAATTCGATATGTGAATAGATGCGATGTTCTTCTTGCTCATGCCGAAGGATCGTCAAGGCCGCAGGTTGGGTCTCATATCCGTCATCAAGGGTTACCCCATCGCGGAATGCTTCGACATCATCATCGCTAACCTCACCCTCTACGATAGAAAAATACGTCTTCGGCACATGCCTCTTCGGTGACAACAGCTCATGCGCCAGCTTGCCGTCATTCGTCAACAGCAGCAAGCCTTCGGTATCTTTATCGAGCCGCCCTACCGGAAACGGCTCGAAATGGCGAATATCCTCTGGCAGCAAATCAACCACCGTCTGCTCCCTCAAATCCTCCGTCGCAGAAATGACGCCCTGAGGCTTGTGCATCATGACGTAAATATGTTCACGATATTGGATCCGCTCTCCGTCCAATAATATTTCGTCATGCTCCGGGTCCACCTGCAATCCGCTATCCTTCACCACCCGGCCATTGACAACAATCAAGCCGCCTTTGGCCCATTTTTTAATCTCTGAGCGCGAACCGCACCCCATATGTCCCAACAGCTTATCCAAGCGCATTTTTTTCGCCATTGCTTACGTCCACCTCCATGCTGGCGGGTATTCGTTCTTCACCGTTCCTCCCGCCCATTTGGCCAAGCCCAAGCTATATCCGTCCACGCATACCAGCAGCCACCCTTTCGCAGGTGTAGCTGGATCCCGTTCAATATGCTCTTCTCCCAACGTTAACGTTTCGCCGCGCAAATACCGAATCACTTCGTCCTGACCTAATCGAAGCGGCAGCACACGCTTCATGTGCGAACTCGTCATTGCCATCGCCAAAGCGTGCGCAGGCTCGAATCGTTCCCCTTTGCACGTGCCGAGGAATAACCCCGGACGCATGACGCGCAGCGCACCCAACCGATGGATCGGAAGCGGGCACGCATATAAGTAAGGCCCGATCGCCGCATTCGCCTCGGCAATCACCGTCGACATCTGGTCGCGGCAGAAGCAACCGTATGCTTCAAGCTGATCTGGAGTCGGCGGAACGATGCCCTTCGACTTAATCGGCGCAGGCTTGCCCCCTTGCTTGAGGCGTTCCTGACTGGAACGCTGCTTCGCTTTCTGCTCTTTCGCTCCCTGCCTTGACGGCCGGGCGTTCACGACAACGGATCCAACGTGCGACACCTTATCGATGCTATCTGCCTGTTCTTGAAGCTCGACACGTTCCTGCCCTTCCGACTCCGCTAACTCTGAATCGCACCGTTCCAGCACCGCTACGAAATGCCCTTCGCCCTGCAAGCGGTGCGGCCAGAGACGCGCCGTGCCAGCCGTGCTATCGATCGCCTGCTCGTCTGCTTCCCAGCCGTGCTCGTTCATGCAGTCACGTGCCCAATCCGGTCGTCCGGCAGCGAATCCGTTGGCTAACGGAATCGGGACGACACGGAACTCCGGATGCGCGCTTACGAAGCGGGCAATGCACGCTTCGTTCTCTTCCGGCGAGAAGGTGCACGTTGAGTAGACAAGCCGTCCCCCAGGCGCAACCAGCTTGGCTGCGCTGTTCATAATATCCTGCTGCATCGTGGCATAGGTCAGCACCGGCTCGCGCTCCCACGATTTGACCATATCCGGCTCCTTGCGGAACATGCCCTCTCCAGAGCATGGCGCATCGACAAGCACCTTCGTGAAAAAACCGGGGAATGCTTCCGCAATCCGCTCTGGCTTCTCATTCAGCACAACCGCGCGCCGCACCCCGTATAGCTCGATATTGCGGACGAGCGCTTTGGTCCGATCCGGGTGGATGTCGTTCGTGACAAGTACGCCTTCTTCTCCGAGACGTGCGGCAATTTGAACCGACTTACCGCCTGGAGCCGCGCATAAATCCAATACATGGTCGTGGGGACGAACATCTAAACATTGAACCGGCGCCATGGCGCTTGGTTCCTGAATGTAATATAGCCCCGCATGATAATAGGGATGCTTGCCGGGACGAGCCTTATTCGAGATGTAATATCCGTCCATCGTCCAAGGAATCGGCCGCAGTGGATACGGAACTATATTTTGAAGCGATGCAGCATCCAACTTCAGGCCATTTGCGCGAATTCCGGCATAGGACTCTTGGTTGTAGCTTTTCATAAACTCATCGAATTGTTCGCCAAGCCGCTTCTGCATGGTCTGAACAAACGCTGTCGGGAGACTCTTCATACATTCATCCTTTCAAATCTGCCTTCATATCGTCTTAAGATGAATGTTCAAAAAGACCACTTTTCAGCATCGAGAAGTACATGTTTTCGCTTGAAAACTGCATCGGAAGGTCAAAAGGGAGCTTTTTGAACAACCTCTTAAAGACAGCAATGATAACAGCATACCATGATCCCTATCGTTTTTAAACGAAAGTGGCGAAGGAGAAGGCGCGCTTCCCTCCGTCTCATTAATAATACTTACATTATTGTCACATTGGCCATGATTGAGAAACTTTGCCTTGCGCTAGCCGTATGAAACACTGTTTAATTTAATGTGTATAGAGTTGAGAGAAAGGAGGAGCCGAATGTTACGTGTTGAAGGTCTATCCCACGCATTTAAGAATGGCCCCGAGACGACCCAAGTGCTGCATTCCATTGATTTTTCGGTCAAGCGTGGAGAGATGGTCGCTTTACTCGGCAGTTCCGGTTCCGGTAAATCGACGTTACTTAACTTGATGGCGGGGTTGATGAAGCCGACCGAAGGCAATATTTTCATTGCCGAACATGACATCGTGCAAATGAATGAGAACCAATTGGCCGAATTTCGGCGAAAACACATCGGCTTTATATTTCAAGCTTATGAATTGATAGCGAACTTGACCGTTCGCGAGAACGTTGAGCTCCCGCTTATTTTCCAAGGAGTTCACCCTGCTGAACGGAAGCAGAAATCGTTGAAATTGCTGGAGCAGGTCGGCATTCCCGATAAATCGGAACTGTTCACCTCCCAATTATCCGGCGGGCAGCAGCAGCGTGTCAGTATTGCCCGTTCCTTGATTACGGAGCCTTCGGTCATTTTCGCCGATGAGCCTACAGGGAACCTCGATACGCGCACAGAGGAAGAAATTATTGCTATTCTCAAAAGTTTAAATAAAACGATGGATACCACGTTCATCATCGTTACGCACGAGCTTGAAGTCGCGGAGCAGACGAAACGAATCATTACGTTACGCGATGGAAAATTGGTGGAAGATCATGCTCCAGGCGCTCCGATTGTTCCGGCTATGCCGCCCCACAACGTCGCGGAAGAGCCGGTTCCTGCGGGAGGTAAGACGACATGAGAATTCGGGACTATATCAATCTCTCCTGGGATCAACTGAAACGCCGCAAAGTCGTTACCGCGCTGTGCGCCGCTGGTATTTCCATCGGTTGCGCAGCGATTGTCGTTGCGATGAGCGTGGGCGAGTCAGCGCAGGTGTATGCGGAGAGTCAGCTTAATACCTTTTTAAAGATGGACGAAATTACAGTTTCTCCAAATAAAGGCGTGAGCGGAGGCGGAGCGGGCAACAACGGTGCAGCCGCTAAATCGTCAGAAACGGACGAGGTCCAAGAGCGCGGTAAAATAACACAACAGAAGCTCGAGGTCATCCGAAATATTCCGCACGTAAAAGCCGTCGCGGCTAACCAACAGCTCGGATATTTGGAAATGAACACGCTGGATGAGCGCAGAGCCATGGTGGAAGTGATCGCAACCGATCTTGATTCATTAACCAAATTCGGACACGATTTCATGCAGGGAGCTGCTTCCGATTTAGCGGGAACAGCCGTCTTGAACTACGGGGCAACTCTGGGTCTTGTCGATCAGGAGACGATGGACAAGCTCATCCAACAGCTGCAGGACAATCCGTATGATGATTCGCTCATGGAACAGTATCGCAACATGAACCGAATTCCATCCTCCTTGTACCAGCGCCAAGTACGACTTGGCAGTACCGATATGAATGGAAAATCCTTTTTAAGCTCCCCGCTCCGCGTGTCGGGTGTATTGAAGAAACCGAGCGGCAGCAGGGATGATATGATCGCTTATGACAAAAAAGTATATGTCTCGATTGAAACAGGCGAACTTCTGAAGCAGGAGATCCGGTTGGAAAACGGAGAGAATGCGACAGAGCCAGGTACATACAATTCGCTAGTCGTGAAGGTCGACGATCAGAACAATGTGGAGCAAGTCGAGAAGCAAATCAAAAAACTAATGCTGAACACGAGCACTAATTTGCATCAGAAAGACCGGTTGAATGAGCAGTTTGCCATAGTGCGCACGATTGCGCTCGGCATCGGGCTGTTCGTCCTCTTCATCGCCTCCATCTCCATTGTCGTTGCGATGACGATGTCCACGTATCAGCGCCGCCGTCAAATCGGCATCATGAAGGTGCTTGGTGCGAACTTGAAGCAGATTCGCAACATGTTCATTATCGAAGCAGCGCTGCTAGGTTTGCTTGGCGGACTGATCGGAATCATGCTGTCCTATTGGATTGTGTGGGGCATTAACGGCTTGACCGCAGGCTCCATGTCAGACGGGGGCGGAGAATCGATTCTGTTTATTTCGCCGACCTTTATACCGATCGGCATTGCGTTTGCGATAATGACCGGTGTGTTGTCCGGATTATACCCGGCGATTAGCGCCTCGCGCACAGATGCGTTAACTGCGATTAAACGTGACTAGAGATGCAGCAATAGTAACTTTTATACAATCATGATAGACAGGTAGCAATTTGAAGGAGGTCCGCGACGAAAATGAAGAAGAAGATCAAATGGGCGATTATCTTGCTCGTGCTCGCCGGCATCAGCTATGGCTTATACAATTTCGCCAGTCCGTCTCAACCGGCAGATACGATGGAAAATACCGGCGCGATTCCGTTTACGGTAACGAAGGAGACATTGGTGAACAACATTGAGGTCAAGGGTAAGTCGACCTATGAACAGGAAACGTTCATCTATGCCCCATTCGGTTCGGAAGTGAAGCAGTGGGCCGTCAAGGACGGTCAGCAGGTGAAGAAGGGTGAGGTGCTGTTCCGATTGGATCCGAGCGCCTTGCAGAATGAGCTCGCGCAGTCGGAAGCTGCCATCAAGAAGCAGCGGCTTGAAGCACAATTGGCACAGATGCAGTTGAAGCTTGCCGACGAAGATCAGTTGCTTCCTTCAACGGAAGCGGAGATGAAAAAGAAATTTGCGGAAAAGGAAACAGCCAAGCTGCAGTCGGAATTGAACAATGTAACACTCGACATCCAACAGAAGGATCTAGACCAAAAACGGAAGAAGCTGGCGGAAGCCACTTATGCGGCGCCTGCCTCCGGCATCTTCCTATATGATGATCCGAACAAGCTGCCGCAAGCCGTTAAGGATAATGACCGCGTCGGCAAAATCGTCGATTTAAGCAAGCTTCAGCTTGTAACGCCAGTCGGAGAGCAAGATGTGTTCCGCATTAAAGCGGGCATGCCGGTTGTCGTGAAGATGAATGCAATGAAGAATGAGAAGCTGAAAGGCAAAGTGTTGAAGGTTTCGAAATTTGCCAAAAGCGTGACCGATCAACAAAACGCGAACCAGCCCGCACAATTCGAAGTCATCATCGCGCTGGATGCTAATGAGCATCTGATTGCGGGTCTCAGCCTGACAGGCCAAATCGAAACGAACCGCAAAGAAAATGCGATCGTCGTGCCAACCGTGGCGGTCATGCGTGAGAAGGACAACTATTACGTCATGCTGGACAAAGGCAATGGCCAATACGAACGCCGTGACATCAAGATTGGAATGGAGACCCCAGAGAAGACCGAAGTTCTGGAAGGCTTAAAGGAAGGCGACACCGTCGTCCTGCAATAATACAAATAACAAAAGACCGCTCTCGTTCTCCTGTCCCGCTGGGAAGGATGCAGAGCGGTCTTTCGTATGATTAGGTCAGTCAGAGATTTCTGGTTGGCCTTTTGGTTGTGCTGCGATATCCGAAACTTGCGCAGACTTGCTCACTATCGATCCATCTTACTTAGACACGGGTAAGCTTGCACCGGCTTATTCACGCTTCAGGCTCGTTCTGTCCGTCCGGCACGTCCTTCAACCGATAGCTGAGCATCACGAAGACGTAATCATCCTTCGTCGTCTGCTTGGATAATTCGGCGTTCTTTGCGATATCCGATTCGGACGGCTCGAACGGAGACTGCTCCTTGTTAGAGGAAATCGCGTTCTGTACGAGATGCGTTTTCTCTGCCCATTCCATCGGTGTCAACGATGCGTATGCGATATTGGCTTCCGCCAGCATGCCCTCGCCGATCTGCCCCATCTTCATTCCCTCTTCAATCAAGCCCATGCCTTGATGGGTGATGCGAAGTATTTCCTGCACGATGTAACTGGAGTATTCCGCGGTCAGCTGCTTGCCGAACGTAAAGCTCCGATGTTCATTGTTCGACCGGTAATACTTTTCAATCAGATTCCCCTGCTGCTTCGTCTCCACAAGCTCCAACAAATGAGCCTCTTCCAGCTTCTTGACGTGATAATAGAGCCGGGACGGCTTCTCATCCATCTGCTCTGCCATCTGCTTAACCGTGACTGGCTCGTCTTGGGCGAGCCGCAATATGTGTATACGGCGCGGGTCGAGCAATATTTTTGCCAACTCGATATCATCAATAATCTTGTTCTCTCGCAAGATGTCCCCCCTTATCCCGAAGAAGACGCGGCTTGGCCTCCTCCCGACAGCTTCGTCTCGTTCGATTGCCGAAGCGCTTGATTATATTTTAACAGAGGGAAAACGGCAGCGACAATGATAAGCAGCAATCCGGCAATTGCAGTAGCCGTCAATACGCCGAACAGAGAGGCGAACAAGCCGCCCGCACCGATGCCGAGCACCGTTCCCGCTTGCGCTACGGACTCGAACACACCCGAGCCTCGGCCCCGCATCTCATCCGGCATCAGCGTAATGAACAGGCTGCTCAGCGGCACGTTCGTGCATGAGATGGACACGCCAACGCCAAGCGCCCACACATAGACGCTGAGGACCCCGCTTTCCTGATATAAATGGAACAGCGGCACAATCAGCATACAGAACAAGCCGATGGCGCCCACGGCACCCAAGAGCATCAC
The DNA here is from genome assembly GCF_000283315.1 of Paenibacillus sp. OSY-SE. Lineage (NCBI taxonomy): Bacteria > Bacillati > Bacillota > Bacilli > Caryophanales > Paenibacillaceae > Paenibacillus > Paenibacillus sp. OSY-SE. The sequence goes on along the minus strand of NZ_ALKF01000202.1, from coordinate 98,970 downwards.
ATTCGTTCTGAGCCGCTGCAGCAGAGAAGGGGCGGCCAACGCTCCCATAATGCTTCCGGCAGCAATCATGCTGGAGATAAAGCCGAAATGCTCAGCCGGAATCCGGAACGACTGCAACAGCGCCGCGTTCAAATTCGTGTTGATGACTCCCATGACGAGCATGATGGGAACAAGCAGGATGAGCAGAGCGAACAAGCCATCGTGCCGATAAATGGTGCGCAGCCCATCTTTCAACGATTGCCAATACGGCTCCTTCGCAACGACCTGCTCTTCTTCTTGCCCCGTCATGGCTGTCTGTTGAGCTGTCGTCAGGTCCTCAGACAGCGCTCTCGACATTCCAAAGATGAACAAGGCGGACAACACAAATGTAAATGAATTAAAAGTGAACAGCCAGCCAAAATGTCCAAAGGGAATGAGCAGTCCGGCAAGCGCTGGGCCGATGAGCTTCATCGCCATATAGGTCGCCTGCGAGAACGATACGGCCTGCGTAATGTTCCCTTGGCCGACGACACGCGGAACGATAGCTGTGCGCGCGGGCTCGAAGAGGACGGTCCCGATGCCCTGCAGCAGCACCAACGCATAGATGCCGTAGAGCTCATTCTGGAACACGATGAGCAGCAGGACGATGACGGCTCTGTACAAGTCGGCGGCAACCATGATGCGGCTGCGGCGGAAGCGGTCGATGAACGGTCCGACGAAAGTGCCTAGCAGCATGTTGGGCAGCACTTGAGCCAGCACGACCACACTTAAGGCAAGCGGATTGCTCGATAAGTGCGCGACCAGAAAAATGACGACGAGCCGAGTGATGCCGTCCCCCAGCTCGGAGACGATTTGCGCGAGCCAGAGATGGCGAAAAGCGCGATTGTTTAGCAGCAGCTTCATGAATAAGGCCTCCTTTTATAATTATTTTTATCGTTAAAACTTATTTTAACGATAAAAATAATTTTGTAAATAAGGAATTTGCCTATCAAATGAGAAAAACTCTGTTGAGGCTTTGAGAATGGCCGGCTGCAATGCTCACAAACATTCACCTTAAGGAAAATCAACAATGGCGAGTGCAAACTGACAGGATTCGCGTCATGCTAGTCCAGACCATTTACAAGCAGTCGTATGATACCGACTCTCTCCTCTAAAAAGAGGTTTCCAAAAAGTCCTTTGGGCCACTAACCCCTTAATTCAGAAAACGGGAACCAATCGAATCACCATTTGGTAAAGTTCAATCGTTCTTCACTGCTAGAATCAGACCCTTCTTTACGTTACAAGACACCTCGATGACCCGCTCCAAAAAGAACATGAATTCATCCGTATCTTATCCAATACGCCATTGCCTTCTGTTGCTGGGCTGTTGTTCCTTGCACAAACTGAATCATGGGGAGAGTGAACAAAAGAACGCTTTGACGACTCTTGCCTGCTCAATCTGAACCAACGGGAAGTGAACTAAAGAACGCTTTGACGACTCTTGCCTGCTCAATCTGAACCACTGGGAGAGTGAACAAAAGAACGCTTTTGACGACTCTTGCCTGCTCAATCTGAGCCACTGGGAGAGTAAACAAAAGAACGCTTTGACGACTCTTGTCTGCTCAATCTGAACCACTGGGAGAGTGAACAAAAGAACGCTTTGACGACTCTTGTCTGCTCAATCTGAACCACTGGGAGAGTGAACAAAAGAACGCTTTTGACGACTCTTGTCTGCTCAATCTGAACCACTGGGAGAGTGAACAAAAGGGTACAGCGAGGTAGGTTGAGGGTTGATGAGAATACGTGAAGGCGTGTCGAGATACGTTAAACGGCAGCGTGAAAACTCGATGGATTAGGCTGTAAATTTTGGCTAGGGAAAGCCAGTGACAATATATTTTCTCGCTACAAAAAACTCCCCACGTTTCAACCTACTAAAGGCGAACATGAGGAGTTAAAATAAAGTATTACATGAGCTTGCTACCGCTATTCACATGTAACAGATGGCTTTGAACCTTTCCAGATCACATTCTCACCGTAGTTTTTGCCCCAGTCATACATCATCCGCAATACCGGCATCAGACTTTGACCGTGTTCGGTAAGAGAATATTCTACTTTGGGAGGGACCTCCGGGTAGACCTTTCTGGAGATCAATTGGTCTTCCTCCAATTCTCGAAGCTGGTTCGTCAGCATTTTCTGCGTAATATGCGGGATCAAATTCTTCAACTCGCTGAACCGCTTCGTGCCCTCAAGCCCAAGATGCCATAATATAATCAGCTTCCATTTGCCCCCGATGACGGCCAAGGTAAGTTCTTTTTCACAATTGATTTCCTTGAGATTAATGCGGTCTTTAATTACTGTTGCCATTCGTACCGGCCCCTCCTTTCTGTAGAATACTATAACACGAAGTGTTTATTCTCATGTATAGCTGAGGTTCGAGATTCTGACATGCTCTGCCCTATGGCTGTCGATCTTGAGGAGCGACTCTATTCCAGATTGGCGTGTCTGCCGTACATCCGGTCAGAATCCAGTCCCCGTTTATCCATCATTCGGAGAATAACCGCGTCATAAAACACCAACAATGTCTGCTCGAATAATGACGCCATAGGCTGAATGGTGGCATAGCTGCCATTTGCTTTATCCTTCGGTGCCCCTGGCAGCATAACGGCTACATCCGATAATCTGCCGATTGTCGACTCTGGATTAATCGTGACGGTAACAACCGATGCCCCCAAGCTCTTCGCTTTCTGGGCCATCGGAATTAAGCTTTTCGTTTCCCCTGAACCCGAGCTAATGATGAGGACATCATCCTTGGATATGCCGGGAGTTACCGTTTCTCCGACCACATATGCATTCATCCCCGAATGCATAAGGCGCATCGCGAAAGCCCGTCCCATTAAACCCGATCTTCCGGCGCCTGCCAGAAACACCTGCTTCGACTGCAAAATGATATTGGCCAATTGCTCAGCTTCTTCTTCCGCGATCCGTTCCACCGCGTGATGCAGTTCCTGTACGATCTCTGCTGCATATTTTACCGTTTCCATGGGCAATCAGGCCTGTCTAACCAATTTCTGCATTTCGGCTGCTGTCGCTTTTTTATCTCCCTGACCGGTGATACCTCCGCCTACAATGACGAGGTCTGGATTGGCCTTAATGACTTCTGGCAGCGTACTCAGCTTAATGCCGCCCGCAATAGCCGTTTTCGCATGCTTGACCACGCGTTTGATAGCCGTCAGCTCCTCGAAGGAGTTTTTGCCTGCCGCTTGGTGGTCATAACCGGAATGGACGCAGATGTAATCAACGCCAAGCGCGTCGATCTCCTTCGCTCTTTCCTCGATGTCCTTCACGTTGATCATGTCCACCATAATCTTTTTGTTTTGCTTCTTGGCTTCCTCAACCGCGCCTTTGATTGTCGAGTCGTCTGATACGCCCAGAACAGTAATGATATCCGCTCCTGCTTCGGACGCCTTCATGACCTCATATCCGCCTGCATCCATAATTTTCAGATCGGCCAGCACGCGCAAGGACGGGAACGCTTCTTTCATTTCCTTGACCGCTCTCAGCCCTTCGTTAATGACGACCGGTGTTCCGATTTCGACGATATCTATATGCTCTGCAACCTCTGCTACCAACTGCTTGGCTTCAGGAATGTTTACCAGATCCAATGCCAATTGAAGTTCCATTATTGTGCCACTCCTTTTGCATGTCAATTTATTATGAATTACACGCTCATTGTAGAGCCTTACTGTCAATTTAGGAAGTAGGCACTTTCAAGTGAGGTAGTTACTTAGAGGATACTATTGCAGGTTGATCAGAAAGATCGCCATCCATATTGTAAGCCATAATATAATAAGTTAAATCGTCGGCCAACGGTTGAACGCTCAACGTTTTCATTCCATAGTGGCTATAAATTTGTTCGTTTTTTTGGCTGTCCGTTTCCAAAATACAGGGTATATTTTTCTCATCCGCCTGTCCCATCACAAACTCCATCAATTGCCGCATATACCCCTTATGCCTGTACTGTTCCTGCACCACAATCATAAATACAAAAAGGTAATCCTTTTCGCCCTTGACAAAGCTTTCTGCTCTTTTCAATTTAGAAAACTGTTTTGCAATTTTCAAGAAACTGCTAACTGAAATCACTTTTGCCAGCTTAAGCAGCTTCAGCTTTTCCGATAGCTTTAAACCGTTGCTTTTTGTCCAAAATCCGCAAATCCCCTCATAATTTTCTGAGGTCGCGTAGGCCATTTCGTTTTCGATCAATATCTGAAGGTTGAGATTAAAAAAATGAGTCAACACATATTTTCTTTGTTCAGGACTATCTCCCCAACAATAAAATCCGGCGTTATCTTTAAATCCATCCGCAATCTTTTCGGCGAGCCCATATATCTGTAGCTCTGTTAATCCTTTTATCTGTATCATCATACCACTCCTTTTCAACATGATCCCGATAATGCTGCCTATGGCAAAAACAATGAAGTCAAAAACCTCATACGGGGCTTCGAGACCAGCATCGCAACAATTACAGAACGCACACGCCCTAATTGTTGCATATCACCGTCGCTCTGGCAAGAAAAAGCCACTTTATTCCCATGATGGAAAAAAGCGGCTTTTTATGTTATCCTTTTACGATCTCAATTTTGCGTACGCGGTGTTTATCCTTTTCTAGAATGGTGAACTGTACACCATCGATTTGGTACTGACTTCCCTTCCTGCTGTCGGGAATGCGATCGTATAGCCAGCCCCCAATCGTATCGATATCTTCGCTCTCGATATCGGTTCCGAGCATGTTGTTGATGTCGGAGAGTAGAACTTTACCGTCCACGATAATCTGGTCTTCCGTAATATATTCAATGTCAGCCTTCTCCTCGGCATCGAATTCATCCCGGATATCACCGACGATTTCCTCCAAAATGTCTTCAATCGTAACCATGCCCGATGTACCGCCGAATTCGTCAATGAGAATCGCAATATGCACGCGCTCCTGCTGCATCCGCTTCAAAAGTTGCTTCACCGGAATTGCCTCTGACACGCTCAGGACGGGATGCATCACTTCTGATAACGGAGCATCGGCAATCTCTTCGAACTGGAGAAACAATTGTTTCGTGTTGACCATACCGACTACATGGTCCTTACTGTCCTGGATAACTGGATAACGCGTATATTGTTCCCGTTTGATCGTCGAGATGCTGTCCTGCACCGTATCTATCACTTCGAGACAAACCATATCCGTACGGGGAACCATAATATCCTTGGCATGCAATTCGTCGAAGGCAAAGATCCGGCTTACATAACCGTACTCCGTATTGTTGATCTTGCCGCTCTCGTAGCTCTCGTTCAGAATGATCTGCAGCTCTTCTTCGGAGTGTGCTTCTTCATGCTCCTTCGCAGGCTTGAGACCGAACAAGCGGATGATGGCGTTCGCCGACCCGTTCAACATCCATATAAACGGATACATCAGTTTGTAAAACCAAATAATCGGCTTCACAAACAATACGCTGATTGCTTCCGCCTTCTGTATCGCAAGCGTCTTGGGCGCAAGCTCGCCGACGACTACGTGCAGGAACGTAATGACGATGAACGCGATAGCAAATGAAAGCACAGAGCTCACTTGCTCAGGAAGCGCAAAATAGTTAAAGAGCGGATGCAGCACCTTCTCCATCGTCGGTTCTCCCAACCATCCTAGTCCCAGTGCGGTAATCGTAATGCCCAACTGGCAGGCGGACAAATATCCGTCCAAGTTACTGGTGACCTGCTTGACGGCAAGCGCGTTCCTGCGTCCTTCAATAACCATCTGATCCACTCGGCTGGATCGGATTTTAATAATGGCGAATTCTGTTGCGACAAAGAAACCGGTTAATAATATCAAGATAGCAAACAAGAAAAAACTGACACCTGTAGACAAATTTAATTTCTCCTTTATCATTTCGAGTTCATCTGAACTTATTATAAGAACTTATAACTAAGAAAACAAAGGGAGTATCCAGTCGTTTTGGGTCAAATCTGACTTCATGAGTTCAATCCACTGACGAAACCGAGTTCTCTTATTTATTTTTCAGCTTTGACTTTCAATTCGATAAAATCTTATGATAGGCTTATTGCAATTTCAAAATAATCAGGTGGTTAAAAGATGGATAGCTTCGTCATTACACGCAAAAAAATGTCTGAACTTCTCATGGCTCTGCAACCTGCTGACAATACAGCAAGGGAGCAATCTCCAGCACCGCAAGCGATACTGCAAAAAGCATGGGAGGAATTCCAACAGCAGCTGAGCGGTCTCGACATAACCGCTTCTCCTATGCTGTCTGCAACATTACCGCCCATTTATGAAAAGTTACTGCGTGGGCGCTCCCACAAAGAGGGGCTGTCCTTGAATGAAATTGCAGCTCTCGGAAACCAAGTAGAGTATTCCAACTTTTCGATCACATCCATACAGAATTGGGTCAAGCGTGACATTAAAGACTTTATAGGCTCCCCCCGGCTTGGCAAGAAGTATTCACTGCAGCAAGCCGCCCTCATTCTTATTGTAGAGGATCTACGGGCAACCCTTCATTTTGATTCGATACGAAGCTTGCTAGCGCTGCTATTTATGAACCCGGAGCAGGATGAGGATGACGTGATTCATCCGCTTAATTTCTATGCTGCCTACGCCACACTCTACGAAGAGCTCGATCGGAACAACGACCAAGTGCTTGACGTTCACGGACACGACCCGCTGCGGCTGCGTCATGACCATATGCTGGAGCTGATTATCTCCAATAAGACGGATGATCACATGAGCAAGCTGGCGCCGCAATCTCACTGCCACCGTACTCTTATCCGCAATGCGCTTGTCATTGCGATCACTTCCGTGCAGACGACTTATTTTCAATATTTGGCCAAAAAGTATATGAACGCCACATTGCTGTCTTGCCAAACCAGCCGAAAGAATGAATGAGCTGCAGCCCACATGGTGGAGAGACAAGCCTGTTAATCATAACGGCAAATATGGAAAAAGGTGAATCAGGGACATCCCTGATTCACCTTTTTTTCATTAGCGGCAAGCTGCACTCTGCTTCATGCAGCTTGATAATAATAGAGCCCTTGTTCAGTTGATTTGGTATGTAGCGGTGATGTGATTAATCGTATACGAAGAAGGGGCGGCAAATTGAACATAAAGATAGCCGTCTTCCGTGGCAGTGAAAATTCTTCCAACGTTGCTATTGAAAAAGGTCCCTAGATGATTGCTTGAATCATACACCGAATAGTAGGCATAGCTGCCTTGCGCAAAAATAGTAAGTTGCTGGCCTTTCTTTAAATAAATCCCTTCCAGCGCACTGATTTCATTCGGCCGCAGCGCATAGTACTTGGTAAATTGTTGGGCTTTCTGAACCGCCGATTCGGAAGGTACGACAGGGGAAGCATACGCCGGCGAAGCTGCAGCCAGAACGGCCAGCGCTGACAGGGAAATAAGTAATTTCTTCATTTTGAATCACTCCTTAGTTTTTTGTATTTGATGCAATATTCTGGAAGTTGTCTCTTCTTAAATATAACAAAAATATAATATCTTGTAAACAGTAAATTCCTATCTTTTTTATAGGAATTATAGACGGAATTCGCCTTGTCTCACAACTCTTTCAATAGAGCGAATAAAAAGAGAGGCTTTCCAATAGGTCATTTAGACCTATTTGGACGAGCCTCTCTTTTGGTTCAGATAACAAGGGGGCAAAATATTAGGAAGGCAGCTTACTTTGCTATAGGCAATCCTTCCTCACGCCATCGCACAATACCCCCTTGCAGGTTCATGATGTTCGTGATGCCGTGCGCCTGCAGAATACCAACCGCAATTGCGGAGCGCATCCCCGTCCGGCATTGGACGAGCACCGGCTTGTCGGCAGGCACCTCGCGAATGCGCTGCGGCAGCGTTCCGAGCAGGATGTGCCGCGCGCCCGGAATTCGGCCTTCCTCCCACTCCGCGCCGGAGCGCACGTCCACGACCACCACCTCCCCTTCACTTACCTTGCCGGCAATGTCCGCAGGAGTTACCTCGGCGTACGATTGCAAGCCCGCCACTCCCGACTGGGCACCGCTCCACATCGCCGAAGCTTCTATCGTTCCAGCGATTCGATCGATGCCGATGGCCCGCATATCACGGACGATCCCAGGCAGTTGATCCGCTTCCCCCATGACGTACAGTGGCCGCTCGTCATCGACTAGCCACCCGGCCCATGACGTAAAGGAGCGGTTGTAGGGCAGATTGATCGTCCCCTCCACGTGGCCGGCCGCAAACGCCGGTGAAGTTCTCGTATCAATGACGGTCGCACCTCTTTGCACGAGGCTGCCTACAACCGCAACAACCGTCCCTTCGATCCACTCCGGTGCGGGAAGATCCGCGAGCAGCGCAGGCCCTTCCCGGTTCACCTGCTTCATGCGCGGAAAATAGGTCGGCGGCTCAGGCTGCCCGGCCAACAGGGCGTCCACAAATGATGGCTCATCGTTGAAGGACAACGCCCAATTGAACCTCTTTTCGTATCCGACCGTCGAGGACGGAACAGCGCCGAGCGCCTTGCCGCACGCGCTGCCAGCCCCATGTGCCGGCCATATCTGCACGTACTCGTCCAGCCGCTTGAAGCGCTGTAGGGATTGGAACATCAGCCGCGCTCCCTCCATGGCCGTGCCTGCCAAGCCTACCGCTTTCTCCAGCAGATCCGGCCGGCCGACATCGCCGACGAACACGAAATCGCCCGTGAAGATACCTATCGGGCGATCAGCGCCCCCGCCCCGGTCAGTCAATAGGAACGATACGCTCTCAGGTGTATGCCCTGGCGTATGCAGCACTTCGAACTCAAGTCTGCCTATGTTGAATCGATCTCCGTCCTTCACAAGGCAGTGCTTCAACTGATGCCCGTTCTCTTCACTCACGTAAGCATAGGACCAATCCGGTCCGCCTTCGCCCGACACGTACAGCGTTGCTTTATGCTTTGCCCCCATTTCGCGGGCGCCCGATACGAAATCGGCGTGAATATGGGTCTCCGCCGCAGCGACGACCGTTAGCCCTTCCGCCTGGGCCGTCTTCAAATACGGGGTGACGTCGCGAGCCGGGTCGATGACGATCGCTTCCCCCGTCGCTTGGCAGCCCACAAGATACGACGCATGGGCCAGCTTCTCATCGTAGAAATAACGCAGCAGCATGGATGCCGCTCTCCCCTTTCTCTGGTACAGTTATTAGTCGAGATACCTGTCTCATTGCCTCCACCTACATGCGTCCCTTCAGCATGCCGTGCCAATACAGCTTCGGCAGCAGGCTCTTCTTCAGCACATACATGCTATAACGCTCCTTCGATTGGTCGAACGGGAACGTCTCACGCGGGGTCAGATCGTAATCGAACTCCGCCAAAATGAGCCGATTGTATCCCGTCACGAGCGGACAGGACGTATATCCGTCGTAGCTCGCATCTAGCGGCTGTCCCGCCAGCACGTTCAACACATTACAGGCCGCTACAGGCGCCTGCTTGCGGATGGCGGCGCCGGTCTTCGAGGTAGGCAGATTGCTGCAGTCCCCCAAGGCGAACACGTTCGCGAACCGGACATGCTGCATCGTGTGCTTGTCGACCTCCGTCCACCCACCCGCGTCTGCGAGCGGACTGTCCCGGATGAAGGCCGGGGAGGACATTGGCGGGACGACATGAATCATGCCGTATTGAATCGTCTCCCGCTCCTTCGTGTCCGTATGCTCAAACACGGCTTCCCGCCGGCTCGCGATGAGCTCCACCAGATTGCGCTTATACTTCGCTGTAATGCGTCTCCGTTCCACGACCTGGTTGAGCGCTTCGGCATACTTCGGAACGGCGAAGATGGTTGCATTGCCCGAAGCGAAGATGACGTCAGTCTGCTCTCTGACACCCGATCGGCGGAAGGCATCGTCGGCCAGGTACATAATCTTCTGCGGCGCACCCCCGCACTTGATCGGCGTGTTCGGCTGCGTGAAGATGGCGGTGCCGCCCCGGAATTCGCGGATGGACTTCCAAGTACTGTCCACGTAGTTGTAATCATAATTACTGCAGACGCCGCCGTGCCCGATGCTCTCCTTCAAGCCCTTAATCCGGTCCCAATCAATCTGGATGCCCGCCGCAACGACGAGGACGTCGTATCGGACTTCGGTTCCAGCCCCGGTAACGAAGCGGTTCTCATCCGGATGGAAGCGCACGACTGCTTCCTGCAGCCAGTCGGCGCCCTTCGGGATAAGCGATTTCTGGTTGCGCTCCGTCATCTCCTTGCGGACGACCCCGCCGCCGACGAGCGTCCACAACGGCTGATAATAGTGCTTGGTCTGCGGATCGACAAGTACGACTGAACCGTGAAGCCCTTTCGATGCGCGCAGCAAGCGGGCTGCAACCGACAATCCGGCGCTGCCCGCCCCGACGATGGCGACGGCATAGTGAAGTTGTCTCGGCATCACTTGCCCTCCTCTGCTCCCAAATGCTGCTAGCCTGCTTCAGGATGGGTAATGAATCGATAAGACGTAATCATGCATTCCACTGCAAGAAAATGTGCGCAAGCAAAGTGTTATTGCACCAATGGTCAAATTATATGGCCGGAATCCGGTTCCTATGATTGCACGGCAAAAAAGCAATTCCGCTCCCGTTGCCCGGCAGCCGGAATTGCTTGTCGTCCAACCCATTTCGACTACTCGTACAGCGCCTCCTCGCACGCTATCCCCGCTTCGCTGATAGGGCCCGTCGAACGGGTCATCGACGTCATCCCCTGCCAGCGTTTGGAGACGAACACGAGCAGCAGCATCGTCAACATGACTCCGACGAAGAGCCACAGCACGGTCTGCACCGTCCATACGTCCATCATCCATCCGACGGCAATCGGCATGAGCGAGCCGCCAAGCCCGTTGGCGGCCAGCAGGATGCTTGTCGTCCGCTCCGTCATGCCAGGCAGCGCCTGGTTGGCATGGATAAGCATGACCGCGAACATGCCCGCCATCCCGAGCCCGAGCAGGAAGCTGATCGCGAAGCCGCCCCATGCCTGCGTGCTGAACGGCAACAGAAGCAGCACAAGCAAGCTCCCCGAAGTGGTCAGCCATAGGAAGCGGTAATACGTCAGCTTCTCCGCGAGCACGCCGCACAACGCCCGCCCTATAACCATCGCGAGCCAGTAGACGGTAACGGTCAGCGTCGCTTGGGAGCTGGCGATGCCCCATTTTTCGATAAAAATAGACGGGAAGAAATGAACAACGGATACTTCGCTTCCCCCGTAAAGCATGAAAAATGCGGCACACAGCACAAGAAACGGCAGGCCCTTGCCAGTATACGCAGTCGGCTTCGTCTCTCGGTTGCCCCGTTCCACCGTGCGGGTCAGCATTGCATCGATATTGCCGAACGACAGCCTCTGCCACCCGATGACCGTCACCAGCGCGCACACGCCCAGCAGCAGGAACGAGTAGGCCCATATGCCGCGCGCAATCAAGAAACTCGCCACGAACGGAATCGTCAAAGCGCCGATGCCGAAAGTCACCTCCAGCTTGCTCATGGCGACGGCCTGCCGTTCCTTAACGGCCACGAGAATAATCGTGCCTATGCACGATTCCACCAGCCCTGCTCCGGCACCGGCCAGTCCGGCCAGCAGAACGACGACCGGCCAAGGCGGGAGGAAGAACAGCAGCAGTTCAGCGCTGATGAGGAGAAGCCCCAGCATGACGCCCCGTTTGCGGCTGAACCTGCGGGAGACGGCCGGCATGCCGAGCACGCCGATGAGCATCCCGACGAACTGCACGAAGATAAGCACCCCGCCATCGGTGTAGTTCAACCCATAGTGGGCAAGCAGCTCGGGAAGGACGGCACCCATAATAACGAGCGTCACGCCAGTCACGACGTACGATAGACAGCCCATCCAAATGAGCCGATTAATCATGCCGCTCACCTCCGTCCGCTACCACCAGTTCCACGCCGACCTCGTGCAGCTGCCGTTTCCATTCCTCGTCCGGTTCCCGGTTCGTAATGATAAGGTCGATGTCCTCTAATCCGGTCACACGGTGAAACATCGTTTTTCCGAACTTGGAATGGTCGGCCAGCACGATGACTTGATCGGCCTTCCGTATGACTTGACGGATGAGATAGCTCTCCTCCTCGAAGTCTGTCGTCAGGCCGCCCATCGAAAGGCCGCACGTGCCGAGAAACGCCTTATCGAGGTGGTAGTCGGACATCATTTCGATGGCGCGGGCGCCATAAACCATGCGCTGTCCGTTATACAGCAGACCGCCGAGCAGATGAATCCGCGCTTCGTCCTTTGACGCCAGCATGCCGGCCATGTCGATGGAATTGGTAACGACGACGTTCCGCTTGGTCGTCATATATTCCCCTACATAACGAACGGTCGTGGAAGAGTCGACGTACAGGTAATCCTCATCATGAAGCAAGGAGGCAGCCAAGCGGCCGATCGCCTGCTTGGACGTCGTCTCCTTCTGCAGACGCTGCTCATAGTTCGGCATTTCCTTCGATATCGTCGGCAGGATGGCTCCGCCGCGGGTGCGGACGATGCAACCCCGTTCTTCCAGCTTGATGATGTCCCGTCTGGCCGTATCGCGCGACACGCTCAGCAGCTCGCAGATTTCGTCGACTTCTATGCGCTTATTGACCTGCAAATGTTGCAGAATAGCGACGAGCCGTTCCTCTTGAAACATGCCTTTCTCTCCCATCAATTAAGTTAATTTAAGTATTAATAAGTTATACTAAGCAATAATAAGTGATAGTAATGATTATAAGTAAGAACCGGCAGCTGTCAAGAGGCGAAATGTTCTAGGATGATGGTATGCGCACATGACTAAATATTGTTGCGATTGTTGCATAACCATGACTTAACCAAACTCAGCGCAATACATTAATGCGGTGAATAAACAAAGAAAACAAATAAAAAATAGCCTGTTGAGATTTCTCAACAGGCTAAGACGGCGCACATCGTGCAGCGTCCCTTCACATTATTCGGGCGGGAGAATCGCGGTATCGACTTCCTGCTGCAATCGTTCGTCCGCAATGACGATCGTGAGGTCGCAGAACGGTGGAAGTTCTGGTGAACGCAGCAGCAGCGCCAGCATCTCCCCCGCGTCATGACGAAGCTTCTCCAGATGAATGCCCATTATGTATTCAGGATGCAAGCTCAGCTTGTCAAGGGCTGCTTCAAGCAGCTTAATGGCACCCCGATGATTGCCATTCTGAAAATGATACAGCCCGACAGCTATCTGCAGAAGCCCCTGCAGCAACGGCTTGCGCCCTTCCTCCAGCCACAGTTCCTCCATGACATCGTGACAAGCGTAGTAGTCCCGCTTTTCATTGAACAGCTTGATGAACTGGACATACAAGCAGTCATATGCGATTGACGGCTCATCTGCCATTTCGCTCATTCAATCGGATCTCCGTTCTTCTTCGCCCGTTGCATTTCAGCGATAATATCCTCTTCCAGCCGCTTGAGCTCGTCTATATCGTTCCGCTCCCACACCTCATTGAAACGATTTTGAAGCTGGATCGCCTCGGAGATTCGATGATAGTAATACAGCTCTTGAATAAATGCCAAACAGTTATGCACAATTTTGGACTTGTCTTCAAAGCTGCTCTGCGCGACCAGAATTTCCTGTCTGATGCTGGACATTTCATTATCGAGAATAAATGCGGCTTCGGCTGCCGTCTTCAACCGGTCGCGGACATCGTCCGGCAGGCTGTCCTTATATTTATAATTAAGCGAATGTTCAATCGTAGCCCAGAAGTTCATGGCTAGCGTTCGAATCTGAATTTCTGCCAGCACGACTTTTTGGCCGAGCGCCGTTTGCACGGGATATTCTACAATCATATGAAAGCTGCGGTACCCGCTTTCTTTGTAATTCGTAATATAATCTTTCTCGTAAAGAACGTTCATATCTTTGCGGTGGCGGATAAACTCAGCCACTCGATGTATATCATCAACGAATTGACACATAATGCGTATACCAGCAATATCTTCAATCCCCCGCTCCAACTCTTCAAGTGGAACGTTCAATCGCTTCGCCTTGTCAAGTATGCTGGAGATACGTTTAATGCGTCCAGTCACAAATTCAATCGGTGAGTACTCCTCACGTTTTTTCAATTCAGAGCGCATCGTCTTGAATTTGACCTTAAGTTCTTCGACGGCCTGTTCATAAGGCAGCAAAAATTTTCCCCAATCTCTTCCGTCCATGTGAACGCCTCCTGTCCATTCCACCCGTTACTTTATGTTATAGGCGATGTCTATGACTAGCTTGCAGAAGTCTATGCCCCGTTCAACGATGATTCGCGCCGACAGCCTCGGAAATATGCTGAAACCCGTCCTGCGCCAGCAGCCGCTTAAGCCCCGATGCCAATTCCCGATTAATACCCGGTCCTCTATATATGAGCCCTGTATATATTTCCACCAGACTAGCCCCAGCCCGAATCTTGCGGTAAGCATCCTCAGCGGTGAAGACCCCGCCAGAGCCGATAATCGGTATCGATCCGTTCGTCATTTGATACAATTGTGAAATCACTTCGGTAGACCGTTCCGCCAGCGGCCTGCCGCTTAAGCCCCCCGTCTCCAATCGGTGCACATGGGAAGCCCCCATGCGTGACAACGTCGTATTGGTAGCTATAATACCGGATACGCCACTATTCACAATCGTCTCGGTCATATGCTCCAGCTCGCTGTCGGACACATCCGGAGCAATTTTTACGAGGACGGCCTTGCTGCGGCCGCGTGCCGAATTCTGCTCATTCATTTCTGTTACAACCGCCTGCAGCAGCGCTTTTAGTTCATCTCCATGCTGCAAATTGCGTAGATCCGGGGTATTCGGAGAACTGATGTTCACGACGAATAAATCCGCAACGTCATATAAAGCCCGGACACACTTCAAATAGTCTTCATGTGCCTCCTCATTCGGAGTCACTTTATTTTTACCGATATTCACCCATATCGGAATTGGTCTTGCCGTTAAGGAAGAGAGGCGCGCGCGCATCGCGTTCGCTCCTTCGTTATTAAAGCCCATGCGATTAATGAGTGCCTCATCCGGAGGCAGTCGGAACATGCGCGGCTTGTCGTTGCCCGGCTGTCCTTGCGGCGTCACCGTTCCTACCTCCATGAACCCGAAACCGATAGTAGAAAATCCGCGCACGGCTTCCGCGTTCTTATCGAGTCCGGCCGCAAGTCCGATCGGGCTGTCGAAGGTTAAGCCGAACAAGGAACTCGTCAAGGCAGGGTCCGGCTTGATACCGTACATTCCCCGCATCAGGGCAAGCCCTCCCGGTATTTTAGCGGCCTTTGACATTCCTCCGATGACAAGATGATGCGCTTGTTCAGGATCCATTTTGAAAAATAACGGTTTAGCAATAGTGCGATACAACAAAGGTTCCACTCCGTTCATTATGCCATACATTCAAGCCATGGTACTGACAGCATGCGTGAAGTTACCATACCGCAGAAGATGCGCCTCTCATTTTTCCCAAATGGTGGTATATGTATACATAGCTTCTAGCGGCATTAGGCTCTATGAAATAGTTTAAAGCTTTCTTCCTAAAAAGAAAAGTCTGTATTGTCCCTAAGACATGTCTGGCCTTTTGCTTAGAAACCGATTACAATACAACTATAGATAGGGTTACTACGATGAAAGGTGATGACCTATGGCAACGAAACGAAAACCTCCAACAATACCGACCAAATCAAATGAAGTAATGAACAAGAAAGCTCTGTATTGGCTCGGGGGAGTTCTGGTGCTTATTGTCATTATCGTCTCAATTTTACTTCTTACGAATGGATAATTTAATACGACGAACGGACAAAGAGCCAGGTTCCAAGTTTCCTTGTGGACCCGGCTCTTTCACATTCTTACTTCTTAATCCAACCAACGGTAAATCTTCTTCGGGTTGTCCTGCTTCGGCGTTAAATCCAAGCGATAGCGCTTCTCTGTGTCAGGCACGATTGGCTGCTCCGGAAGCAGATCCGTTCCAATGCTTACCTCCGTACCGATAGGAACCATGTCGAATAACTCCTCAACATCTTCACGCAGCATGCGAATGCATCCTAGAGATCTGTCCTTACCGATGCTATCTGGCTCATTCGTACCATGTATGGCATATAACGAATCGGATAACGTCATGCCGCGGCTTCCGAAGTCACCGGTAGAAGAACCGTTCGGATCCACAACTTTTTCTGTAATTTGGAACCGCCCTTCCGGCGTCCGCTTTCCTCCAAGCCCAACTTTATAATTGCGAACGATAATGTTCCCACTCACGACCGCCAATCGATGGCGCTTCTTGTCCACTACGATGCGCAACGGCTCCCGGAAAGGATCAGATTGGTCGCTCCATACCCGCTTCAACGCGTGTTCCTTTGCTGCTTTCGGGTCCGCCTTCTTCCCTTGCACCCCGTCCTTGTATTGCTTATATACGTTGTCATATGCCGTTTCGACTTCCGTTGACGTACCAGACACCACATTGGAAGGATAGCCTTTGGCAAGCTTCCTCCACTCGTTCGGAGCGGTTCCGTGACGGCGAACCATAGCGGTCAATGCCGACTTGGCAACTAACCGCTGTTCGCTGGCTTGTATCCAACCGCTCACAAATGAACTTGCCTGCTCCTGCTCCTCGCCACAATTGCATTTAGGATCCTGGAGCGGCGTGACCATAATGTGATTCATTTCCTCGCTTGACTCAGCCTGAAGAATCGCATGGAGCGAGTGCGACCATAGCCACCACGAATCATAAGTTGGGATATTCACAAGGTATTTCTTCCACTCTCCATCAGCGGAAGTTCCGAATACCCGCTTCACCGCAGCGGCATACGCGCCATCATCCGAAGCCGGAACCAGAAAGGCTTGCTGTGTCGCTTCATTGGATTCACCGTTGGATATTGCGGCAGCCTTAGATTTCCCGACGCGCTTGTCAGAGGGGTCCTGCTCTCCGGCTGCCTTCATCGGCCAAGACGGTGCCGATGCTTGTCCGCCCGGTATGGCTCCTATCATAATGAAAAACAAGAGTACAAATAGAATCAGACGCACCAGACTGCGGCGAGAACGGCGGAGTTTCTCCTGCTCTTCGCGCTTTTTAGCCCATTCCTCGACGGTCTCGGAAGGGAGCGGCACATTTTCGAATGCTTTGTAAATCTCGCCTGCTTGATTGTAGCAGTAATTGGCTTTGCCTTGCTCACCGGAGCGCTCGTACTGTTTGCCCAACAAGTACCACGCCATACGGTTATCCGGATGCGCCTCGATGTACTGTTTCATATAGGCTTGGTCTTTCTCGGTCCATTGCGGATGCTTCGCGTCTGATTCCGGCGGCACTTCGCTCCCCTCCTTCTATTGTCTGCTTGCTAACGACGCGGCGGAAAATGTGATCCCGTTGCTGCGTAGCGTACATAGATCTGATCGCGAATAACAACCGCTCGCGCTTCAGTAATCCATTGAACATGAAATCCGAACTGTTCGGCGACAAACCGTACGGGAACGACGATATGGCCCTCATGAACGAACGGGGCATCCTGCAATTGCAATTCCGATACCGTTCCGTGTTCCCGTCGCACTGCCTGCTTGCTCCCTGCTTTCATCTCGAATTCTATCTCTCCGAACGAGAAACGAACCTGACCGTCTGCTGACCATTCTGTCTTGTAACCAAGAGTATCCGCCACCACACGCAATGGCAGAAACGTGCGGCCGTTCTGAATGACGGGTGCTGCATCCGTCTTGATTATTCGCCGATTATAGACAAGCTGAATATCTTTGTCCTTTACGCCAAGCTCTCTGCCCGAAGGAATGACACCTTGCGGGAGCTCGTAGCGGCGAATGAGGCGGATTGCGTTGTTAAAGGCATCCGCTACAGCAATCGTGCCGTTCGGCAGCACGGCGACCGCTGCCGGTTCGTGGAATTCGGCGAATGAGGCCACCCCATCCGCATCCCCGCTTTGTTCCGCTTGCCCGCTCAGCGTACACACACTTCCCTTATACACATAACGGATCGCGTGATTCCAACGATCCGCCACAACAACACCGCCTTCATCCGTGAGCGCGATTCCTGTTGGGCCGTTGAAGAGCGCTTCGCTCGCCTTTCCATCCCGGTAGCCACCCGCCGCATATAAAGACGCATCAGGAAAATGCTTGGAATAGTTGGCGGTTGAACTGTTCCCAGCAAGCGTAGTAACGCTTTGCTTCGCTACGTCAACGAGGCGGATCCGATGATTGCCCGTATCGGCTACAATCAGCTGACCGTCGGCGTTCATAACAAGACTGCTTGGTTCATTGAATCGGGCCTGCGCAAGCGCTCCGTCGAGATAATCCCCGGCTGCAGCTACCGCACCTGGTGAATACTCCACTATCCGCTCCGAGCGCGCATTCAAGGTGCTGACGTTCCCCTTCGGATCGATGCGGCGAATGACGTGATTCAGAGTATCTGCCACATACAGCGTACCGTCATTGGCTGCGACGATGGCGCGAGGCTGATTGAAGCGTGCTGACGTCCCTGATCCATCACGCCAACCCGCCACTCCGTCTCCGGCTGCAGTCGTAACAAGACCATCCCGGTCAAGCTTACGAATAACATGATTTGCTGAATCTGCGATATACAGGTTTCCCGCTTTATCCTTCGCCATACCGACAGGTTCATTGAACATCGCCTGTGAGGCGCCCCCGTCACGTAGGCCCCCCTTCGGTATTGTGTCGGCGCTGGTATGAGCTACCGTCCCCGCAACCGTACGGACTTGACCTCCTTCATTCACCTTCCGCAGGCGATGATTACGTGTATCTGCTATGAGAAGCGAACCGTCTGGCTCGGCCATCAGTCCGGTAGGGAAGCGGAATTCAGCCTCTCCTTTCAGACCATCCTTCCAACCCGATACACCTGTTCCGGCCCAATGAACGACCTCATACCACTGTGGGCCCGTCTTCCACCACTTCCAATTCACCGCTGGCGTTTCAAAACGTTCCATCGATTTGTCGTCCCATTTTGCCGCCGAACGCTGGTTCAAGTCTGTAGTTGCCCCTAATGCGTATCCCGTACTTTCGATACTCATACCGAGAACAGATACTGCTAGCAGTATAGTCATACAGTAACAGCAGCTAAATTTACTGTGTTTTGGATTCATCCGTGATTATCCCTCCATTGTTACGGATTCACCTTGATTTCAAGCGGCTTGTCCATCGTGTTTACTTCTAGTAGAGTTCCGGTCGCATTATAGAAGCGGACCTCAGACAGCTTCAGAGACATCGTGCCGCTGCCGCCTGCTATATAGGGCAGACTAAGGATTTGATCATCGCTTTCAAGCGATACCGCATCCGGTGTCGTTACGATTAATCGGTACACGAACCGGTTACCCGCAAGCGTTATTGAATCTACGCTGTTGCTCTTGTCATAATCGTCAGGATGATGAGCGATTTCGAATTTGCTTCCGCCATGACGATAGCGCGCTTTATTATCATTCAATTCCACAGTATCCAACGTGCCTCCGGATACTTCCACCGTGAACTCCACAGCGACTACATCCAACTTCGCCGTCAATCGCTTCAGCACCGTATCAACAACAACCCTGCTGTTGGGTGCTGTGTGATCGACACCACTGGCAAGCTCCAATACATGAGCTTGGGGCTGCGGTTCCGGATCTGGTTTTGGGTTCGGATCGGGATCGGGTTTTGGGTCTGGTTTTGGGTCTGGTTTTGGGTCTGGTTTTGGGTCTGGCTTTGGATCCGGATCTGGCTTCGGATCGGGTTTAGGATCCGGGTTCGGAGTAATCACTCCCCCGCTTCCATTTCCCGAAGAACTGTCTGTTGTCGGTGACTCCAATCGGCATATCGCATTCTCATATGCATTCTCGCAAACTTCTAATCGGGCATGCTTCAAATCATGCTCGAACCGTTTCCGATCTGACGGACTTAAAGCATCGGCATACTTCTGCTCTACCTGCTCCTGAACGTGACGGTCCATTTTCTGCTGTTTAGCCGAGATCTGATATGCAGCATCAGCAGCATAAGTAGATGTTATCTGCTGATGCTGATCATTAATCCACTGCTTGAGGCGCTTCAGAACCCATTGCTGCTGCTGCCGCTCGTTGTCACTGAGCTGCAGCGCCGCCTTCTGCCATGGAATCCGGCTCGCATCTGCTTCCTGCCGAGTAAGCATGCCAGAATCTACTGCAGCATGCACTAGAGCGGCTAAGTACGCCTTCATATTGTGTGCGACGCGAATTTCATAGCCTTGTTCGCTCTCTGAAGCTTGATTGTTCAATCTTTCGCCGCCTAATTCACTGAACGATTTCAATATTTCGCACGACACGTTCACTGAACCAGAGGAATCCACTGCACATCCAGCGGCTTGCCAAGCCTGCACATATTGCTCGTTCTCCTTGGCGGCTTCCGCATAACCAGCGACCATCGCTCGCAGAACGGCCAGATCGAGATCGGCAAGCAGCGCTTTGATATTGGCATATCCGTACAGAACCTCTATGCCATGCCCCCCCGTCGGCAGGAACGTGGCGCTTTGCGCCGGGTATACGAATTGATGATCTAGCGTAATAAGCGCCGTATCACCCTTTGCATCCTTTTTCGCTGTCTTGTCTTGGTTATTCACCTGTTCTAACGTGCTTGTTCTATCACCTGCCGGGCGATCATTCCCGCCAATCTCGGTTGCAGCCGAGTATTCCGCTTGAACAACACCTGCTGTAACGTGCAGCTGCGTCCATCCTAACCGGGGATGCACATAGACGCCGAATTGCGTTCCACGTACGGCCATAACGGCCGTCGGCGTCTCTAACTCAAAGCGATCATCCGCTCCCGTTATCGATTTCACCTTAGCGAACACCGAACCGGCCAATACACCGATTCGTGTCTTCACCCCATCGTTATCACTAAGCTCCGTGAAGCTGACATCCGCATCAGCGCCAATAGTCAGCTCATCCTCCTCGTCATTGCCTGCCAATTGCAGCACGACACGCGATTTCGGTCCGGTTTCGATACGGTCCCCTTGGTTAATGCTCATTTTCTTAAATACTTGAAGCGGCTTGCCCCCGCCAGATTTCGAGACGGTCACGCTCCCTGTCCATTCTTTCACCACCGCAACCCGAACCGCTTTATCTGCGGCTTTCGCCACACCGGGATCGATGAAGGTGACAAATAAGAAGACGAACGCCAGACTCAACGCTGCAATTCGTTTCACTTTCATCCTCCTCTCCTTTACATATCGGACATTTTGAACATCTCCGTCATATGTGTGTTCTTCTTTTCATGAAAATGTAAAAAAGTCTCCTGATCCTATCCATCCGCTTTTGTGATCGTAAAAAATTCCATTTATAAAATTTTTAACCATGCGAGTCATGATCTTCCAAAAAATGCGTTTACCGACTCAACTATAAAAGTTGAACTAAACAATTTGCATCTAAAAATTTTTCAGTTATTAAATCGAAATTGGACGACATCCATACTCACCCAATCTATCTCCTCCGCTAAGAGAAAAAGCAAGTTTACAGCCTTAACCCTATTTTCCTTTTCTCATCTTACATTGGATTATGTACAGTGAACCAGCATGATATATCACTTCATGGCAGGCTTCATTTGAATTTTCCCGATGGTTTGGCACTCATTGACAGCAATCGCTGTAAAGCAGCAAGTTTCCATTGGACAGAATACAGTCCACATGCCGTTTAGCCGCCCATCCGTACATTTTACTGTATGCTTTCCAATGGGGCTTCCTCGACTACGGATCGAGGAGAACAATTTAGTTTACCTCATACAGCAGCAAGCGGACTTACAATTATTTTGATATAAGCTCATACACCATTACGGCTTCCGCCTTGCCTTTCAACCGAAGCGGCCCGATCGATTGGGTCTCGAACGCATCTTGAATACGTCGGTTCGCTTCTTCACCAACCAGCACTTGTCCCGGCTTCGCCTGCGACTCCAACCGTGCCGCTACATTGACGGTGTCGCCAATCGCCGTGTAGTCAAGCCGCAACGTCTCCGAACCCACATTGCCGACCACCGCCTCTCCGCTTTGGATACCGATACCAAAACGTACAGATACATCAAGCTCTGCAGATAGCTTACGGTACAGATCTTCCGAGCGCTGCTGCAACTCCATGGCCGCACGTGCAGCGTGCTCTGCATGTCGATCCAATGTGTGTGGGGCGCCAAATATAGCCATCACTCCGTCACCAATGAACTTATCGAGAGTGCCATGATGCTGAAAAATGGTCTCCGCACACAAGTGTAAATATTGGTTCAGCACTTGGATCGTCCGTTCCGGCTCCAGCCGCTCGGACAGCGGAGTAAATCCGCGGATATCAATGAACATAACCGTAATGTCGCACTTCGTGCCCCCCGCCCGAATCGGAACATTGGATTGCAGCAGTTCCGTCACGACAGCCGGAGAAACGTAGCGTCCGAACAATTCTTCCACTTGTTGGCGCGCACGCCTGTCCTCCCGGCTGCGGTACGCTATAACTAAGATATAGGCCGCGGACATACCGATAACTTCCGTTAAATACGGAATAAATACCGCCCCAATACTATATATCCCGACCCATATGAGAGTGTAGCCGACGACCATGCTCAATCCGCACAGAGCTCCACGCACGCCGCGAATCCGATACGCGCACCAAGCGGCCGCAGAGATGCCTGTAATTAAGGCGAACACGCTCCATCCGAAGGGAGCTTCTTTATAGAACCGTCCTTCCACCAAAGATTGAATCATGTTAGCGTGAATTTCCACGCCATAAAGCGTCATCGAACGGCTCAGCGGAGTCATATGACGGTCGCTGAGTGAAGTCGCATAAGGGCCGATCAGTACAATCGTGTCCTTATAATAAGCAGGATCTACAATTCCAGACAGCACATCACAGAATGATTGCCGGTCATACCCGTTCATCGCTTCTTCCCCGTATCCATAAGGTGATGAGAAGAAATCGATGGCAACTTGGTGGCGGTTGTCTGTCGGAATTCGTTCCCTCCCCTGGTACCACCCACTGTCATTAGGGTCCCAACGAATCTGCTGATCCTTCGGCAAGAGCCGGTTGGCCATAAGTATGTCGAGCGACGGGAGCATCATCCCCTGCTCGTCAGGCAGTCCCAAGCTCATATTGCGGATAACGCCGTCGGAATCCGGAAGCACGTTCACATGCCCGAGTTGTCCTGGATCAATCTGAATGGAAGGGGCGGGCCGATCGACGCGCTCCACGACAAGCGATTGGCCATCCGGCTGGAGCGAGCGCAGCGTCACTTGCACAGGCAAGTAGATGTGTGCATATTTGCTCAATTGTTCGGATAAGGCGCGATCGTCTTCCACTTCTTCGGATGGATCAATCAGCAGCAGATCCAACGCAACCGCCCGAGCGCCGGCTTGCATAAGTTCGCCTACAAGCTCGGCATACACCGCTCGCGGCCAAGGAAACGGTCCCAATTGTTGCAATGACACTTCATCAATAGCAATAATCTTGATTCTGTCGTCGGGGATCTGCTCTTCGACACTCTTCGTCCGCAAGGCGTCCCGAAACGCATGCTCCACCATTTGGAACACGCCGCCATTGCCGTAGCTGTACAAGTACGCCGTAATCATGCTCAAGACGCCAACGATTAGCATCGGTACAGCTATTTTTTTCATTCGCTTCTCCTTTACAACATGAACCACACCTACAACGTAATACTGATAGAATGATATAGTCATTTCGTTTGATCACAATCTATCTCATTGTAGAACGAGGAGCGCATCGTTGGCAATTTCCAGCTGTAAAAAAATAAAAACCCCGCGAATCCGCGGGGATGCTGTAGGTTCTCTCTATAAATGATTCGTGCAGCAGGTTAGTTAAAAGGTGCGTCCGCAATCTTGATAGAATCTGTTGGGCAGCCGTCTGCAGCATCCTGCAGATCGTCGAACAGATCTTCCGGAATATCGGTTACCCCTTGGTTGTTGTCGCCGTCATAAATGACTTCCGCAATTCCTTCATCATCGTAGTCATAAATATCTGGTGCCGTTGCGCCGCAAGCTCCACATGCGATACAAGTGTCTTTATCAACCCAAGTGTATTTTGCCATCGGTTTAGTTCCCTCCTGTAAAAGTACAGATCTTCTTGGTTCCTCCGTTATCAATATAATACAAACAAGTCCGAAATTCAAACGATTTCCAACTTTTTAGAGACGTTTGTACAATCTATGCAGCTCTTGCAGAATAACACTTGCAATCTGCCTCATTCGTCTTGATCTCGCAAAAAATCAGTCTGCAGCGAAGTTCCCCGAACACGATGGTTCCGCAACAGTGTAGATGGATCATCACCAAGCATTCCCAGCGTGACGAGTGCGTTTTCTCCATATTTGTCCCGTATCTTGTCCATCGTCTGGTTCAATTGCTCTCTTTTGGGCTGCTGCTCGTAATCAAACAAGTCGAGCTGAATAGCTGCTTCCTGCTTCGCGAGCAGATTCTGAGCCGTAATGCCTAATAGTCGAACCGGCTTATGTTCAGACCAATGGCGCTCATAGAGCCGCCATGCTTCTTCTAACAATTTCGCGGCGTCATCCGTCGGATCTTCGAGTGTATTAGAACGGGTAATCGTCTTCATGTCCGGCGTTCGAATTGTCAGCTGCACCGTTTGGGCCATCAATTGCTGTCTTCGCATCCGCCGCGCTACTTGGTCAGCTAGATTAAGCAGCACCCGTCGTACTTCTTCAACCGCCTCGACGTCCTTCGGCAACGTAGTCGTATGGCCTATGGACTTGCTCTGTTCCCTTTCGGGATTCACCACACCTTCATCTTGACCATTCGCGGCCCGTTTCATCCAATGGCCATGTACGCCGAACATGGACACCAACCGCTCTTCATCCGCTTGCGCTAGTTCTCCAATCGTGCGGATGCCTGAGCGCGACAGCTTCGTGGCCGTCTTATGTCCAATGCCGAACATTTCCCCGCAGGGCTTGTGCCACAGCAGCTTCGGAACATCCCGAATCCGCAGCACCGTAATTCCGTTCGGCTTCTTCATATCCGAAGCCATCTTCGCCAGCAGCTTATTCGGCGCGACACCGATGGAGCAAGGCAAAGACAGCTCCTCCCGAATCCGCTGCTGCAGTTCGTCTGCGATCGATAAAGGCGTGCCGAATATTTTGGAACCGGTAATATCCATATAGCATTCGTCGATTGACATCACTTCGACAAGCGGTGTGTAACTTTTCGCGATTTCGATAAATGCGCGGGAATACCGCCGGTATAAATGAAAATCCGGACGGATTAGCATTAAATGAGGACAAAGGCGAAGCGCCTGTCTCACATGCATGCCGGTGCGAATGCCAAGCCTTCTTGCCGCATAGGAGCAAGTGACGATAATTCCTTTGCGCAGCTCGATGCTGCCTGCCACCGCTGTCGGCTGCCCTTTATATTGTTCCGGGTCTTCCGCTTCATGGACGGAGCAGTAGAACGCATTCATATCGAGGTGCAGGATGACACGTCCTTTGGAAGGGTAATATTGACGAACTTCGTCACCGGTTCTATCGTTGCCGCTCACAACCTCTCACATCCTTTACACCTATGAACCAAAACAGAACCCCTGTTCTATTTATAGCTTACATACACTTGCTTCTCCATGCAAGAAATAACAGGCAAAAAAATGAAATAATGAGCGGTTGATTTAAAATCCCTAGTGCATAATAAAGCTGAAAATGCACGCAATGGAGCGTTGGAGAGGACATACGTCCGGCACTCATAGACTCCCCATTCACCCGCGATCCAAAAAATCGGCTCTATACAACGCTGAAAGCAGTGCTATAATAGGAAAATAGTTTCTTTCCATATTCATCCTTGCATAACCTAAGGGGGTACCTAGAATGTCGAATGTCATCTCTATCTTTGATACTACGCTGCGTGACGGCACCCAAGGAGAAGGCATCAGCCTTTCCGCGGACGACAAAATAAAAATTGCACGCAAACTTGACGCATTTGGCGCTCATTATATTGAAGGCGGCATTCCGGGCAGCAACGGCAAGGACATTGAATTCTTCAAGAGAGTCAAATCATACGCTTGGAATGCCAAGCTGACCGCATTCGGCAGCACACGTCGCAAACAATCGTTGGCCGAGCATGATACGAGCTTGAATCGGATCATTGAAGCTAGCGTGCCGGCAGCGACACTCGTAGGGAAGTCTTGGGACTTTCACGTTCATACGGCGCTGCAGACAACGCTGGAAGAAAATTTGGCAATGATTTCCGATTCCATTGCTTACCTTAAACGCGCGCAGATGGAAGTGATGCTCGATGCCGAGCATTTCTTCGACGGCTACAAGCACAATCCCGAATATGCGCTCGCGGTGCTGAAGGCGGCACAAGAAGCCGGAGCAGACTGGATCGTCATGTGTGATACGAACGGCGGCACGCTGCCGAACGAAATCGGGCGCATTATTCGTGAAATCAGCACTCAAGTGCAGGTGAAGCTCGGCATCCATACGCACAACGATTGCGAGCTGGCTGCAGCGAATACCCTAGTAGCCGTAGAGGCCGGTGTCACCCAGATTCAAGGAACGATGAACGGCTACGGTGAACGCTGCGGCAACGCGAACCTGTGCTCCATCATTCCGACGCTGCAGTTGAAGATGGGCTATTCGTGCGTAAAAGATGAGCAGCTTCAAGAATTGACCACAGTTGCGCGCTACGTAAGTGAAATTGCCAATGTGCATATGCCTGTCAATCAACCTTACGTCGGCAATGCCGCCTTCGCGCACAAGGGCGGCATCCACGTCTCGGCCATCTTGAAGGACTCGCGCACCTATGAGCACATTCAGCCGGAGCTTGTAGGCAACAAGCAGCGCGTGCTCGTATCTGAGCTCGCAGGACAGAGCAATGTGCTGTCCAAGGCGCAACAGCTCGGATACGAACTGGATGCAAGCAAGCCGGAGACCCGCTCCATCATGGAACGAATCAAGGAACTTGAGCATCAAGGCTACCAATTCGAAGGCGCTGACGCCTCGCTCGAATTGCTGCTTCGCCAAGCGACCGGTCAGACGGAGGAGCCATTTGCGTTCGAATCCTTCAAGATTTTGGTGGAGAAGTCCGCACAGCGCTCCGTCGTGTCGGAAGCCATCGTGAAGCTTAATATTGACGGCGAGACGATATATACGGCTGCAGAAGGCAACGGTCCAGTAAATGCACTAGATAACGCGTTGCGCAAAGCTCTTATCCGCCACTATCCTTATATTGAAGAAATGCATCTTTCCGATTATAAAGTGCGCGTCTTGGATGAAAACGATACGACAGCAGCCAAAGTCCGTGTTCTAATTGAATCTACGGATTCACAAAATGCTTGGAGCACCGTCGGCGTCTCCAGCAACGTTATCGAAGCAAGCTGGGAGGCGCTCGTAGACAGTATTCGCTACGCCTTAATAGGCAGAGAGAAGCGTCAGCTCACCCCAGAACGGAAAGAGCAAATCGGTCTAGTCAATCATTAGCTTATAGAGGTTATTCAATAAGTCCCCCTTTTGATAACGGTGCTGAAAAGCGGCCTTTTTGAACACGCACTTATATGTTCCATATGCTCCGCAACGCCAAAAAGGAACGGCGCTTCTCTCCGTAGAGGCGGCCGTTCCTTATCCATTCCCTGCACTTTTCTGATTGCTCTCATTCATTCCTCAATCAACTTCTCGATTGCCTCTTCCAGATCCTTCGGCGGGCGAAGCCCAATGAACAATTCACGAATGACCCCATTCTTGTCAACCAGCACATTTGTCGGAAATGCGATTCCATTATAAAGCTTAAATGCTTCGCCTTTCTCATCCATCAGCACAGGATTGACTAGACCATATTTCTCCACGAATGCTTTCGCCTTATTTTCTGAATCGTAAGAGGTGACGTTGACTGACAGCATTTCCATTCTATCCTTATACTTCGCATACAGCTTCACCAGATCAGGCGCTTCGGCTTGGCATGGATCGCACCACGATGCCCAGAAATTAATAAAGATCGGCTTCTCCTGCTTGCCGCCAACCTGAAAAGCCGTTCCATTCGTGCTTGTTAACGAGAAAGAAGGCGCCAGCTTCCCGACCTGGGGACCTGTTTCTGTAGGCAGGACTGTGCTGGATCCAGAACCTTGCTCCCGCCCAGACGTATCTTCGGCTTTGCCCATTTGATTTTGCCATGCCCCAAAGCCAATGAGTCCAATGCCCAGTATAAGTACGAGTACGCTCTTTTTCATAAACCTGCTTCTCCTTTGCTGGACTCCTTACAGAGGTTATTCGTTATTCAAAAGTCCCCTTTTGTTCACGATGCATCTCAGGATGTGATTAGGCATCGAATCTTGCCTTTACTCTTGAAGTCCTGTGCTTCCGATGCAGTTTTCTTGCGAAAACTTGCTCTGCACTTCTCGGTGCTGAAAAGTGACCTTTTTAATCATCCATTTACAGTTATTGTACCCCTTTTCCAGCAAAAATACGATCCTGTAATGTAACGAATCGAATGACACATCATTATCAGGGGTACAGTAACGAGGTAAATGTTATGAAACGGAGGAACGAGGAATAATGGAGAAACAACAAGCTCGGTCCATGTGGCTGGAATATGCTGCACTCGCTACCGTGCCGCTCGTGCTTGTCTTAGGCAATTCGATGCTCGTGCCGATCTTGCCAGAAGTAAAACGTCATCTTCACTTAACGCAGTTGCAAACAAGTCTTATCATTACATTGTTCTCTGTCACGGCAGGCATCGTTATACCGTTTACCGGGTACTTATCCGATCGCTTTGGCCGCAAAAAGGTCATCATTCCGTCACTCATCGTCTACGGGATTGCAGGTATCCTGACTGGACTTGGCGCACTGTGGGGCTCCTACGGGATGCTCATCGGTTCTAGAGCCTTGCAAGGCCTGGGAGCAGCAGGAACCTCCTCGATCGCCATGGCGCTAGTCGGGGACTTGTATAAAGATGCGAAGGAAAGCCAAGCTCTCGGCTTGATTGAAGCTTCGAACGGTGCGGGAAAGGTAATAAGCCCCATACTTGGCTCGGCACTTGCATTGTGGACTTGGACGGCTCCCTTTTTTGCCTTTCCTTTCTTCTGTGCATTGTCCCTAGTGGCCGTTATTTGGCTGATCCATGAGCCGGATCAGAGACCAGAGCCGGTTCCGATTAAGAAATACTTGCAAAATATTAAGGTCATCTTCAAGCAGAAGGGACGCTGGTTGATTCCGGCTTTTTTTGCAGGATCATTAGCCTTATTTATTTTGTTTGGCATTTTATTTTATTTGTCGGATATTTTGGAAGAGAAGCCCTATTCGATTAAAGGCATCATGAAAGGTCTGGTGCTCGCCATCCCGCTGTTGGGCATGGTGACGACGGCTTACATCACAGGGAATTTAATTAAAAAGAATGGCGTGCTCATTCGTTGGCTAATGAATATCGGATTGTTGATGATGGCGATTTCGCTTGGATTCACGATTTTCTTCAATAAAAATGTGTACGGCTTTATCAGTCTCATTACCGTGAGCAGTATCGGAACAGGAATGCTGCTGCCGTGCTTGAATACGATGATTACCGGTTCTATAGACAAGGCCGAGCGCGGCATGATCTTATCACTGTATAACAGCTTGCGCTTTTTCGGTGTTGCGTTCGGTCCCCCACTCTTCAGTTGGATGATGGACATCTCACACCGTGTTATTTTCATTACAGTAACCGCACTATCTGTAATCGCGTTCGTGCTAGTGTTCCTCTTCATCAAACCGGACAAAGAAGTACGCTAAACTAAAAAGGAGTCTTGATTTATGATACACTTACCTTGGATGTCTGCATGAGATTAGACATTTCGTCACTCATTGGGACAAGTCAAGGACAAAGAGAGGGTTTCAAGCAATGCACGACTCCATCAACAATCAACCGGATACGAGAGATCCGATTCATATCGAGTGTGCCGTCTGGGAGGCGATGGTGAACCATGCACGCTCCCAGCTGCCATTCGAAACGTGCGGCGTCCTTATCAAACCGCGTCATTGCCGGATGTACAGGGAATTTAGACCGCTTGTGAATCGGGCCTCTGATCGGCTTCACTCCTTCCAGCCCGATGCCCAGGAATGGGTAGCTCTCGTCATGCAAGCCGAGCGTGAACAGCACACGCTGCTGCTCGTCCATTCTCACCCTGGAAGGCCTCCTATCCCTTCTACAGAGGATACGGATGGCATAGCATTAAGCGCTGCCCTATTTGACGCCTATATCATTGTTTCTTTCCATAAGGATGGGACTCATCACAAAATAACGGATGGCGATCCTCCCGATACACGAGCATATCGCCTCCACGCTTCTAGTACGCAGCACAGACATGGCAGCCGTCATATTTTGTTTGAGCCAGCTCATATCACAATTGTGGAGAGGAAAGATGACTCGGAGCGCTTGGTTACGTGCTGATACCAAATTATCGCGCTTATCTTCTCCGAATATCTTTATCTGTACGATCCATAGTCCCCATATCCTCTTCATCCGTACTGTTGAATTCCTCTCTTTCACTCATTCTAAATTTATAAACGATACCTCGAACAATATGTTAGATAATCCAACATATTGTTAATTTATTCGAGTCATTATAAGCTGTAAATGAGTATGTCGACAAATATATGTGATATATTTTTACTTAAATAATGTTCATTTAATGTTCATTGTGTTTGTTTTAAATATACTCGTCTATTATGTTAGTTTATATTACATATATAAAACCATAACGTTTGACTGTATGGTTTGTTTTTTAGTATCATATACATTAGATAAGTGAGGTGAATGACGATGGACAGAAGGAATTTAATTCGAATTGGTGAGCTCGCTCGTGCTGCTAACGTCAGTCAGCGTACGATAGACTATTACACGACGATCGGTCTTCTTGAGCCTGTGCAGCGCACGGATACCAACTATCGTCTGTACAGCCATGAAACGATCGAGCGAATCAAACGTATTAATCAATTAAAACAAGAGAAATATTCATTAGAGGAGATCAAACAATATTTCTCTCAGCTAAGCAAAGTGATTGCGGAGCACGATATTGCTGCAAGACTTACCGAACTGCAGCTTCATATGGAGAAGCTGGAGCGCGAAGCCAAGGAACTGCAGCCAATGATCGATAAGCTCAAGGCGAAGCATACCAGTTCTCTGTTCAACCGCTTGGCGACACAAAGCGCAGCTTGTGTAGAAGTGCTTCTCACCTTCATCGACAAAGGGAACAACCACTTTATGATGTAAATGAAAGTACGTATCATGAAATGACCTTTCACAGTCGCCTAGCTAAAGTTATACTCATTACTATTTTCAAGATCAAATCGTAATAGAGGTTGTTCAAAAAGCGAACTTTTGAACACGAACTAATAGGAGGTAAGCCATATGTTTTTTCACCCAATGGATTTTTTAATCATCATCGCTTTTGGACTCTCTCTGTGGGCACAATTCCGTGTTAAAGGTACGTTTAGTCGCTTCTCACAAGTGCCTATATCAAGCGGGATGACTGGTTACGAAGCCGCCCGCCGCATGCTGGACAACAACGGCCTGTACGATGTGCCGGTCGAACCGGTGCAAGGCGCACTGACAGACCACTACGACCCGATTCACCGTGTCGTTCGACTATCTGAGCCAGTGTACTATGAGAACTCCATTTCGGCGGTCTCAGTTGCCTGCCACGAAGTCGGTCACGCGATCCAACATCAGCAATCGTATCCGATGCTTGTGCTCCGTCACCGCATCTTCCCGGTTGTCAACTTCGCTTCTGGGTTTGCACCATTTCTCATCATTGCCGGTTTTCTGTTCGCGTGGTCTGGAATGCTGCTTGCTGGTATTATCTTCTTCTCCGCAGCCGTCTTCTTCCAGCTGGTGACGCTGCCGGTGGAGTTTAACGCGAGCAACCGGGCAAGAGACATTATGATTTCAGAAGGCTTCATCACGAATGACGAGGAACGCGGTGTGGCTAAGGTTCTGAATGCAGCTGCACTCACTTATGTCGCCGCCGCACTCATCTCCGTCCTCGAGCTGCTGAAGTACATTATGATTTTTACGAGCCGCGACGACTAAGACCGGCTTAGCTCCTATAATATATGACAAAGCCCCTTCATCCCCTGCCTTGTAGAGAGGATGAAGGGGCTACTTGCGTTGGCGACTCCCAACAATGCCAACTTCATTTACGTTGATGAAGCATTCGAAGAGGATGCAGACCTTTTTGAACGCGCAAGCTCATACAGATCGTGCTGCTCGAAATATCGCAGCAGAAACGCATGGAACGTCTGTGCGACGAGCGGCAGCTTCTCATCCACCCGGCGAATCAATCCAATCGTTCTCGTGACGGCCGGATCAACGACACGAACACGGGCCGGCTCTAGCTCGGACGTATGCTTGAGCGCCATATCCGGCAGCAAGCTGACTCCCATCCCCGCAGCGACGAGCCCTCGTATCGTCTCCGTCTCTTCCCCTTCGAAGCTGATGCGAGGGGTAAATCCAGCTTCAATGCAAGCATCCCACACAATGGGACGCAGTGAATATCCTGGACTGAACATCACAAAGGTCTCATCCTTCAACTGCTTCAATGAAATGGACTCTTCCCCTGCCAACGCATGATTCGGAGGCAGAATGGCAAGCAGCTCCTCCGTCAACACGATTTCACCGGTGACTTGATCACATTCTTTCGGATACGGCGAGATAAAAGCCAAATCCACTTCACCCGATACCACATCTCGAATTAAAGACGGATACATTCCCTGTTTAAAACGAAATTTGACATTAGGATGCCTTTTGCGAAATTCAGCCACCATCTTCGGAATTAGATGAACTCCCAAGCTGTGGGGAAATCCGATTCGAACTTCACCAAGCTCCGGGTCCATAAACTCCTGCACCTCTTGGACTGCTCGTTCCAGCTCTTTCAAAATCACTTCCGCCCGCTTGCAGAACAGCTGACCGACTGGAGTCAACTGAAGGTTGCGGCCTTTTTGCAAAAACAACTTCACTCCAAGCTCTTCTTCCAATTGATGAATTTGCCGACTTACCGCTGACTGAGCGACGTGCAGTTCCTCCGCCGCTTGCGTCACATGCTCTTTTTGCGCCACCTTAACAAAGTAGTGCAATTGCCTAAGTTCCACGACTCCTTCGCTCCGATCTCGATTTATGCTTGTATAATTATCGAATTAACCGCAGAATGCTGTACACCGCAAACCCGGCTACCAACCCGCCGATATGGGCGCTCCAGCTAATCCCGCTGATGATGAACGACTGTGCAATACCAATCCCTAGAATGATTAAGAGGGTCTTGCGCGAAGCGTCATCCAGCGTCCAGCGTTGAAATATTGCAATGAACAAATATGCTCCGTATAAGCCGTATATCGCTCCAGAAGCGCCGACAGCAAGCGTGCCCCATTCCGACAGCATAAGCGCAGCTCCATTCCCAAGCAGCCCGCTTGCCACATACAGTAAGGCATATTTAAAAGAACCCAATATTTTTTCCAGCGGCGGTGCAAATACGAACAACGCGAACATATTGAACAGGAGATGCTCAAAGCCGGAAT
Source organism: Paenibacillus sp. OSY-SE (assembly GCF_000283315.1). Classification (NCBI taxonomy): domain Bacteria; kingdom Bacillati; phylum Bacillota; class Bacilli; order Caryophanales; family Paenibacillaceae; genus Paenibacillus; species Paenibacillus sp. OSY-SE. The sequence goes on along the minus strand of NZ_ALKF01000202.1, from coordinate 65,543 downwards.
GAAGAAACATCGCCGTCGCCATGCGCCACGTTTCATGGATGTACGGTTCTTCTTTCCAGATCGCACCGAAACGGAACAGATTTTCTCCATTCTGCGAACCGCCGCTTACGGCTAACACGGCGAACATCACCAAGTTAGCGATAATAAGGAGGGTCGTTACTGGATAGTTCTTCACATAGCTGCGCCAATTCTCGTAACGAATAAAAATCATACGCTATCCCTCGCTTTCTCACCTTATATCTTACTTCTCGCTCAATCATTCTCAATGATGCACGCAACCAATCACGAAGCGACATTGGACAACTGTGCGAGTTAAACATTATAATGGAAATTAGGTTTACCAAATATTAGACCGTTATGTAAGAAGGAGGTTCCAACCATGTCCGTAGAACGTACAGGTGTAGCAACACTTAAAGGCAATCCCATCACATTGCTAGGTCCAGAACTTAAAGTAGGCGATAAAGCGCCTGATTTTCAATTAAACAAATCGCTTGTCGAAGCTGTCAGCCTAAAAGATCTCGCAGGAAAAGTGAAACTCATTAGCGTTGTTCCATCCATCGATACTGGTGTATGCGATGCGCAGACGCGCCGCTTCAATGAAGAAGCCGCTAAGCTTGGTGACAACGTAGCCGTATTAACGGTAAGCGTAGACCTTCCAATGGCACAAGCGCGCTGGTGCGGAGCTGCTGGTGTGGAGAACGTCGTCATGCTGTCCGACTACAAAGACAACAACTTCGGCGAAGCTTATGGCGTGCTCATTAAAGAGCTGCGCCTCGACATGCGCTCTATCTTCGTACTGGATGCCAACGACACAGTCCAGTATGTCGAATATTTAAGCGAAATGACGGAGCATCCGAACTACGAGCAAGCGATTGAAGCAGTCAAATCTCTGCTATAATCCTCTGCGCATAGAGTAAAAGCGAGAGAAGAGTTTCGGCTCCTCTCTCGCTTTTATATGTACGAGCTTATTACTGTGCCTCATCGGCAGCCGCTTAAGAGGTAATTCAAAAAGCCCCTTTTGGATCACGAAGCATTCCAAGAAGTTTTTTGAACACGCACTTTAATTATTATTAACTTTAACTGCTGCCATCTTCTTATCCAAGACGGCATACAGGTCCAATATGACCCGGTAGTTTGCACCGAAGTCTCCCATTCCTCCGCGAGAAGCCGAGTAAATATCGACTGCCGTTCTCATTGGTCCAACGTTGATGACGGAAACGGTAATATCCATCGTTCGTCCGGTCATCGTACGTTTCTCCAGAGTAATCTCGCCTACCGAAGGCACTTCATGCAACACTTTGTATCCTTGTATCTTCTTCAAAGTCGATGCGACTTCTTCCCAGACTTTATCCCGAGACATCTGGTAGTAATGCGTTTTCAATTTAGGGTCCTTTGCCCGATCGCCGCTCGATTCAAAGCTGCGAACGATGCCAACCAACACACGTTTGAGTGACAAAAGCGTGTTCCTCCTTTTCATGACAGCCGTTGCTCACTAATCTATAGTCTAACACTGTTCGAAGGTTAACGAAAGAGGATTTCATATAGAAAAAGAAAAACACCTTCAGGGCGGACCAAGGTACGCTTTGAAGGTGATTCGGTTGTTGTATACCCGCCTATGCCGTTTGGCTTCTATGTTTCTGAACCTGCTCTCGCAGGTGGGTGTCCGCAAAAGTACTTATGACTTCCCTTCGGAGAGGGCCTGTCAGCCGTGCTTCGATATTGAACTCCCAAGAAACAACCATTGGTTCAAAACAACGAAAGCCTACACGCACATCGCAGGATGTATTCTTATTATAATGTTTTCATACCCAAAAGTAAACCTAGCTTCAAGCCCAATTCAGCCGTCCCTGACACGGTCCGTATGCTTCGGGAACTCATCATAACACAGGACCAGATATGAATTCAAGTACCTCCGTACGATTTGTTCAACACATTTCGCGTTCTTGCAAGCTTCTCGGTGCCGAACAGTGACCTTTTTGAGCACTTACTTGGATGTGTATCTGTTCTCTTCCACACTTTCTTTGACCGGAGCGTTATCCACTTCATCAAATGGCACTTCCGCATCCGGATCCGCTTCCTCCCCCTCATCCGTCTGCTCTTGTGCGCGCTCATGCTGGTCCTGCATCTTCTGGAACACAGCATAAAAGTTAAAGAACGCATAGTAGGCAATAACGGCTCCTGAGAAGAAAATGATAAGGAACGGCCATTTGAACAAGCTGAAATATAAAATAGCTCCGCTCACAACCGTCGTCATAATGATGCGCAGCGGTCTGAGAAGCGTGAGCAAGATGCTGTTCTTCACCAATTGCACCGTCTTCATATGATAGTGCGATACCATCGAGAAAAAGTTAAACAACGACACGAACAGCACGATTAGAAATCCGAGCATGACGAATCCAATCGCTTGGAAAGACTTCAGCTGAGTCATGTATACGGTATAGTCTACATACATGATGACGAACAAGAACGTATAGAAGATACCGCCGATCATAGCTTGCTTGTAGTTCTCTTTATATGATTTGAAGAACGTACTCAGCAGCTTCACGTCCGTTTCCCCCATCACCCATTTCCGCGCAACGGAGAACATCGCTGCTGTGGCCGGGAACAGTGTAAACGGTGCCACAATCCCCATCGCCCAGTTCATCGTAATGGATTCGTTCAAGAAGTTCTGCTGCATAACAAGCAATTTCATCAATAAAAAAAAGAAAAACGGAGACGAACAGAGCAGCCACAGCACGTTCGTAACCGAAAATCGCATAATCCATTCCGAAATTCGGTAAAAGCCGCCCATTATCCCTCGAAATTCCAAAGGTCATTCCCCCTCATGCATCCTGTCCTATAACTATAATACAAATGGGTCATGTAATGCCAGTGCCTATTTTCTTACTGCTGGGTAGCCGTTTAAGAGGTGCTCACCTTATGGCATATGATGTTGCCTTAATATAAATCCACGCTTGTTCTAAGGGGGTTGCTGCATGGGCCAAGTCGTATTTCATTCATGAAGCAAAGAGACCGCCACAGGCGGTCTCTTTGTCTCTGTCGAACAGGCTTATGTCAAGATACATGTTGCGTCTATTCTATAACCTGTTCACCTGTACTATTCGTTATCGCGACTGCGGCGTCCTTCATCATTGCTGCGGCGCGGACGACGATCTCCACTTCCGCTGCGGTCACGCCATTCACCACTACGGTTGCTGCTGCTGCTGCTTCCTCCACGGTTGTCACGGTCGCGGTTGCCGCCGTATCCTCCACGGTTATCGCGTCCGCCGCTGCGCGAACCACCGGATCCACCGGAACCGCCAGAGCGTCCGCCACGATTGTAAGGTGCAGACAGCTTGCGCCCGCTTGTACGCACATCTGGCTTGCGACGCTTCGCACGAATCGGATCCTCAGGCGTCAAGGAAATTTCAACATCTTTCTTCTCACCTGTCATCAGCTTAAATGCAGCCGACAACAAATGGACGGAATCGTATTGCTCAAGCAATTGAATCGCAATGCCTTTGTACTCGGTCAAATCACCGTCTTGCAGCACTTCGAGCATGCGTTCCGCGATAATGCGCTGTTTGCCCTCAATCGCCTCCGCCATGCTTGGCACCGGCTTGCGAGGAATGCGATGGCGCGTGACGCGTTCGATAAAGTGCAGGTGGTCGATCTCACGCGGAGTGACGAAGGACCAAGCGCTACCTTCCTTACCTGCACGACCCGTACGACCAATACGGTGCACGTATGATTCCGGATCCTGCGGCAAGTCAAAGTTGATGACATGCGTTACGCCGGATACGTCCAAGCCGCGCGCTGCTACGTCCGTTGCGACGAGCACGTCAATGCTGCCGTCACGGAATTTGCGCATAACGTTATCGCGTTGGTTCTGAGATAAGTCGCCATGCAGCCCGTCAGCCGAATACCCGCGCTTCTGCAGCGCTTCAGCCAATTCATCAACCCGACGCTTCGTACGTCCGAAGACGATAGCAAGCTCAGGAGATTCCATGTCCAAAAGACGGCTTAATGCATCAAACTTAACACGTTCAGGCACTTCGATGTATGCTTGAGCGATAAGTGGCGCACTAACTTGCTTCGGCATTACCGATACATGCTCAGGCTCACGCAGGAATTGATTAGCAAGCTTCTGAATGTTCGGTGGCATTGTAGCGGAGAAGAGCATTGTCTGGCGTTCATCCGGTACCAGGCTCAGAATCGATGTGATATCTTCCATGAAGCCCATATCCAGCATTTCATCAGCTTCATCCAGAACGACCGTTGTTACATCATTCAGTCGGATCGTCTTCCGGTTAATATGATCCAATAGACGTCCAGGCGTTCCGATAATAATTTGAGGGTGCTTTTTCAAAGCGCGAATTTGTCTTCCGATATCTTGACCACCGTATATCGGGAGCGAACGAACGCCTTTGAATCGAGTCAATTTTCCGATTTCCTCGGCAACTTGAATCGCCAATTCACGTGTCGGCGTCATAATAAGCGCTAGCACGCGCTCATCTGTAGGGTCAATCTTCTGAATCAACGGAATACCGAAGGCGGCCGTCTTCCCTGTACCCGTCTGCGCTTGTCCAATAAGGTCACGTCCTGTCATCGCTACAGGGATCGCTTTCTCTTGGATCGGAGTCGCTTCTTCAAACCCTAATTCCGTAATTGCTTGCAGCACTTTCGTCTCCAAGCCAAATTCTGCAAATGTCTTCAATATATTCATACTCCTTCGTTGTGGACAATCCACAGCCTTGTCTGTATTCTTAAGTAGCGCGACAATGGTGACGAATGGCACATTCAGCCGACCGTCTTCTCATATACAATGCGGAGGTGATCCTCACTTGAAACGCTTAACTCCGCGGATTTATCATGAACATCGTGGATAACAATAGCCTACTCAAGAATATCCAGCATATTATAACACAAACGCCTTAAAGAATACCAGCAGAGATATGACCAAATACTACGTTTTGAGGTGAATTTGCTTGAAACGAATTTTACACGCCTTTATTTTAATTATCGGCGCAGCGTGCATCGCCGTATCCTTCAATCTGTTCCTCATGCCGCACCATTTGTTAAGCGGTGGAGTATCAGGCCTGTCGCTCGTAACCAATTACATAACAAAATGGGATCCGTCGATTTTATATTTCGCTTTTAATCTGCCGATTATCGTCTGGGGATGGTTCATTCTCGGTAAACGATTTATCGTATACAGCATTATTAGCGTCGTGGCTACGACGTGCTTCATTTCCATTATTCCGGTGAAGATGGTCACGAATGAACCGCTGCTTGCGGCGGTATTCGGTGGAACGCTTGTCGGAATCGGAAGCGGAATATCCCTGCGCATCGGAGGCTCGTCCGGCGGATTTGATATTATTGGTTCTATCGTGACTCGTTACCATGATTTTTCCATTTCCAACATTCTGGTTGCTCTTAATGCGGTCGTCATCGTATCGCATGGATACATATCTCAAGAGTGGGAATTGGTGCTTTACTCCATGGTGTCCATCTTTACTACGGGAAAAGTGATCGGCACCATATATATTAACCATTACAAAGTGACCGTATTTATTATTACGCGGGAAAAAGATACCTTGATAAATAAACTGCTCTGTCTCCCGCACGGGGTTACGGTCATTAAGACGAGAGGGGCCTTTACGGACATCGAAAAGGACATGCTTATGACGGTAACGACACGCTACGAGCTGTCGGAGCTGAAGCGAACGATTATGGAAATCGACCCGAAGGCCTTCGTCAATATCGTGGAAACAGTAGGCGTCATCGGGAATTTCCGCCGTCCGAAGAGCATGTGACCTCTTGCATGTATTCGTGAAATCAAGCCGTAAGCTTTATCCTAAAATGTTGGATATATGAAGGAGCCCGTCCTCTAAATGGACGGGCTCTTTTCTGTCGAGCGGAATCACCAAATCATTAAACGATGCCCTCGCTTCGCTGTCCTATGTTAACGGACGTGTCTGTTCTGCAAGTGTCAAGAAATAATCAAGCGTCTTATTGACGCGCTGAATGACATTGGCATGCTGCGGCTGGTTTTCTTCCGTAAACTGACGGAAATCTCCGCCAATAGACACCCACTCCGGACAGTTGATTCCATGCAGATTGCGGACAATCGTTTGTAAATGCGTCAAGGAGCTGACGCCAACGGCTCCTCCCGCTGAGCTAGCCGATAACACGACTTTGTTGTTGACGTATTCAAAGCTTAAGTAATCCAGCGCATTTTTCAGCACGCCTGACATACTGCCGTGATATTCCGGTGTTGCCAACACGATTGCATCCGCCGATGACGCGGTCTCCTTCAGTCGAATGACATTCGCATCATCTTCGTTCGAATCCGGACAATAAAGCGGCAGCTGCAATTGATATAGATCAATAACGATTGCTTCGTGCCCCTTCTCTTCTAACTGTGTAGCCATATAACGAACAAGCTTCGTGCTTGTCGCTTCTTTGCGATTGCTGCCTGCAATGAGTACGATTCGCATGACGCACTCTCCCTTCATCATGTTGCAGTTAAAAAGCATTCATTCATGTCACGGGATGGAATGATATATCCGCTGCCGATCTGACAGCGTTTCTTCTCTAATAATGTCAGTTCCTGCACCGCCTGGCCGGGCATGGTCTGCTCGAAATGCGCTTCCGCATGGATGAACGCTTGCTCTTCCGTCTCCGCTAAGAGAACACACACGAACGAACCTTGTTCTATGGACGCTTCCAACCGAAATATGTACATCTGTACCATCCCTCCCCTTCGGTCATCATACAAAAACAGGAAGAAATCGTCAAGATACCAAGACGTTCATGCGTCGTGTCCGAACCGCATCTTCTAGAAGCCTCTTCGCCTATATTTCATCTACCGGAAGATCCGACACATCCGCTTGCAATCTGTGCAGCTCTTCCTTCAGCTCGCTAGTGACGGCTTCATATTCTGGAAGTCCATATACGTTCTTCAGTTCATAAGGGTCTTTATTCAGGTCAAACAGCTCCCATTCAGGCGGCCGATTCTCGTCAAGCGATCCCGGAGTGCCAAGCGCTTGCGCATAATAGTATATCAGCTTGTAACGGTCTGTCCGAATGCCGTAATGGGAATACACATGATGATGCTCATCGAGATGCATCCAGTAACGGTAGTACATCGCGGTTCGCCAATCATCCGGTGTTGTGCCCTGCAGCAGAGGCCGCAACGAACGGCCTTGCATATCCGCCGGCGCTTCGATGTGAGCATAATCCAAAAATGTCTGCGCAAAATCTACGTTTAACGCCATCGACTCTGTCACACTTCCCGGTGCGATTTCGCGCGGGTACCGTACTACAAATGGCATGCGCAGCGATTCCTCATACATAAAGCGCTTATCGAACCATCCGTGGTCGCCCAGGAAAAACCCTTGATCCGAGGTGTAGATGACAATCGTATCCTCCGCAATTCCTTCTGCTTCCAAATAGTCCAGCAGCCGCCCCACATTGTCATCAATCGAAGCGACACACCGCAAATAGTCTTTAATATAGCGTTGATACTTCCAACGCTTCGCTTGCTCATCGCTAAGCCCCTCAGGCGGATTCCCCTTCGTATCGGTAACGACCATATCCCGGCCGATCCGCATCTTCGCTTGAACTGCCGCTTGCGCTCGATTTGCGTAGTCGTCATCGAATGTTTCCGGATAGGGAATTTCCACGTCTTCGTACATGCGGCTATGACGTTCGTCCGGCTGCCATGGCCGGTGCGGCGCTTTGTGATGACACATCAGCATGAATGGCCGATCCTTGTCCCGCTTCCGCAGCCACTCTAGCGACTTATCGGCAATCACATCCGTTACATAACCTGCGATTCGCTGTCTGCCGCCCTCTTCGATAAATTCAGAGTTGAAATAATCTCCTTGACCATCCAGCACGCTCCAATAATCAAATCCAGTCGGATCGGCAAATCCGCCATGTCCCAAATGCCATTTCCCGATAATGGCCGTCTGATATCCATCAGCTTGCAGCAGCTTCGGGAATGTCTGCTTCCTCCCGTCAAAGTGATCATCAATCGATTTGACCCCATTCAGATGGTTGTATTGGCCAGTCAGAATAGATGCCCGGCTCGGGGAACAGATCGAATTCGTACAGAAGCAATGATCGAATCGAATGCCTTCATTGGCAATCCGATCGATATTCGGAGTATTGTTGATGCGGCTGCCATAACAGCTCATCGCATGTGATGCATGGTCGTCGGACATTACAAACAAAATATTCGGTCTTTGCAGCTCAGATCTTGTTGTCATTGGGCTCCACTCCTAAGGAATCAGGTTTAGACTCTTATTGTAATCGTTTGCAACCGTTCATTGTTCTATTGTAATATACCTGTTTCTCATTCGCTACCGTATACACGGGTATGGTTTGACTTTTTTCCGGACAATGAGAATGCCGCCTCATATAGATTACGAATGCCTCTCCCTACCCTAGCTTGCTCCAATAATCATGTGAAACCTCTCTCCTCTAAAGAAGATTCGCCAAAAAGTCCTTTTGTCCACTATCCCAATTATTCAGAGAATGAGCGCAATATCGAATTCTAATGCTTCAATTTAGGTACGCAATATATTTGCAATATGTCTTTCTGGTGCCTAATATCGCTCGCACTGCAATTTCATGCAACACCAGTGAACCTCGACCCATCAGAAAGAAAAGATATTCAATCTCCCATCCCAATAACCAATTACCTTACCTTCTGTCAGTTGCTGAACTGTTCATTGCAGAATCTGAATTACTCATTGCCGTTTCCTTGGTCATTGATTGCACATATAAATCACTTTCTGCAATTCCTTAAGAATTCATTACACAGCTGAATCACTCTCTGCAGTTCCTTAAGGATTAATTACACATACGAATCACTCTCTTCAGTACCTTAAGAATTATTACACATCTGAATCACTCTCTGCAGCTCTCTAGTCATTCATTACATGTATGAGTCAATCACTTCAATACCAAGCATTTATTTACGCAATCTGACGCAATGGGAGAGTGGATAAAAGAGCATATCGAGACAGAGTTGAAAGGAACACGCAAAATAAATTGGAGATGTGCCAAGCCTTCCTTGCGCAAAAATCTATACTTTCTAATCTTTTAAAAAATACACCGCCATTTCAGATAACATCATCTGAAACAGGGTGTATTTCTGTTTACTTAAAGCGGAATGCCTTTCTTATACTTCTCGACTTCCGCAGGAGATGCATAGACGAAATGTCCGGGTCTGATTTCAACCAATTTGGGCTGCTCTGCCCCGTAGTTATGAATTTGCGGGTTATAGTAAATCCGCTTGCGGTTCCGTTCGTGATGCGGGTCAGGCAGCGGTATTGCGGACAGCAGCGACTTCGTATACGGGTGCAGCGGTTGTTTGTACAGCTCGTCGGCCTTGGCCAGCTCCACAATTTTCCCGTTGTACATCACGCCGATCCGATCGGAAAAATATTTAACGACCGACAGATCATGCGCAATGAACAAAATCGTTAACCCCAGCTTCTTCCGCAATCTGTTCAGCAAATTCAATACCTGAGCCTGAATGGATACGTCAAGAGCAGATATCGGCTCATCTGCGATAACCAAATCCGGGCTCGTAATCAACGCACGCGCAATGCCGATCCGCTGGCGTTGGCCCCCGGAAAATTCATGAGGGTAACGGCCTGCATGCTCTCTTGTCAGACCGACCGTTTCCAATATGTCATATACCATATCGAGCATTTCTTCTTCATTTCTGCATAGCTTGTTGATTTTCAGACCTTCTCCGATAATCTCCTTTACCGTCATGCGCGGATTCAAAGAAGCGATCGGGTCCTGGAATATCATTTGCATGCCGCGCGTAACTTCTTTTTTTATTTCTTTGGTCAGCTCCCCAGAGATTAGCGTTCCGTTAAAATAGATCTCCCCGTCCGTCGGCTCATACAACCGGATAATCGTTCTGCCGGTCGTTGTTTTGCCGCAGCCGGATTCGCCGACCAGACCGAACGTTTCCCCCTTGTAGATCGTGAAGCTGATATCGTCAACAGCCTTCATTACCGTTTTTCTGCGTCCGCGGCCGCTTGAGAAGTACTGTTTCAGATTTTTCACTTCCAACACTGGCTGTAATGTCGAATTTATCATTTCAACGCACCAGCCTTTCGGTTTGCTGCGCAATTCTCCTCTTCAGCACGTCGGGAATTTCCACTTTGGGCGCATTCGGATGGAGGAGCCAGGTGGCAGCGTAATGCGTATCGCTCACTCTGTACATCGGCGGATCCTCCTCGTAGTCGATGCGCATGGCGTAACGGTTGCGCGGCGCAAATGCATCTCCCTTGGGCGGATATAGCATGTTCGGAGGCGTGCCCGGAATGACGAGCAGTTCGTCTGAAGAGCTCGTATCCAGATCAGGCATCGATACTAACAAGCTCCACGTATACGGATGCTTCGGATTGTAAAAAATCTCATCCACCGTACCGTATTCTACGATCTTCCCCGCATACATTACAGCCACCCGGTCAGCCACATTAGCGACTACGCCCAGATCATGAGTGATGAAAATGACCGACAGATCACGTTCCTTCTGAATCTGCTTGATTAAGTCCAAGATTTGCGCCTGAATGGTCACATCCAGAGCAGTCGTTGGTTCATCACAGATTAACACTTCCGGATCGCAGGCAAGAGCAATGGCAATGACTATTCGTTGTCTCATGCCACCGGAGAATTGAAACGGATATTGCTCGAAGCGCTTCTCTGGATCGGGAATACCGACCGCAATCATTAACTCGATCGCTCTTTGTCTGGCTTCTGCCTTGCTGATGTTGCGTACTCTCAAAGCTTCCATAATTTGTTTTCCGACTTTCATGATCGGGTTTAAAGATGACATCGGATCCTGAAAAATCATTGAAATTTTGGAGCCTCTAATTTGCGTAAACTGGCGCTCCGAATATTGGGTCAGATCCGCGCCGCGATAAATGATGTTCCCGCGTTCAATGTTTGCGTTTTTAGATAAAATACCCACAATTGCTTTGTTGGTTACAGATTTCCCCGATCCCGACTCGCCAACAATAGCCAACGTTTCCCCTTTGCGCAGATCGAATTGAACGCCCCGCACCGCATGCACCTTTCCGGAGAACGTATTGAACGTAATATGCAAGTCGTTCACCTGCAAGATTGCTTCGTTGTTAGTTGTCATCTTTCCCCCACCCCGCTCTTATTCTTGGCCTCGTAATGTCGGATCGAAGGCATCTCGCAAGCCATTGCCGAACAAGTTAAACGACAGCATCAATATCGAGATGACGATCGCCGGGAATAGCGTCAAATGGGGATGCTCCAACAGCACCTTCTGTCCTTCCGCCAACAATACCCCAATCGAAGGCTCAGGCGCGCCAAGTCCTAATCCCAAATAAGAGAGAAATGATTCGATAAAGATGGCTCCCGGTACGGCAAAAGTAGCTTGCGTAATGATCGGTCCAATGGCGTTCGGCAAGATGTGCCGGAAAATGAGCAACCGATCTTTGGCCCCCATCGTTCTGGATGCCAATACATATTCCTGCCCTTTGTATTTGTAGAACTGGGCCCTGATCATACGGCTCATGCCTATCCATCCGGTAACAATCATCGCCAATATGAAGGGAAGTATGCCCGCGCCCAAATACATGACGAATAGGATAACTAACACCAGCGGTGGAACCCCGCTCAAAATTTCGATAATGCGCTGCATTACCATGTCAACAGTTCCGCCATAGTATCCAGATATCGAACCGTATGTGACCCCAATCAGCACGTTTATCGTTACAGCCATGAACCCGATCAACAAGGAAATGCGCGTTCCTTTCCACAAACGCGTCCATTGATCCCGTCCCAGGGCATCCGTTCCCATCCAAAAATAAGTATCTTTCGCCCCTTTTAATTCATACATATCGACTTTGGCTTTCACCATCGGTATTTTCCGGCCGCGGTAATCCATGTCGTATTCTTCCATCACTTTGACGATACTGCCTTTATATTTCTGATCCAGACTTGTCTTCTTAATGTCCATCACTTTCGTGCCATCCCAAATTCCGATCTTCTCTATGCCCGGCACGCGCGGCGGCAGCAAAGCCCATTCAATATGCTGCTCCCGATACGAAAATGAGCTCAATAACGGAGCGATAATTGCCATCAAAATAATCAATCCGATGAAGAAGGCGGCGACGAAGGACGCATTGTTCTTCCGGAATCGCAGCATAGCGTCTTTGAAGAAGCCGATGGCCTTCCCTTCGAACTTCTCGTCCGCAAGCTGCTTTTCACGCTGTACAAACTCAAAGGGGTTCTGCTCCCTGTTGTTGTCCGTTTCCAATTTCATCACTTCTTCCCTCCCATGCGGATCCGTGGATCAATGATGCCGTAAGACAAGTCGACCACTAAAATACTGATCAGAGCGATTACGGAATAAAAGAACATGACGGCAATCGTAAGCGGATGATCCAAAGCATTGATAGCGTTAATAGATAAGGAACCGAGACCCGGCACGCTAAATATATTCTCAATGACGATCGCACCCGATAAAATCGAGAAAATCATCGGTATAAAGATGTTGGCCAATGGAATGAAAGAGTTGCGGATCGCATGCCGCAGCGTCGCCTGCATTTGTGATAGCCCTTTCGTCCTAGCCAACAGCATATAATCTGAATTCAGCGTTTCGCATAATTCGGCACGCAAATAACGAGTAACGATCGCGATTTCTCCGAAGGACAGGGCTAGAATTGGCAAAATCATCGATTTGAATTTCGTCCATGTCAGTGCCTGTTCGGCTGAAAGCAAAATCGGAACCAGCTCCCACTTGAACGCCACGATATACTGAAGCAAAGCCGCAATAACGAAGGAGGGTACGGATATAAACAAAACAACCATCATATTGAGCCCGTGATCCGTCGCGGTATTCTTCTTCAAGGCCGCCATAATCCCGCACATGACCCCTATCGGCAGCGTAAATAAAAGCGCTAAAATATTGAGCTGAATCGTAATCGGGAGCTTATCCTTGATGATATCGAATACAGGCACCTTCGGCTGCACCTTAATGGAATCACCGAAATTAAAGGTCAGGAAGTCCCCTAAAAAATATACATACTGCACGACTAACGGCTTATCCAAATGGTACTTCGCTTCAATGCGCTCCTTAATGTCTATCGGCAGCATCGGATCGTTCACTATGCTGCCAGGCATGGAATGAATCAAAAAGAAAAGCAGGCTAATAATCAAAAATAAGGTGATTGCCATGGCAACCAATCTTTGCGATATGTATCGTAGCATGGGCCTGAAGCTCCTTTTCGCAAATTCGGAGACCTTGCGCGGGCTGAAGCTCGCTCAAGGTCTCTGGACATCATTATTCCAAAATATTCACTTGCAGCGGAGCAAATCCGATTGACGGGAGAAACTTCCCCTTCCCCTTCAGATCCATCCGATCTTGAAACAGTACCGCGTTGTTATTTTGGAATAGTGGAATTTGCGGAACGTAGTCCAGCAGCATTTTTTCCATTTGCACCAATGCGTCTAATCTTTCCTCCGGCTTCAGCAGCAGATCACCGGTCACCGTTCGCTTCTGCAGTTCATCGAATTCAGCGCTGCTAAAGCGATGCGAACGGTTCGGGAAGTCTGTTCTCCACGCCTTCATGCTGGACCATGGATTGAACGGATTCTGCGTAATAGAGCCGATTCCCAATTCGAAGTTGCCATCCCGATAAGCATCATAGGCTGCCGAAGGCGGCATCGCTCTTAATGTAATATCGAGCTTATCTTTACCGAACAAGTTCTCGTACAGCTCTTCTGCCACTTCCGCCGTGCGCTTCATCGTTTCCTGCGAGTCGAAATAAGTGAGCTCAATTGTAATCTTTTTGTTGCCATTCGCTTGGTATGCCTTTTCGAAATATTGTTTGGCCTGTTCCGGCTCATACCCGGTTCCCGGCGGAATATTGGCTTTTGCCGCTTCCGTTTCGCGGTATCTCTGTCCATCTGCATAGTCACCGACCATGCAAATGGTCGAAATATAGTACGGAGCCGATTTAAAAGTTTTAAAAATACCTTTCGCTATTTTGTCGCGATCAATCCCGTAAAACAGCGCTTTGCGCAGATCGTTATTTCCCAAAATCGGGTTTTTCTTTGATTCGGTATTTACATAAAATCCCCACACGCCATTTGCTTCGGTGTATACAACCCTTGGATCCTCGCCATATTTATCAAACTGCTCCCCGCTTATCGAGACATTTTCGATTTCGCCCTTCTCCCACAGCTGCATGCGGGTGGAGCTCTCCGAGACGACTCTGCTTTCAATGCGGTCAGGTGTATATACCGCACTCATCGGTGCATCTTGATTTTTCTCAAACACGCGGTATTGATCACGAACCCACTCGCTTAACCGATACGTGCCACTTGAGGGAACCTGCTCCAGCGTGGTCCCGTAGGTTGTTTCGCTGTGGTCTGGCTTCATCCCCGCTTCATACAGCTGTTTATGAACGGGAGACGTACTGCCACCTTGCGAAAAGACTGTGTAAACGTCGATTTCCGGCATTTCTATCTCCAAAGCAATCTCTAGCGTCAAATCATCTTTCGCTTTAATACCGACCTCTTCCCACTTCGCTTCACCTTTAAAATACTTGTTAGCGCTTACAACAGGGATGTTGTCAAACAGTACAAACGCATTTCGGTTGGCCAGCTTCGGATCGAGCAGCATTTGATACGAGTATTCATAATCTCGCGCCGTAATCGGCGTGCCATCCGTCCACTTGAGGCCCTCTTTCAATTTAAAGGTCCACACCTTGTTGTCAGTGGTCGCTGGCAAATCTGTGGCGTGATTGCTTACGAATTTAATATTATCTGAAGTCTCATCGTAAATGAGATCTAACAAATTCCCATTTATATATTCAAGTAATAATGACGTTTCAGCGCTTTCACTCGTATGTTGGTTGAACGTCTCTGCGGACATCCCCGAAAATCTTACCACGGTAGGCTTGTCCGAAGGCTGCTTTTGTTCGGTAACAACCTTATCCTTGTCCTCCTTGCTTTCTTGGTTGGCGTTATTTCCATTTCCGCTGGTGCAACCGGTAAACGTCAGCACCATCATCATGGCCAAAATAACCAAGAACGGTTTTTTTGGCTGCTTCATAAATATCCCCTCCTGATAATATTGTTGTTTTATGTAAATTTGTGTGAGTAACAATGGAAATGAACATACGGACAACCGCATAAATTGACAAGGTGTTAATAATCATCAAAATGCGTCAGTTGATGCCAATCTGTAGCCATCATGTTAATTGTCTAGTTGAGATGATAGGTCAATAGCTGAGAAGTGTGAGAAAGCTGTCGAAAACAAACCATTGCAAGCCACATGAAGCATTCCCTTGAGGGAATATCTGGAACGCAATTATTAAAATCCTATCAAAGTCCCTAATAGTAGTCAAGATATAAATATGTGTGCCGAAAGGGGGATATTCCTAAAAATGAGGTCTGGCAGGAATATTGTATCTATTTGGCGAATGTGTTCGAAATGTATCAAAAAAATAAGCGCTTATTCGCCACGACAATCTAAAGATGTGACATCATCGATAGAGCGAGAACCAAGTGCCGATAGAGGAGCCGGAAAATGAAACGTCTATTGCTCATTACCGTTTTGTTTACAGTTGCTTATACGGCTTATAACAGCCACGCCCCGATTATTCTAAATCTTTCGAATTCGTTTTTTATTAGCGGACTTATCTATTTGTTTATTGCGTTGTTCAGTTATGTGAGAAATATCGGTTTTTTCAAGACTTTAAGCTACCATCTGTACCGAAAAAGACAGGCCGACAAGCAGGATGACGCCCTCAATGCCGCAGGAGGCACATCGGAGCAGCATCAGCAGAAAAAGATTGAATTGCATGAATACACCGCTCAGCTCGGCAAAAGTAAATGGTCAAACAAATTATTTTATTTGTTCTCGATACCGTTGTTGCTCTGTTCGTGCGTCTTGGCATTTGCCTCAATGTAATCGTATTTCAACATAAGATGAAAGTATAATTCACATGCAACGGTGAAGACAAGAAGCCTCCGGAGTACCTGCTGCCATCAGCAGGACCGGAGACTTTGTTATGGACTTTTATAGACGGCCGCGTATCATCAGACCGCCCTGCTTACGCTGCGCTGCTATTTCAACTTCCACAGCGCCGGCACGTTCGGCGGCTCCCAGCCTTGCAGCGAGGTATGACTTTGCACACATTTATACACTGTGCCGTTGTAGGTCACTTCATCATTCAATCGATAGGCGGTTCCTGCTGACCAAGCTCCCGATCCGGATTGTTCATCCGTCGTCACCTCGATGGACGCGCCTTCCGATACGTTGCCTGCCGCATCCAGCGCCGTGACGGTAAAGTTATACGCCGTATTCGGACTCAACCCTGTGATGTCCGCAAATGGAACGGTCACTTTTGCGCTTTTGGAGCCGTACGCTGCGGTATAAGCAACAACCCCGACGTTATCGGTGGAGGCAATCCAGCTCAAGCTCACGCTTGTCGATGATTTCCCCGTCACCTGCAATTGCGAGGGCGCGGTTGGAGGCGTGTTGTCAGCATCTGCCGCCGTTGTGACCGTCACTGCATTGCTCGAATCCGACAAAAGACCTGCTGCATTCTTGGCTTTAACCGTAAACGTATATGTCGTGCCTGGAGTTAACTCTGCAACGACATGATGTGTCGGCTGGACGGCCGTCAAATAGCTTCCGCCGTTGTACACCTCGTAGGTCACTGCTTTCGTCGATGCGTCCCACTCAAGCGACACGCTGTTCGCCGTTACCTTGGCAGCGCGCAGATGCCCTGGCGCCGGCGGAATTGGCGGGTTTGGCTTCGTTCCATCCAGATACGCCCGGTGTTTTTCGGAAAATTCGGACTTATTGAAGCGGTCCCAGTTGATGGACCAGGTCATCAAGCCTCTTAACCCTGGATACCCCGCTGCGTTGCGCAGCTTGTAGCGTCCTCCGTACGATTGTCCCTTCATAGCGTAATCAAGCGCCTTATGGACTTCGGACACCGGCGTAAATCCGCCGCCTGAATTCACATTCGCAGGGAGTCCGATGACTACTTGATCCGGTCGAAGCGGCGCAAAAAAACGATCCTGTTTTTTTGCCACCGGGAATCCTGTCAGCACCATATCAACCATCGCCACATGAAAATCAGCATCGCCCATCGCATAATACGTATCATCGAGCGCCGTAATAGAGCCCGAATTGTAATGCTGCACCTGCACCCAATCCAATATGTCGCGCAATCCCTCAATGACCGGCAAATAAGCGCCCGCCCGATTATCTGCGCCAGTTGCGTTCCCGCCGTAGAAGCTATAGCCTACCTGCACGAAGAACGTTTCCGGAGCCATCGTCACCATGAACGAATCGCCGAAGTGACTATGCAAGTCACGCACGGCGGCAATCAGATTTGTAATGACAGGAGTCGTCGGATGACGGAAATCAGTATCGCCCGGGTTCAAATAGAGAGAGTGGCCTTCGAAGTCGATGTCCAACCCGTCAAAGCCGTAAGTGGAAATAATGCTTTTCATCGATGTGACAAAGTTATTGCGCGCCTGATCCGTCTCCAACTGCACCTGACCATTCGCCCCGCCAATCGAGATGATTACTTTTTTTCCTTGGCTCTGTAAGTATTTCACGTCCGCCTTGAAATCGGAGTCCGTGTACTTGTAAGGCGTAAAGCCTATCGAGCCGCCTTTCGGCCCGTTGGCCGGCTCTGCGAACGCCACGTTGATGACATCAAAATTGGGCGACACGTCACGCAGGCGGATGAAGCCAGAACCGTTGTCGAAGTTGTGCCAATAG
Organism: Paenibacillus sp. OSY-SE; assembly: GCF_000283315.1. Taxonomy (NCBI): domain Bacteria; kingdom Bacillati; phylum Bacillota; class Bacilli; order Caryophanales; family Paenibacillaceae; genus Paenibacillus; species Paenibacillus sp. OSY-SE. Next base: position 47,746 of record NZ_ALKF01000202.1, on the reverse strand, counting down.
CCGACGATTATTTTTTTGTCTGCCGGAAGCGAAGCAGAAGGCTGTTCCGCTGCCGATCCCGATTCAGTCGGTTCAATGGCCGCAGGCGGCACATTGCCGCCCCCGGTATCGTCTACAGCAACTTCAGAGGCAGCAGCGGCGCAATCCCCGATTACTTTCCATACACCCCACTCGCCGCTTTGATCCGGTCGATCGCCCTGGGTCCACCATTTGGCTTCATATATTTTCCCGTTGTAAGATACGCGCTGCCCGCCCGTATAGACGGTGTTTTCCCCCCAGCTCGGAGCGGAGCAAGGCGTTCCGCCACCCGAATCGGTCGTCACTTGTATGCTCGTTCCGGGCGAGACGTTGCCAGCCGCATCTCTTGCTGTAATGGTGAACGTATACGCCGTGCCAGACGTCAGTCCAGTAATGGTTGCGGTCGTGCCCGGTGTATTCTTGCTGCCGGATGAGTAAGTTATCGTATATCCCGTAACTCCGACGTTATCCGTGGATGCCGTCCAACTCAGACTCACGCTCGTAGCGGTTTTTGCGGTCACGATTACATTCGTCGGCGCACTTGGTGGTATCGTGTCGTTGCCGCCACCCGGGTTTCCGCTTTGCAGATCGCTGGTCAATTTGTTCAGCAGCACCTTTTTGCGATCGCTGCTGTAATCCCAGAACATGGCGCCGCCCAGCTGCTTCGACTTGATGAACGCCGTTTTATGTCCGAACGATTCGACGTCATCATACGTAATGAAGATGCCATTCGAAGGATTGTACAAATAAGGGACTTTGGCAACGTCGTTCCAATAGCGTGTATAACCGTTACGATTAATATAATTGCTCTCCAAGTCGCTATAGTCGAAGACGCCCTTCTCCCATGTCCCTACATTTGGCGCACCTGCACATTGCTGATATTGCCCATTGCCCGCATTTGCGCATCCGCCCCAGCCGCGGCCGTAGAACGGGGTTCCAAGCACAATTTTCCCAGCTGGAACGCCAGCATTGATATGTCCCTGCACGCCAGCTTCAATATTGAACGCGGCTGCTGCCGGGATACCTGCCGCCGCAGCGGCCGGATCGTAGTAGAGCGGTGAATTATGCGCGCTGATGGTTTGCCAGCCGCCGTTGAAGTCATACGTCATGATGTTAATCCAGTCGACGACTTTGGCGATTTCACCAAGCTCCGTGTTGTTGGCATATGTCGGACTCGCTCCGGATGCAATCGTAAGCAAATAGGTTTTGCCATCGACCGCTCCGGCCGCATCCAGCTTATCGCGGATCGCCTGCAGCAGCAGCGTATAATTGTGTTTGTCCTCTGGACGGGCGCTGTTGCCCTTCAAACCGCCGCCAACCGGATATTCCCAATCAAGGTCGACTCCGTCAAATTGATATTTTCGCAGGAAATCAACGGCCGAGTTAGCAAAAGTCTCACGCGTAGCCGCACTCGCCGCCACATCGGAGAAACGGTTGGACCATGACCAGCCGCCAACTGAAATGATCGTTTTCAAGTGGGGATTCGTTAGCTTTAATTTGTTCAACTGCTTGATGTTTCCCCGTATTGGCTCATCCCACGTATCGCCGGGATAGCTCTTCTGAACATCGATCCACGGATCGCCCAGGACGATAGTGCCGTTCGGAACGTTTATAGTTCCATTCGCATCCTGACACGTCCACGTTTGCGGATTCGGTCCCGTCGGCTCTGGGTTGCCGTGAATTCCATTCCAACAAATATCCGCGAACGCATAGTTAACGTGCGTCACCTTGGACACGTCCATATCGCTGACTTGATAATTGCGGCCGTATGCCCCCCAGGAAGGATAGTAGCCAACGACCTTATACCCCGCCCCTGCAGCGGCCTCCTCCGCTTTGACGATTCCCGACTCCATTGCCGTAAACGGTGTAAACAACATCATTACAGCAAGCACAATAGTAGTGAACTTACGCACCACAGCCATCTGCAAATGCATTCATCAATTCCTCCTCTTCTATAAGTAAAATAACTTGTTCACCAATACAGACCATAAGTCGGCTAATTGCCGCCGAACTGGCTGCACAGGAAATAACAGAGATTGGACGCTCGGCATCACCTCCTTGCAATGAGAGTTCAAAAGCAAACCGCTTAAATTAAAAGGCGTACATTACAATAGAAGCTGCAAATATGAGGAGCAAGGGAGAGAGCGTGAAGAGGGCTGCGGTTAGAACCGTTTCGGAATGTTGAAACATAAAAGCTGATAACACAACTAATTTACTTAGAATACAAGCTGTTGTTAAAGGGATAACATTTTACTATGAGGGGGAGATTACTCCACAGCATTCAAAAACTTCGTAGCAGTCCGGGCTATCAAGCAACCCTATTAAGGCTGAAATGAAACAATTAGAGGTAGGGGGAGGTAGAGGGGTGTCCGCGTAGAGCCCTGATGATCGCCTTTGAGTTGAGGCATCCCCAATACAGCCTCTTCCCCAGGAACATGAATCTCACTGCGTGGAAGCGACATCCCCTCTGGATATGAACCAGCCTGCCAGTGGCTTCTGCCGCCCGTCAAACCTTCCAGTGCAAGACACCATTCAGAGCAAGTACCATAACTGTAAGGACATTTACTCCAGAGCTAGTACACCATCATGGTGTAAAGAGACCATACAAATCGAGCGCACCATTCCAGCGCAAGGCCACTATCACCCTCGATGTTCCTCTTCTCTTCACTCCATGTTAACTACTTTCGGGTACAGAATGTGGGAGTCACGGAGGTTAAGCTTGCTATACAACGTTTTTCTGGCAGTATCTGAATCATTGGGAGAGTGAAGCAAAGGATGATAGGGGGAAACATACCATTTGATGCAAAGCAGACAAACAGCATACCTTGTCCCTTGATTCTTACTTCAGTCACCGTTCGTTCCATTGGAAAATATACAGTCTTCTGCCAGGGTTTCAGGGCAAGATCGCCTTTCCGCTGGAAATCGTCCAATCAAAACCGGGATTCCCGCTGTACAGCGCCGTTTAAGCAAGATTCTGCTGGATCATTTCCAATGGATTAACATGCAATCGCGCCCAAACCGCCAAATCATTGGACACAATCCAATCATTACCACTTAACAACACAACAAAAACCCGGCCAACCCGCATTCATGCAGTCAGCCGGGCTCTCACAGCGCTTGTCCGAGTTGCCGGCAAGCCCGCTCCACTTACTGAGAGAGGCGGGTAGCCAGATCGTACAGCCCCATGTTGAATTCCTTCTTCGTGTTGACGACCAAATCGATATCCGTCGCCACAAGCTCTCCTTTGATAATACCGCAGCCTTTGCCAGACTCGCCTTCCATCAGCTTGCGAACCGCGAAGTCGCCGAGACGGCTTGCCAAAATGCGGTCAACCGCCGTAGGCGCGCCGCCGCGTTGAATATGTCCGAGAACCGTTACGCGCGGTTCGACAGTCGGGCAGCGTTCAATAATGCCTTGCGCGACATCTTCTCCACGACCTACACCTTCGGCCACAATGACGATGCTGTGGCGTTTGCCGCATTCGAAGTTCTCCTTCATGCGCTGCGCCACTTCATCGATGCTGAATGCCACTTCCGGCACGAGAATCGACTCCGCACCGCTTGCCAGCCCAGCATACAGCGCGATATCGCCGCAATGGCGTCCCATCACTTCCACGACGGAAGAGCGTTCGTGCGAGCTCATCGTATCGCGAAGCTTGTTGACCGCATCGACGACAACGCTAACTGCTGTATCGAAGCCGATTGTGTAGTCCGTGAAGGAAATATCATTATCAATCGTACCTGGCAGCCCCATTGTCTTAATGCCGAGCTTGCTCAATTTGTTAGCGCCTTGGTAGGAACCATCTCCACCGATGACGATAAGGCCGTCGATGCCGTGAGCACGCAAAATTTCCGCGCCTTTTTGCTGGCCTTCCGCCGTTCTGAACTCTTGGCAGCGTGCCGATTGCAATATCGTTCCGCCGCGTTGGATAATGTCACCGACGCTGCGAATATCCATTGGGCGAATATCTTGATTGATAAGCCCTTGATAACCGCGTTGAACTCCATACACTTCAATTCCATTGTACAGCGCCGTGCGAACCACCGCACGGATAGCAGCATTCATTCCTTGAGAGTCTCCGCCGCTTGTCAATACGGCAATCTTTTTTACAGCAGTCATGTTGTTTCCTCCCTCTAATCCTCAATACATATGTTTACGTATCCAGCGGCTGTTCAGCCAAAAAAACAATCGCATCAACGGACTATTTCTCATTAATCGCTTGGATACGTTTTTCACTTCTTCTTGTTCTCTCACTTTTGAGTCGGATAAATATAGAGCAAGGAGCCCTTCGATGATCATACGATGAAAGCGTCCTTCCGGCAGTGAACTAATTCGCACCGTCGCAATTTCTGCAATATGGCCGATCCGCTCCACTACCTTGCCCTGCCCATCGTAATAATTGCAGAAGTTCAAATCCCCGCCGACTCTGTCTTCTTCTTGGTCAATCAAGTAATCAAGCAGAATATGCAATCCGCATACGTATGGAAAATAGGCCTCGCGAATTTGCTCCACTTCTCGATTCGTCAAATGCTCGTCCGCCGCAGCTAAAAACAACTGAAACACACCGAGTGTGGACCCTGTTGCCGCCGCGAACTCATTCCATGCCAGTTCTGGATATTCAGCCTCGTAGGATTGCCACCACGTGAGCAGCGCGTCTTCCCGCTTGTCTGGATGAATATGCTTATAGACTTGCAGGTCAGTATAAAGCCCGACGAGACGCACAATACTTGACTGTGCGGTTGAATATCCCGGCAATCTTGCAATACTGGCACGGCATTGTTCCACTAACGCATGCAAGTAGCCGCCATCGTCCTTATCTTCTCTTAACGCATAATAATCCTTAAGCGGCTCCTCCGGCTGAACCGCATCCAGCATTGACTGGTGCAGCAATCGAAAATCATCCGGATCCATAGAGGTGCTGCGATCACATAAATTGTCCAAATAATCGCTAATAGTCTGAAATGCTACAATGAGCGGAATTAACACATCACGCACCTCTAACCGAGCTGCAGCATACACCGCACCGCCTTCACAGTGAAATTGCTTGCTAGCAATGCTCGCCAGCGCCTGCTTGCGCAATTCCTCATTCGGTATAAGTTCCGCCCGCTTCTGCCATGCCGACAATGCGGAACGAACTTCCGGCAGTATGTATTTATATACGCGGTACATGAGCCCGATCGGTTCTTTCGGAGCAGATGTACGACGTTGGCTTTGCTGGTTCAAGGATAACCTCCGTTCTCCATCGGTCTAACTGTGAATGCACTCATTTTAGCCACAACTATTATATTACGAAGTGACAGTTTGCACAAACCTTCTGATGGCTTCTATATTAGTGGTGGATTTTGGCATCCATCTCTTGATGGCTGTTGTACCACAGATGCAAATCGTTGATGATGCTGGCCAGCTCGGCAATCTCCGAATTGAGACGGCAGGAGACTTCGAATTGCTCCTCGTCATACAGAGCGTTCTGCTTGCCTATGATATCCCGCTCCAGCGCTTTTATCCGATCCGGTATCAACCCTCGAATCTCTTCCCATTTTGCCAAAATAGCCGATCGTTCATCCCAATGGAGCGATTCCCAAGCGACATGCAGAACCGGCACTTGTATGCCTAACCGGCCGTCCCGTTCAAATACAAAACTCCCCATGCTGACAACCCTCTCTCTTAAAATGAAGGACCAGCTGACGCTGACCCGATTCGTGGATATGTCGGTAAGATGTGCCTGAACGATGCCAGGTTAGAGCAACTTAGCAGTAATGTATCATTGACCATGGATAAAGTAAACGACATCGCACACGCTGCTCACACGGATCAGCGTGCCGTTCATGACAACTAAATAACCTCAACAGAAATAAGTAAACTTATTATAACATGAATCTTGTCCCTTATTATTCAAGGAAAGAAGCTTACCTCCTGCCAGAAGCATGCTATACTAGACCGTAATCTTTTTTAGAGGTTGTTCAAAAAGTCACCTATTGATCACGAACTTTTACGAAATCATCATTTCATACCAGCTGGTCAAGACTGCATAGGAGGAGCTCACAATGCTACACACAGCGCAGAGAAATAATGAAGCGCATTGGCTGCGCGCTTTTACATTTACGATATTTATGACGACCTCGGTAGTCGTTTCCTATTTTCCGCTGTACTACAAAGCGCTTGGCTTTTCGAGTATGCAGATTGGAATGCTCTATTCCATCGGGCCACTCGTATCCATTGTATCCAACCTGTTCTGGGGCGTAACAAGCGACAAGCTCGGTACCGTAAAAAAAGTGCTTATCGTGCTGCTCGCAGCTCAAATTGTGCTGTCTGTCGTATTGAGCCAATTCACCTCCTTTGGCGCGGTTGTTGCCATGTTGATTTGCTTTTACTTCTTTTACTTTCCGATTTACCCGTTAAGCGACAGCTTCGCAATTATTACGGCCCAATCTCAAGGCAAGAGCTTCATCGGGATCCGTGTTTTCGGTTCTATCGGCTTTGCCGTATCAGCGATCATCTTCGGCATGGTGCTGCGTTCTGTGGGCGCTCATTATAGCGTATGGGTCGTCGTAATGTTAGGCATTCTTTCCCTTGTGCTGGCCTTCTTCTTGACCGATAAACGCGCTACGTTGAAGAAAATGGAGTTTTCAGGATTATGGGCTGTTTTGAAACAACGGGAAGTCTTGCTGTTCTTTCTGTTTGTACTGCTGCTTGCAATAGCGCATCGTCTGAACGAAGCATTTCTTGGCTTATCGCTCTCCCAATTAGGAGCAGATGAATCATTGATCGGCTGGGCATGGATGCTTTCTGCGTTGAGTGAAATCCCCATCTTCTTCCTATTAAATGCGTTCGGGGACAAATTCAAGGAGCTGCCGCTGCTTGCCTTCTCCGGATTAACTTACGCTATCCGATTGCTTCTCGTTGCGTATATGCAGAACCCGGTGTGGATTGTCTCCACCCAGTTAATGCACAGCATTTCGTTCGGCATATTTTATTTTGTAGCCGTACGCTATATTAGCCGAATTATTCCGGACGAATACCGTTCGACAGGGCTAGCGCTCTATACGATCGTCTGGTCGAGCATCGCCGGGTTGTTGAGCGGAACGCTTGGCGGCGTGCTGCTGGAAGCATACGGCAAAGATACCGTCTATCACGTCGGTGCGATATTCGCATTCGCCGCTTGTCTCGGGTTCATGATGCTTGCGCTTCAATCGCATTATGCAGAAACGGGATCTCGTTGGCCGATTCGACGCAGACGTTGAATGAATTCGATACGGGAACATTAATCAAGCTTCCAAGCTCAACACGGTTTCGTTGCAATTTTCCATCCGTGCCGTATAATAATGGTAGGTCTTAGTACAAGGTCTTAATCTTAATTATATACAGTCTGCAATTGTACAAACCATCATTTTACGATAGCTTAGGCTGCCTAAGGGCAACCACGGCGGAGGGATCAGACATGACAACGTATGAAATCATGAAAGAAGTCATTCACGAACGCCGCAGCGTGCGACGTTATGAGGACCGTCCGGTAACGGTGGAAGATGTAAGGGAGCTCATCGATTGTGCGCGATATGCGCCGAGCGATACGAACTCTCAGACATGGGAATTCATCGCGATCTTGAAGCCCGAATTGATCGCTCGGATTGAACAGCTTACATGGGATGCCCTGCATACGCGCGCGAAGCAGGCTGAAGCCCAAGGCTTAGCGAAGGAAGCCCGATTGCTCGTCAAATCGTTCGGACCGTACGCAACCGCTTTTTCCAATGCGCCTGCGCTTATTATATGTCTGGCGTCCCCGTATACGTCTAAATTCCGCGAGCGCATCTTCGATCCGATTGGGCTCGTGCCATCCACGGTGTGGGATGAGGAAGGCATCAAGAGCAGTTGCTTGGCGATTCAGAACTTCATGCTGGCAGCGCATGCCCGCGGTTTGGCGACCTGTCCGATGACCGGTCCCGTGCTCTTGGCTGACCAACAAATCAAGGATCTGCTGGACATCCCTGAAGATCGTCAGGTTAACATGGTGCTTGCGCTCGGATACCCTTCGGACACGCCAGCGAAGCTGCCCCGCAAGCCGGTAGAAGACATTTTACGTATTATCGAATAAAGAAGCCCCATTTGGACACGCGCGAGTACGGGAACTTATCCCACTCACGACACAAGCCCCTTCGTCCTTTCCAGCAGGAAAGAGCAGAGGGGCTTGTCTATAATTACAACTTGCCGCACATCGTCATTATCTTCGAAAGAATCCATCATTTTCATCAGCTTCTCCGCATTCTCGCCATCACCCACTGGTTGTTCTTCACTTGGTCCGCTTTCCGGTCAAAAAGAAGGGAAGTGACATCACTCCAACGATTCCTCCCTTGCCGCAATTCCTCCATGAAGCTGGCGGAATTGAGCGGGCGTCATTCCTTCTTGCTGCTTGAAACGTTGAATAAAATAGCTGGCATGCTGAAATCCGACCTCATTGCCGATTTCACTGACGGACAGTTCAGGCTGGCTCATTAACAATTGCATTGATTTGCGGATACGAAGCCGGTTCACATATTGAAGGGGGCGAAACCCCATCGAGCGGCGAAATAACGTGCATACATACTGCGGAGAGATATTGATTCGATCCGCCATCTGCTGCAACGTCACTTCCTTCATATAATGTTCATGAATCCAGTCTAACAAAGGGGCTAGCGATTCGATCCCCTGCTTCGGCTGTCGTCCAGCTTTGCCGGTATCCGCCCAACCGCATCGCCCCCATGCCATTACCAGCTCATACGCGAGCGAAGATAATACAGTCCCTTGACCGTAAGCAGAATCGCTTAGCAGCGCAAGCGCGCGCCGGATCGGATCCATTGTAATATCGGGCGATCTCAACGTCATATGCGACGATTGGCGGATGTTCACCGTAGACAGCAGTTCTTGCGCCAGTGCACCTTGAAAGCCGAACCAATATATTCCCCACGGTTCTTCCATGGGCTTGTATTCATGCGGAACATCGGGAAACAGGAGGACGCCTTGCCCCGAACTTATCTCAATTGTCTCCTCGTTCCCTTCCCAACGGAATATTCCCCGGCCGGAAGTGCATTGCAGCCATTGGTAATCAGGATAGCCATGCGGCCGATCAATTTCGGTCTGATGACTCCAGCTCCCCACCGTAGTGACGATGAGCGGCAATGTTCGCTCCTTGTCGGTAAGCATAGGGAAGTGCAAGCTGTCCATGGGTATCACCCCTTTCCTTCGCCGTCAACATTCCAATTGCATTTGTTTCATATCCTTATATGTACTATAAAATCGTTAGATTGAAAAGCATCAGAATCCCGTCCTATCATATAAATAGAGGCAAAATCATGTTCAAATCGTTATATATCTGTGCCCGTATCTATTAAAATGACACGTTCATAGGAAAGGAAGATGAAGATGACTACCTCTCATTCGAACGCACATCCTGCACAACCATCTTCGGCCGCACCGATTTGGCAAGACGAAACTGTGCTGCATCTGAATCGCTTGGAGCCCCGTGCTTACTTTATCCCGCATGAGAATGCGACTGAAGCGCTCACATATGAACGCGGAGCTTCCCCTTGCTTTCAGCTGCTTAATGGCGAATGGAAGTTCCACTATGCAGAGTGCCCGGAAGACGCACCGCAGCACTTTTTCGAGCTCGATTACGATGACATCTCATGGGAACGCATCCCGGTGCCTTCGAATTGGCAGATGGAGGGCTACGGCAAGCCGGAATATACCAATGTGCTGTATCCGATTCCCGTCGATCCGCCGTATGTGCCTGATCATAACCCGACCGGATCCTACCGCCGTACCTTCTGGATAGACGAGCAGTGGTCCGACAAGCGGATCGTCCTGCGCTTTGAAGGGGTCGACAGCGCATTCCACGTGTGGGTTAACGGTGAACATGCCGGTTATAGCCAAGGCAGCCGCATCTCCGCCGAATTCGATATTACTGCGCTTGTTCGTCCGGGCAGAAACCATATTGCCGTACAAGTGTACCAATGGTGTGACGGCACCTACTTGGAAGATCAGGATATGTGGTGGCTAAGCGGCATATTCCGCGATGTGTACTTGCTTGCTTTTCCAGGCACACACTTGTGGGATTTTACGGTACGGACACCGCTGTCAGACAATTACCGGCGGGCCGTGCTTGAGGTAGATGCTTCCCTGCGCAATGATCGCGCGGTGTCTTCTGCCAACAACCAACTGCTGCTTACGTTGCTGGATGCTGATCTGCAGCCTGTCGCCCGTGCGTCGTCAACGCCCATTGCCGCCATTACCGCTGGCACTGCAAGCACAGTCAACTTTGCTGTTGAAATCGAAGCGCCGCAGCTATGGACGGCCGAGACTCCGTATCTGTATCACCTGCTGCTCGAACTTCGGGATGAACACGGCGAGATTCAGCAAATCACCGCCCAGAGAGTCGGATTCCGTGAAGTGAAGATAGCGGATGGGAACCTGCTTGTTAACGGGAAAGCCATTATGTTGAAAGGGGTCAACCGCCACGAGTTTCATCCTGACCTCGGCCGGGCCGTCCCGTTGGCGACGATGTCGGAAGATATCCGCGTTATGAAGTCGTTCAATATTAATGCGGTCCGGACAGCGCACTATCCGAACGATCCGCGCTTCTATGAGCTCTGTGATCAGGCGGGGCTCTATGTGATCGACGAAGCCGATCTGGAGACGCATGGGTTCCAACCTGTCGGATACTGGGCACAGCTCAGCAATGAGCCAAGCTGGCGGCAAGCGTATGTCGAACGTATGCAGCGCATGGTCATGCGGGACAAAAACTTTGCAAGCGTCATCATGTGGTCGCTCGGCAACGAATCAGGCTGCGGTCCGAATCATGCCGCGATGGCGGAATGGGCAAACGGATACGATCCGACCCGCGTCGTGCATTATGAAGGAGACTGGGAGGATATACTCGGCCTCGACATCGTCTCAAGAATGTATACGGCGGTCAATGAAGTGGAGACCATTGCGCAGAATGGCGACCAGCGTCCGTTCATCCTATGCGAATTCGCCCATGCCATGGGCAACGGTCCAGGCGGGTTCACTGAATATGTCGAAATGTTCTATCGGTATCCAAAGCTGCAAGGAGCATTCGTATGGGATTGGGTGGACCAAGGCATACGGCAAATTCGGGAAGACGGCCGTTCCTTCATGGCGTACGGCGGTGAATTTGGCGAAGTGGTGCACGACGGCAACTTCTGCCTGAACGGCTTGGTCGATGGCGATCGCAAGCCATGGCCTGCACTGCATGAATATAAGAAGGCGATTGAGCCGGTGAAAGTCTACGTATCAGATATCGCTTTAGGGCAATTTGTGATCGAGAACCGATTCGACTTCATCCCGCTCTCTGCGCTTGCCGGAGTGTATACGATTGTGGCAGACGGAGCAGTTGTCGCAAGAGGCCCGTTCGATGTGCCGGATGTAGCGCCGCGCGAAAGCCAGCCTTGGACGTGGGACGCATGGCAGGTGTTGGGCAGCTCCGCTCATCGATTACACGGCAAAGACGTATGGCTGCGGCTGTCGTTCCGCACGTGCCGCAGCGAAGATTGGGCGCAGTCCGGACATGAGTTGGCTTGGGCCCAGTTCCAGATCGAACCATGCAGCGGTAAGAGCAGCGTGGAGAACGGCATGACCGAAGCCGATGCTGCCATTGATGCAGCTCCCTCCTCCACCGCGTTCAGTGTCATAGCGCCGCTCGAAGTGCAAGAGGCCGGAAATATATTCGTCGTGTTAGGCCGCGATTTTACGATTCGCATCGATCGCCGCAATGGCGCCATCGTGACATGGCAATCGCAAGGCATCGATCTTCTGGCGGGAAGCCCTCACATCCAATTATGGCGTGCAGTCATTGATAACGATCGCTATACAGTCAAGGATTGGCGCCGCTTCGGCTTGCACCAGATGACAGAACGGCTTGAATCCATTCAAGTCAATTCATCGGAAGCAGTACAAGGATTGATTCATTTGAATGTCAACATTCGGATGAGTGCCCCGACTGTCAAATGGGGAATTCGCTGCCATCACCGGATTACGATACATCATGACGGCTCGCTTACTTTACAGGTTAGTGCTGTACCAGAAGGCGAGCATCCAGATGTGCTGCCGCGCTTTGGCTATGAACTTAGCCTTCCGCACACGTTGGGTCACTGCTCGTGGTATGGACGCGGTCCCGGCGAGAGCTACATTGACAGCAAGCAGGCTGCTGCCATAGGCTGGTACGATGCGAATGTGGATGATTTGATGGTCGCCTACGAGAAGCCGCAAGAGAACGGGAACCGTACGGATACACGCTGGGTTGCCTTCACGAATCAACGCGGGTTTGGCCTGCTGGCCCATAGCGACACACTGTTCGACTTCAGTGCGCATCGTTACGCCGTACAAGACCTTGAGCGTGCCGCGCATCATGCGGACCTGCTGCCAAGAAATGAGATCATCGTGCATCTCGATAAGGCGCAGCATGGGCTTGGCAGCAACAGCTGCGGTCCGAAAGCACTGCCGCAGCACGAGCTGAAGTGCGAACCGACATCATTCAAGGTTCGTCTTGTCCCTTTCAGCCGGGACGGCGTGTCACCGGGGCAACTGGCTCGCCAGACATGTCCAGCGGCTGAGTAGCTGAGACATCATCAGAAGCACAGTGAGGCCCGGTTGACCGCGCCTCACTGTGCTTCTGAAAATAAACAGCAAAAAAGCAGCCTCGCCGAATGAACGGAACAAGGCTGCTTGGCTTTGCTATTGTACACTATTTATAGATGACGATCCCCTAGCCGGGTAATCTCATTATAATTTAATGACATTAGCAGCTTGTGGACCACGGTTTCCTTGGGTAATTTCGAATTCAACCTCTTGACCTTCGTCCAAAGCTTTGAATCCGTCGCCTTGGATTGCGGAATAATGAACGAATACATCTTCACCGTTCTCCACTTGAATAAATCCGTAGCCTTTCTCTGCGTTAAACCATTTTACAATACCTTTCAAGATCAAAACCTCCTCACATAATCCACCCTTACAGGCGAATATTTACATTATAATTGAGGACATTTGAGAACGCAACTTTTTTTATTGAACAATTATTTGATTTCAAGTATGGGCTGGGTTATCATGATCGATAAGACTGTCTCAGTGAGACAGTACGCAAGATTCACGGTGTCCTGCACCATGGAAACGGGGTTTTTTATATGATAAAAAAGCATGTCATTTACAAGACGGACAATTGGAATATGATGACGGTTGAAGTGCAGGGCCGCTATATCATATTGCGAGAAATATCAGACCAATGGGGCGAAGAATGCCATAACTTTCTAAGCCGCCCGGCACTTATGCATTGGGCCAAGCAGCGCTTCCCCAAAGAAGACTATGTCGGCAAGGAAGAAGAATGGAATCAGATTATGGACGCTTTCAAGCAAGTGTAAAGGCAGGTAATCCATGAATTCGTCAACGAACCTAATCTTCATTATTTTGGCTTTCTCACTCGGAGCCGTCCTGATATGGAAAAAAGAAACCGTGCCTGCTCCGATGCGCCGCCCGATGGCTCTTCTGGCGCTTCTCTTAATCGCATTCGCTTTTTTCCTGATTGTGTACTCGCTTGTCACGCTGGGTACCTAAGACAAGATTCGATGTCGAATCATATCTTGGGATGCTACGTGATCAATAAGGGAGCTTTTTGAACAACCTCTTTCAATAGTTTTACGGCACTTCGGTCATACTAGCCTTCAGATTCAAGTCTCAGCCTGAACGACAGGAGGATAGATATGACCGCACAGCGCCGCGCTATAATCTTACTCGTCGTAGGATCTTTATTAGGTGTCACGCTAATCCCTGCTCCAGCATTGCCGGCTCAAGCAGCCGATTCAGCTTGGCAACCGCGATTTCAAGAACATTTCATGAGGAGGGTACATATGCAACAAGTTATGAAACGCTCGGAAGTACCGCAAGAGGACCGTTGGAAGCTGGAGGATCTATTCGGCTCCAAGGCAGAATGGGAGCGAGAGTACGAGCTCGTGCTTCAATTGTTGGAGAAGATGAAGCAATACCATGGCAAGCTAAGCGACGCTAAGACGTTGAGCGCTTGCTTCGAACTGGAAGATGATATTTCCTTACATACTGAACGCTTATACGTATATGCCAATATGCGCCATCACGAAGATACTGCTGAACCACAATATCAATCGCTGTCCGAGAAGTCGAAGCAACTGACAGTTACAGTAGGAGAAGCGCTCTCCTTTATGACTCCGGAGATTCTAGCTCTCTCTGATGAGCAGCTCGATAAGCTGATTGCGGATCCTGCGCTTGCAAGCTACCGCTTTACGTTGACAGAAATGAAGCGCCAGAAGGCCCATGTGCTGTCGAAGCAAGAGGAAGCGTTGCTTGCTCAAGTCGGAAGCATGTCGAAAGCGCCTGAAAGCATCTACAGCATGCTGAACAATGCGGATATGAAGTTTCCGAAGATCAAAAATGAAAAAGGCGAAGAAGTAGAGTTGACGCACGGACGTTACATTCAATTTCTCGAAAGCCGCAACGCCGACGTGCGCAAAGCAGCATTCGAAGCCGTATACGGCACGTACCGTGGCCAACGCAACACGATTGCCGCGACACTGAATGCCAACGTGACGAAGAATCTGTTCTACGCGCGTGCACGCAAATATCCTTCAACACTCGAAATGTACCTTTACGGAGATAACATTCCGAAGGAAGTATATACGAACCTGATTAATACGATTCATAAGCACTTGCCGCTAATGCATCGCTACATGAAGCTCCGCAAGCAGCTCCTGAATGTTGATGAGCTGCATATGTACGATTTGTTCGCTCCTGTCGTGGATGAGTTCGACATGAACATCACGTTCGACGAAGCAAAAGCAACCGTCAAAGAGAGCTTAAAGCCGCTTGGCGAGAAATATTTAGAGGCGCTGCAAGAAGGCTTCAATAATGGCTGGATCGATGTGTACGAGAACGAAGGAAAGCGTACAGGGGCTTACAGCTGGGGCGCATATGGCACGCATCCTTACGTGCTGCTGAATCACAAGGATAACTTGAACAGCATGTTCACGTTGACCCACGAAATGGGTCACGCGCTGCATTCGTATCATTCCGATAACAACCTGCCGTATCGTGATGCGCAATATACGATTTTCTTGGCAGAAGTGGCGTCGACATTGAACGAGGCGCTGCTTATGGATTATATGCTGAAGAAGACGAACGATAAGAAAGAGAAGATGTATCTGCTCGCCTATTACATCGACCAATTCCGTACAACGGTGTTCCGTCAGACGATGTTCGCGGAGTTCGAGATGATCATTCACGAGCGCGCCGAGAAAGGCGAAGCATTGACTCCACAGCTGCTGTGCGAAGTGTACTATGATCTGAACAAAAAATATTACGGAGACGACATGGTCGTCGACAAAGATATCGAAATGGAATGGGCACGCATTCCACACTTCTATACTAGCTTCTATGTGTACAAATACGCGACAGGCTTCTCTGCCGCACAAAGCTTTGCCAAGCAAATACTGGATGATGGCCAGCCGGCCGTTGAACGCTACTTGGGCTTCCTGAAGAGTGGTGGCAGCGACTACTCCATCAACATTTTGAAGAAAGCTGGAGTAGACATGTCCACGCCTACTCCAATCGAGGAAGGCATGAGCCTTCTGGAATCGCTCATTGAAGAAATGGAGCAAATGGCTGCAAAATAAGATGCCATGGAATAAGAAAGCGGGGGCCCCTCTGGGCACCCGCTTTCTTGCTGTTGAGACACCCTAGTTCATTCCCTCGAATGGCCAGCTGCGCTGAATCCCTGCCTCATCGAGTTCTTTTTGATAAGCCTTCAGGTGAAGTGAATGACCATGCACCTCGCGAGGCGTCACGCCATGATCCAGAGCGTACGCAATGAGATGACCGACCGACTCCCCAATGTTCCATTCGGTCGGGTGGAGACGGTAGCAGCCATTCGTAATTTGTGTTGTACCGATATTTTTGCTGGCGGGAAGCACATTCTGGACCCGCCTCGGTATGAGCGCACCGAGCGGAATCTCATACGGATAGGCTGGAATGAACATACTGCGGCGGCTCTTGGCCGTCATATGTAAATCCAAGAAATAATGCCCTACACCGACACTATCCTCATAACAGCGTATTCCCTCGCCTTTGTCTTGCCGCAATTCCTTATTTACATCCGCTTCGGTAATCGTATAAAGCGCCTGAATTCGTCTCGACTCACGAATATATGGAGATTTCGCCAATCCGTCCTCCGTTCCGACCGCTTTGCCGCACAGCCGGAGTCCGGGATAGCCCGTTCCCCCGTCCTCCCGAGGAGCTTCAGTCTGCAGCCAATATAATAGTGATAAGCTTAATTGTTTTGCCATTTCTACATGCTGCATCCGTTCTTCATATGGCATTTCAATAATCGATGCCAAGGAGTAATCGTTCTGCGGCCAATTGATAAGCGAGATGTCACCCTCCGACTCCCCTTCTTTGAACTGGGCTGCATCCACGACACGGCGATATGTCCACAGCGGCAGATCGCTGCTTCCTGGCAGGAATGTAAAGCTGCGATATTCCTCATCAGCGTTCGGCTTCATATCCCACCAGCTCAGCAGCGGATAGGGCGATCCCTCATGATAGAAGCTGCGCCAGAACTCGTACATCTCTGGTTGCGGGATCGAAGGGGCGAGATGAGCTGCATGCTCCGGCAGCATCTCAACCGCCATCACGACCGTGAACGCCTGTGTATCCTCTTGATTCGCTTCAAGGAGCGCATGCGGCTCTCCCGTATTCTGCTGCGACTCAGCCCCGACATTGTACTCCACGCCAGCGAGCGGCAGTAAGTCGCCGCATTCCGTTGCATCCACGAAGTAATCCCCGGCAATCGTCGTCTCTTCCCCGCTCTTCAAGTGCCGGACTGTCACTTGCTGCACCTTTTCTCCTTCCGCCTGTGCCTGAATCGGTATCGTGTCATACAAAATATGAAGGCGCCCCTCGTTCACAAACGGCCACAACCACTTCTGCAAAATGCCATGCGCTACGTTCGGTTCATGACTAAGACGGCTGACCCATGCATTGCCTGGATTGAAATGTTCGTCGAAGTGCGCCTCGCCGCGCACTTGATCAGGCTGCACCCGTTGGCGGTAATGTCGTCGAACCTGTTGGCGGAATTCCCGATAGGAGCCTGTACATCCCGTCTGTTCTATCCAGGGATGCTCGTCGGGCGGCACGGCCTGACTCGTTAGCTGGCCGCCCACCCAATCCGTCTCTTCCGTCAACACAACTTGATACCCCCGCTTTGCCAATGTCCATGCTGCAAGCGTACCTCCAAGCCCCCCACCGATAACAACTGCATCCGCTTTCATGTTTTCCATCGCAGTCCTCCTTTTCCACATTAACCCACCTGTTATGAGCATATCATGCTTCAAGAACGTTTTGAATATTTTCACCTTAATTAAATTTATTTTTGGATAATGCATTCAACTTGTGACGAAAGCGGTCGAACATTATACTGAGAGGTAGATATATAGAACCATGAGGAGGATAACTCGATGCGTATTCAATGGTCTTTGCTGGCAGGGCTCTTTTTCGCGTTGATTACGGCCATCTTCGCCGTCATTAACGTCAATCCGGTCCAAGTCAATTTGTTATTCGGTACATTTGACGTACCTCTTATTTTGCTCATCCTTGGCTGCACCCTGTTAGGGGCCATCATTGTGGGCTCCTACAGCATTTATTTGCAGTACAAATCCCAGAAGAAGCTGAAAGGGCTGGAACAGCAGCTTGCTCAAGTGATGGACGCGACGGGGTATGTCATTCCGGACACTGTAGAAGAGCCAGCTCTGCAAGGCACTGAGGATCTGAGCGATACCTCCAACGCTTCCGCTGATCGGAAGCACGCCGAGTAGCATAACTACCACTATCTATATGGAATTAAACGGATGCAAAGATGAGGAGGCTATATAATGAATCAACCTGTCATAACATCGGAGCCGTTTCATGCGGCGATAGATGAGAATTATGTAACTTCGTTTTTAATGGAACTGCTTCAGACCCCAAGCCCAACCGGCTATACACATCACATAATGAAGCGAATTGGCGAAGAAGCGAAACGTCTCGGATATTCATTTGAGCTTACGCAAAAAGGATGCGGCGTGATCAAAGTGAACGGCGCAAAAGGCAATGCCGAGAAAGTCATCGGCTTATCAGCGCATGTGGATACGCTTGGCGCAATGGTCCGTTCCATCAACGCAGACGGGACGCTGCGGCTCACTTCGTTAGGCGGATACATGTCTCATTCAATGGAGAACGAATACTGCCAAATACATACTCGGGACGGACGGGTCTATACTGGCACAATTATGACCAATCACCCGTCTGTACACGTATATAGCGACGCACGCGACTACGCGCGTGAAGAGAAAAATATGATGGTGCGCATCGATGAGCTTGTCCACTCCAAGCAGGATACCGAAGCGCTTGGCATCCGTACGGGCGATTACGTGTCCTTCGATGCGCGCCCAGTCCATCTGCATAACGGCTTGATCAAATCGCGTCACTTGGATGACAAAGCAAGCGTTGCAGCACTCTTCGGCGTATTGGAGAGCATAAAGCGCACATCTTGGCAACCGCAGCACGATATCGTCATTTTCATTACGAACTATGAGGAAATCGGTCACGGCGCATCATACATTCCCCAGGAAATAACGGAAATGATCGCCGTCGATATGGGCGCAATGGGGGACGATTTGTCATGTAAAGAGACCGATGTATCTATATGTGCCAAAGATTCCTCCGGTCCTTACGATTACATGATGACCGGACAATTGATCGCATTGGCCGAGCGGGAAGGAGTCGAGTATGCGGTGGACATTTATCCTCATTACGGCTCGGATGCTTCCGCCGCTTTACGGGGAGGTCATAATATTCGCGCCGCGCTCATCGGACCGGGCGTGCATGCATCCCATGCGATGGAACGTACCCATCAGAAGGCAGTCATCAATACGGCGCGGCTTCTCTCCGCTTACATTACAGAGTAAACTTACCGGACGGAAGTAGGGACATGATAGTTATCAGGACTCTATCACTCGAACGACAACTTGCATCGATGAGAAGGAGGAAGAAATATGACGGAGCGCTTTCGAGCATTAGTCGTGCGCAAGTCAGATGGCGATATAATGGACGTGTCCGTTCAGGAGCTCGGCTTGTCCGATCTGCCGGAGGGCAGTGTGACGATCCGTGTTGCTTATTCCAGCTTAAATTATAAAGATGCATTAGCTTGCGCACCGAACGGCGGCATCGTTAAATCGTACCCATTCATCCCCGGAATCGATCTGTCGGGTATCGTAATGACAAGTCATGATCCGCGCTTTACTGCCGGTCAGCCAGTGCTGGTTACCGGTTATGAGCTAGGGGTGACTCATTTCGGCGGTCTGTCCGAAATCGTCCGCGTCCCTGGAGATTGGGTCGTGCCTGTACCCGAATCACTCAGCTTGCGGGAGGCGATGGTGTTCGGAACGGCAGGATTTACGGCGGCATTAGCCGTAGAACGCCTCGAACAGCACGGCATTCGTCCAGATGATGGCCCGGTTCTTGTAACCGGAGCAAGCGGCGGAGTCGGCTCCATTTCCGTCGCTATGCTGGCCAAGCTTGGTTACGAAGTAACCGCCGCGAGCGGTAAGAGTCAATTAGCCGATACACTGCGGAATTTAGGTGCCGCTCATGTCGTATCGCGGCAGGGGTGGCAGCCTGAACGGCCGCGTGCGTTGGATAAGCAGCGCTGGGCGGCAGTAATCGATGTATGTGGCGGTGACATTCTTGCAGCAGCGCTCGCTTCTACCCGGTATGGCGGAGCCGTTGCGGCTGCCGGACTGACTGCGGGAGGACAGCTGCCGACATCGGTCTATCCGTTCATCTTGAGAGGCATAGCCCTATACGGAATTGACTCGGTCTATGCTTCAGCCGCTCACAGGACTCGACTCTGGTCAAGAATGGCTGATGAATGGAAGTTCATTGCACAAGACAATGAATGGATTCATGAGATATCCCTTCAAGATGTGCCGGAATATACCGCTCGTATGCTCGAAGGGCAGACATGGGGCCGCGCGCTCGTCCACGTAGCTGCGGAAGATTAGAAATGATCGTGAATGAAACAATGACGCTGCGCGAACGCACAAACGCCAGCTGCGCATGTCAGTGTTACCATATTATCTAAATAGAGCAGGCGCCGATTCATAAGGTCGGCGCCTGCTCTTTGTATTCGTTTGGTTATGACTATCCCATTGTTGGTTCGGATCGTTTCCAACGCGCGAGCATTTCGTTGACCACCTGTTCCAATGGCACGCTGATGGCGACCTTTGGAATATTTACTTGAGCTTTCACTAAATGCTTGTTCGCTTTTGCAATCGATTGCTTCCACGATGGAATCCGCGCCATAAGCCGATCCGGATTCACTACTTGGATGCCGATAAAATGCTGGCCCATGAATTCATAAATAAAAATGTCTTTTACTTCATCCCATCTCACTTCACCTGCCGCACTCAAGGAGGCATTATCGATGAAGCCTTCATTAGAAACAACTAGCGCCGGCTTCGGCACCATCAGGCGAAAGAGGGAGTATGCCAATGTTACCGCAAAAAATAATGAACAAATTCCGCCAACGACAATGGATACTCCTTCACTGTCAAGCATCAATACAATACCGATGACGACGAACACAAGCGACCCCAACAAAGTTAATATCAATTTGCGCTTGCCTGGATAAATGACATATGCATTCGACTCCGCTTCATATGCTGTCACGACAGAGCATCTCCTTTCATCCCAACTATTCTTATATAAACCGATGAAGGAGCACGTAACCTCATGTTGCACTCTATCCCGTCCGTACCGATGTTATTTCTGTTTCTCTGCCTCAATCTGTTCTGCTAACTCGCTTAAATAGGTCCATCGCTCCATTAAATCACTCAACTGTGTCTGGGCAGCGCTATCTTCCTTCATGAGCTCCTGCAGACGGGCGGAGTCATTGAATGCTTGCTCCATTTCCTTCTGGATGCGCTCCATATTTTCTTCCGCCTCTGCAATTCGATCCTCGATTTGCTCATATTCACGCTCTTCTTTATAAGACATTTTCAGCTTAGTCTTACGCTCGAGACGTTCGGATTTATCAACTGCTGTAGCCGCCTTAGCCGCTTGATCGGACTCCGCGCTCGCTGTTCCGCCGTATTTTGCCTTCCACTCCATATATTCCGAATAGTTGCCTACATGCTGTTCTATCGCTCCATCTTCGAACGACCAGATACGTTCCACCACACGATCCAGGAAATAGCGATCATGGGACACGGTAATGACTACGCCCGGGAAATCGTCCAAATAATCCTCAAGCACAGCTAGTGTCTGCACGTCCAAATCGTTCGTAGGCTCATCGAGCAGCAGGACGTTCGGCGCTTCCAGCAGCATGCGCAGGAGTTGCAGCCGTCTCTTCTCTCCACCAGACAGCTTGCCGATTAAGGTCCACTGCATCGCCGGAGAGAACAAGAACCGCTCCAGCATTTGCGCTGCGGTAATGGTCTGCCCTTCCGACGTACGAACCGTTTCCGCCCCTTCGCGCACGTATTCGATTACCCGCATCGACTCATCCATTTCCTCATGCTCCTGCGTGAAGAATCCAATGCGGACCGTCGGCCCCAGCACGATCGACCCTTCGTCAGGCTCTCGCAGTCCAGCAATGATGCGCAGCAGCGTTGATTTCCCGCTTCCATTCGGTCCGATTATGCCGATGCGATCTTCGGGAACCGCAATATAATTCACATCCTGGAACAGCGCTTGGCCGTTAATGGAGCAACCGACATGCTCAAGCTCCATTATCTTCTTGCCCAACCGGGCAGATAAGGTCGAGACGTCCACCTGATCGCCTTTTGCAAGCGGTCCGTCCGCTTGCAGATCTTCGAACCGTTGAATGCGCGCCTTCTGCTTCGTCGACCGCGCTTTCGCACCACGCCGGATCCAAGCCAACTCCTGACGCAGCAGGTTCTGTCGTTTATCTTCGGTTGCCGCTTCCCTTGCTTCACGGTCCGCCTTCAGCTCCAAGAAACGGGTATAGTTCGCTTCATAGAAGAAAGCGCATCCTCGATCAAGCTCCATCATACGGTTGGCAACCCGATCGAGAAAATAACGATCGTGCGTAATCATAAGCAGTGCACCCGATCGCTTCTGCAGCAGCGTCTCTAGCCATGCGACAGTATCGTTATCGATATGGTTCGTCGGCTCATCCAGCAGCAAAATATCTGACGGATGAATGAGCGCAGAGGCGAGTGCAACACGCTTGCGCTGTCCGCCGGACAAGGTTCCCATCTTGGCGTCGAACTGTTGAATGCCAAGCTTGGACAGAATCGTCTTCGCCTCGCTTTCGAGCTGCCATGCTTGCAGCCGCTCCATATCATCGCTTGCGCGCACAAGCTTCATCTGTATGGCTTCATCGTCAGGCTTGCGGCGAGCTTCTTCCAAGCATTCCGTATATTTCCGGACAGCGACCATCTCGGGCGCATTTCCGCCAAGCACTTGATCGAGAACGGCAGCCTCCGGATCAAAGACTGGCTCCTGCGACACATACTGCAGGGTCACCCGATTTCCGATAAGCACTTGCCCTTCTTCCAACGGTTCCACTCCAGCGATAGTGCGCAAAAAAGTTGATTTTCCCGTACCGTTTACACCGACAATGCCCAAGCGGTCCCCAGCTTCAATTCCGAAGGTTACCTCCTTGAACAGCGTCTTCTCTCCGTAGCTTTTGCCAAGCTGATCTATCGTCATTAAATGCATCATAAATCCTCCATTCGGTTCGCAAGCAAATTCGCATGATTTGCCCAAAAAGGGAGAACCCGAGGTTCTCCCCTTGCTTTTATACACTTTCGGCACCTTTGGCTAAGTCGCTCCTCTTACTGCCCGGCGGCTTCTTCATGACTCGCGGCACACCCATTCATGAACAAATCAGCAACAAATCGAATGCGCTGCTGCAAATCTCGTTCCGTAAATGTAGGCGAGAACAAAATATCCATCTTGATCATATCCAACATTCCCGCGTACGATTTGGCATGAAGTGTCGCTTCCGGCACCCCGTAAGCCTCCATCGTCTCCGAAATAAGACGCATATAGCTGTGCATGAAGTTTCGAAGCGCAGCCATCATGTCCGGGTCATTATTCGGTGTCTTGAAGAACAGCTTCGTATACTCTTTGCGGTTATAGTAATAGCGCAAATGATGGTCCGCAATAAATCGCAGCCGTTCCTCCAATGAATGGCGTTGATTCAGACCGAATTCCAGTTCGCGCAAATATTGTTCAAAATCACGCACCGTCATCGCGGTGAACAATTGTTCCTTACTCTTAAAATATAAATAAAGTGTTCCTTTGGCAATGCCTGCTTTATCGGCAATATCAGACATTTTCGTCTCGTAAAAGCCATCGGAACCGAAGAGCTCGTATGCCGCATCTAAAATGAGATGCAGCTTATCGCCATAACCGTAACTCATCGGCCCACCTCCTCCACATTTGCCCAAGCCATGACCTATGCCTGACATTCTTTGTTCGAATATATCACGAGTTCGATTGCTTGTCGATTTGTTACATTCCATATAACAACAAAACAAGACAAGAAGCAGCACCGCCGGCGCTAGAAGTAATCATATTGACTCTATCATTGTTCATCCAGCCTGCCCCGCGAACGAGCACGGTCGGGATGCCGCAATGTTCGGTTCGTTCCGTATCCGCGCCGCACTTGCTGCAGCGGTAGCTCGCCTGGACGGTAGCGCCGAATAAGGAATCGAGCATGGCTCCCGCCACACCGCCTATTCCTGCTGCGCCAATGATCACCCCTAAATCAACCCAATTATGCTGCTCGTTCAAAATGAGCATAAAAACGACGGCTGCAATGCCAATGGTCAGCGCCCCCGCAACAGAAGCTAGTGTGCCTATGACCGATACAGCCCCCGATGTTCCCGCGGGAACTGTACGGCCTGTCAGTATAGAACGGGGAGGCTTAGGGCTGAGGCTGCCGATTTCCGTTGCCCACGTATCCGCATTGACCGTAGCCATTACCCCGATAAACAACCACATCCATATCGAATTCGGAGCAACGTAATTCAAGAGACAGAGAATCATGCCAATGCCGCCGTTCGCCAACACTTGCCCTGCATCGCGCTCTCCTGTTTTTTCATACAGTTCATCAAAGCGCACCTTCATTCGCTTTTTCCACTTGGACCAGCCAGTTGACGTAATGAAAAAAGTCAACAGCAATCCGAACCAGAGAAGGTCGCCACTCCCATAATATATCGTCCCCATGATAACAGCTGCAGCGGCACCCGATTTTGTCAGCGATCGCTTCCACCACGCTGCGCCTGCCACCAGCAGACTTCCCGCGAAGCCAATCAACCAAGGACTGATGCTGCCCAATAGCCTCATCCACTCTTGAAACAAATTCGTCCCTCCTCGAGACTCCACCAAGCCAGTTCTGTTCCGATCATTCTAACCCTGCTCCGTAATAATGCAGGAACCGAGCACCTCTTCGCGCAGACAAAGGGCTAATCGATCCCGCGCCTGTACAGGACCGACTCCTGCAGGCGTACCGGTAAACAATAAGTCTCCTTCACCTAAGCCGTAATGCTGAGCGACGTATGAAATGAGCGTATTCAGCGAAAAAATCATCTCTTCTGCACTGCCAAACTGTACGGTTTCATCATTTTTCACTAACGAAAAAGGGATGCGTTCAAGCTCAGTCGTTCCCGGAAACGGCACAAAGCGCGTAATGGGGGCACTATTTAGCACTCCTTTTGCCGCAAGCCACGGATGTCCTTTTTGCTTCAGCACATCCTGCACGTCTCTAAGCGTAAAGTCAATGCCTAGCGCATAGGCATCCACCGCTTCGTCCGCGGTCATGCCTGGGGTCACCTTGCGGCCAATGCGAAGCACAAGCTCAATCTCATGGTGAACCGCACCGGTATGAAGCGGCAGAGGAAGCTGCGTCCCATCGGCAATCAGCGATACAGCATGGGAAGGCTTCAGAAATACCATCGGCTGCGTAGGCACGTCATTGCCGAGCTCTGCCGCATGCAAGCGATAATTGCGTCCAATGCAGTACACATTGCGTACGGCGGATGGGTCAAAGTTTACTTTTAGGTCTGCGTTCATCGTTTATGTCTCCCCTCATGGCAACTTATTTATGATTTCGATGCGATACGTCCTTGTCCGTCAATGGATACACGGTTGGAGATGCTTTCGACGTGCTTCATCAGCTCGGTACCTTTCTCTCCCTCAAGCGGTACCGGCTGCCCCAGCTCGGTAAAGAACGGCTTCATCTGCAGCTCGCATTTGCCGCTCTTCGTGCATTCCGCCTGCAGCACCATCGTATCCCACGTCTTCGGCAGTTCATTGAGTGTGAACACAAAATTGCCCACGCTGTACGCAATCCACTTATCTTTATATTGCTCAAAGCCTTGCAGCACGTGCGGGTGACCGCCAACAATCAGATCGGCACCGGAATCGACATATAATTGAGCCAATTCTTTTTGATATTCGAGGGGATAATCCTCCCGCTCTTTGCCCCAATGGGCAATGACAATAACGAGATCGGCTTGCTGCTTCGCTTCCTTGATCGCCGCGGCCGCCTGCTCCTTCGTACCTTCATAGGTGGTTGCGACCCCCGGCTTATTCTTCCCTGCATACCAGCTTGAGTCAGGAATGACGCGGGTAAAGCCGAGAATTGCCATCTTGATGCCTTGGCGTTCTACAATGACGGGACTGTAAGCTTCTTTGCTGTCCTTCCCTGCCCCGACATACTTCACCTTCGCCTTATTGAGCGCTTCGAACGTATCAAGCAGTCCATTTTCGCCTTGATCCATCGTATGGTTGTTGGCCAGATTGACGATGTCAATACCTGCATTCGCTATGGCTTGGGCCGCCTGCGGAGATGTCTTATAGACGAAGTCCTTCTCCTCCGCTGGAACGCCATCCGTCGTCAACGGCGTCTCCAAGTTTCCGATAGACAGATCCGCTGCTTGCAACAACCCTTTTACGTATTGAAATGGAAAGTCGTACCCCTTCTCCTGAACGACGCCCTCTACTTTGCCCGCCATCATCATATCCCCGACAAATGTGAGGCGTACCACCGGCTCTTTCCCGGCGGAATCCTGATTCCCGGGCTGGGCGCTCTCTGAATCGCCTCCATCGCCACGTTGGCCGCTCGCATCGTCCTGCTCCTTATTCGCATCCGCGCCGTCCGATGAAGGTCCGGTTGCCGGCTCGACAGTCAACTCATTCACATCAGGCGCCGATCCGCCGATTAATCCGCTTTGCCAGCCGTAGATAGCGGCCGCAATGAGGATAATGCCCAGAATGGCATTTCCCCACAGGCGATGCCGCTTTTTCTTTTTACGTTGTTCCCGCTCCTCTTTAGCTCGATCCATTCTCGATAATGTCATAGTTTCTCCTCAATCTCGGTCACTGAATGACTTCTATTTTAACGTTCTTTTTCCAGCCTGCAGGAAACTAGGTAGTTACCTGAGTCCTATGGTAAGATGGGTTCAGATAAAATGTGTTCATCGCAACAATGGGAGAAAGAAGGTTATAAAATGCTATATCATGTGCAATGCTTTGCCGGCTTGGGCGAATTGATCGGACAAGCCGTCGCAACGGTGGAAGCCCATGGTTCCACCATTTCCGTAGCAGAGCTGAAAGGTATAATGGCTGTCCGATATCCGCATGCGGCGCAAGCGATTCTGCGCGCCTTCATGGCCGTCAATCAACAATATGCCGCGGACGACCACATGATCGTGCCGCAGGATGAATTGGCCTTAATCCCGCCGGTATCCGGCGGAGACGGTACCTCTGCGGTCTCCGCTGAGACAGGCGCCCGTTCCAATGATGACCGATTTGTGCTTATGTATAATTCCATTGCAGTCGAAGCCGTCTCCAGCGCAGTCGCGCATCCAGACCATGGTGCAGCGCTGCTGTTCATCGGCACGACTCGTGAGCACACGAACGGCAAGCGCACGATCCAGCTCGATTATGAGGCATACGTTCCGATGGCGCTCAAGATGCTCCAATCCATCGGCGAAGAGATCGCCGCACGCTGGCCTGGCACGTTAACGGCGATTACCCACCGATTAGGCACGGTTCCTGTGGGAGAAGCAAGCGTCGTTATCGCCGTATCTTCTCCCCATCGCGCAAGCTGCTATGATGCGAGCCGTTATGCCATCGAACGCTTGAAGCAGCGCGTGCCCATTTGGAAAAAAGAAATATGGGAAGATGGCTCTAAATGGGTCGGGCATCAGCTCGGGGCCGAACTCTGGAATCCGATGACGGAGCCTTATCAACCCAAGTAACGGTCATGTATGATGCGCGCTTCGACCGGATCTTTTGTGCCGTGCACCAGCACTCTTCCGTCACGGAAGACGACCAGGCGGTGCGCATCGGCCTGCAAGGATACTAAATACGGATTGACCCGTACCTCTCCATGCTGTGCAGAATGAAATCGCTGGGCGATATCGTCCAAATCAAGCTCTATGTGATGAGCAGGCCGTATTTGAACGGTGTCCCGTCCGCACAGAATGTCTGTCTTGCGGTGATGGGCTGCGCTAAGATACGGATGCGTGGCCTTTATCCCGCAAGATGGACAATCGACCCGTCTCGCGTCCTTCACTCCGATCGCCGTATGCTGATTCGTCCACAGGTCGAACGAGACCAATGTATGACGCAGCGCTTCACGATGTCCTGTCAACCACTTCAACGCCTCTGCCGTCTGATAAGAGACCACCATCTGTACAGCCGGGGCAATAATTCCAGCCGTATCACATGTAGCCCCGCCAAGCGGCACCGTTTCCATCAGACAATGCAGACACGGCGTCTCCTTCGGCACGAACATCATTGACATGCCGTAACTGCCCACACAAGCGCCATAAATCCATGGTATGCTTTTTTTCATCGCATAATCGTTAAGCAAAAGACGCGTATCGAAATTATCGGTCGCATCCATAATCAGCTGCGCCCCGTCCGCTAATGCGTCTAATTCGTCAACCGTTACATCAGCGACGACCCCGCACACGTTAGCCTCGCTATTAATCGCCTTCAAACGCCGTTCGGCAGCAACCGCCTTCGGCAGGCGCTCAAGCGCATCCGCTTCGACGTACAGCTGCTGGCGCTGCAGATTGCTCCACTCCACATAATCCCGGTCCACGATCGTCACCGTTCCGACTCCCGCACGCACTAGCATTTCGGCAGTGCCTGATCCGAGCGCTCCCGCACCGACGATGAGAACACAGCTCTCCTTCAGCCGACGCTGCCCTTCCGGGCCGATAGGCTGGAAACGTTCTTGACGGGAGTAGCGATCATGGTTCGAACCATTGTCTATTGTCACGTCCGAATCAGCCGACGCTGTCGTTTCCTGCATGTCGTCGCCTCCTAAAATATTACGCGTAGCTGCTTGCTAACCTCTTACATATCATCACTACTATTTTACATGAATGCGATGCAAAAGCCTACTTCATCTCTTCCATACGAGGGCCATTCATTAATATCGCTTTCTTCTTGTGTTGAATGTCTCGTATCGCTCATACAATATAGGTGAACGACCGCTTGAGCCCTATTATATTTTACTGAGGTGAAGCCATGCCCACCCCGCGCGTGCTTATCGGAAGTCCCGTCCGCCAAGCAGCGGATATATTGAATCCTTTTCTAACGTCGTTGGAACGGCTCGATGCGAAGCGGCATTCCGCAGATTTCCTGTTCATTGACGATAATGAATCCCCCGAAGCATCGCTTGAACTCGCTGCGTTCCAATCACGAACCATGGGCAGGCGCAGCGTTCTAATCTGGCCAAGTCAGGAGCCCTCCGTTCCATATCGGTGCAATGAAGTAACCCACGAATGGAATGAAACGCTCGTCTGGCGCGTCGCCGCCATGAAAGACCGCATCATCACCCATGCAAAGACTCACGATTACGATTATTTGTTCCTCATCGATTCCGACGTCCTCGTCTCCCTCGATACGATTGATCGTTTGCTTACGGCGGAGAAGGATATTATTTGCAATATATTTTGGACGTCCTGGCAACCGGGAACGATTGAGATGCCTCAAGTATGGCTTCAGGATGTATATTCGCTAGTTCAAAAAGGCCGATCCGAATCATTATCCGATGAGGAAGCCAACCGCCGGCTGCACGCTTTCCTGCAGCAGCTAAGAGAACCTGGCATCTATGAAGTCGGCGGTCTCGGTGCCTGCACCTTAATTAGCCGACAGGCGATTCGCGCTGGTGTTCGTTTCGCTGAAATTCGCAACGTGTCCTTCTGGGGAGAGGACCGGCACTTCTGTATCCGTGCGGCAGCTCTTGGCTTTCCATTGTTTGTCGATACGCGCCGGCCGGCCTACCACATCTATCGTCCCTCGAACCTGCAGGGGGTTGACGCTTATTTGCACGCCACATCGCAACACTATGCGGAAGGCGGCGAGCACGGTCCTAATTAAGCAAATCACAAGGTATTTGCATGCCTTTGAAGCGTTCAAGGATACTTCAAAGCCTTTGCTGACAAAGGGGGGTTCTCATTTACGATGCGTTCCAGACCATATCGATTAACACTTTCCATGATTGTCCGCAATGAAGCCGACCGATATTTGAGCAGAATGCTTAAGCGGCATCGCCATCTCATCGATAATGCCCTCATTATCGACGATGGCAGCACAGATAACACGGTGCAAGTATGTGCAGAAGCGCTTCACGACGTTCCTCACTCCATCATTCGCAATCCGGTCTCCCGCTTCGCGGAGGAATATCGCTTGCGCAAGCAGCAATGGGACGAAACAATGCGCCTCGAGCCAGATTGGATCCTCATGCTCGATGCGGATGAAGTGTTCGAACCCAGCTTCGATCAAGACATTGAAGCGATCCTTAGGCAGCAGATAGCTGATGCCTTGTATTTTCGCTTATACGACATGTGGAACGATACTTGCTACCGGGAAGACGACGTATGGCGAGCCCACTCCATCTATCGCCCGTTCCTCGTTCGTCCTCGCCATGGGGATACGTATACATGGAAGGAAACGAATCAGCATTGCGGCCGCTTCCCAGCCCAAATCGAGCATCTGTCATACGCATGCCATCCCGCCCGTATCCAACATTTTGGTTGGGCCCTAGCGGAAGATCGCTGCGCTAAATACGAACGCTATCGTTGCTTGGATCCAGACGGAACATGGGGTTCAATGGCACAGTACGAATCGATTCTCGATCCCGATCCGCTCTTGCTGCCCTGGAATGAGTAACAACGGGTGAAAATTTATATTTTCAGTTCGTTTTCTATTCTTATGAAAGATGCTCATTGCAGGGAATGAGTTGCTGATGTTCTAAATAGAGGGGAAAGTGATGCGAAGAATCGAACGGGCATACCTTCTCTGGGAAGGGTAAAGTGACACCATGGGAAAACGTTGCGTTAATGCAGGGGCGCGTTCAGACTGTAGGTGATCCGCTTCATCAGCCCCTTTGCATCATTCTCCCCTTCCATCAGAAGGCGGCACGCCCATTCGCGATTCTGGACGCCGTCAAGCTAACTCCCATCCTGATTGGCCGCTTCACGGCAGCTTCTTGACATGGTATCTATACGAGGTGGCATGTACCTTATCTTCGCCACGACATTACCCTTCCTGACTGTACGGGAGAATGGGTCTAAGGAACATTCAGCAGAAGACCTACCCCGTGTCCTTTGGCCATAAGCAAAAATTTATATTTTCAGTTCGTTTTCTAATCATCCCATCGCAACTATCCATCCACCTGTCGGCTTCGCCACTGCGATGTCGCCTTCAGATGCCTTAGCGCCTCAGCCGCAGCGGAATGATATTGACTCGTGTTCCTGCAGGCATGACCGCGCTCGTCGGCGGAATGCAGATGAGACAATCCGCATCGCGAATCGTAATCGTAGCGTTGGACATATCAATCCCAGCCAGCCGTACCGTAAGATTGCCATTCTCATCAGCGGCATAATTGCCGCGGACGAACCGTTCAAAGCGGTCCTGCTTCGCAAACGGCTCAAGAAGCATCGCCGTCATGCGATGAGGAAGCGGTTCATGTGCCCCCTGCATGCGAAGCAGCGCCGGACGGACGAACATTTCGAACCCGACATAGCAAGCACTCGGATTGCCGGATAAGGCGAAGAGCGGCTTGCCGTGCAAGAAGCCGACGGTTGTCGGACTGCCTGGACGCATCGCAACCTTATTGAACAACAACTCACCAGACCAATTGTTTGTCAGATCGTACATGACATCGTAGTCACCGACAGACACGCCTCCTGTCGTAACGACGGCGTCGAATTCCTTTATCGCTTCCATGATGACTGCCTTCGCCCGTTCCAGTTCATCGGGAATATGCGGCAGCATGTGTGGGATTCCACCTGCTTCCCGAACCTGAGCGGCCAGCATGAAGCTGTTGCTGTTGCGAATCTTGCCCGGCTCCAGTGGCGCAGAGACATCGAGCAGCTCGTGTCCGGTGGACAAGATAGCTACACGCGGGCGGCGGTGCACTTGAACGGTCGCGCAGCCAAACATGGCGAGCAAGGCCATTTCGCCTGCACCGATACGGCAGCCGCTGCCAACCATCAGCTCGCCCTGCGCAATCTCTATGCCGACAGGCAAAATGTTGTCGCCTTCCCTCACCGGCTGCTGCAGCTCCAGCTCCCGCTGGTCGGCTGTGCCGTATTCCGTCGTCTCCTCCAGCTTGACGACCGCATCTGCACCTTCCGGAACCTGTGCGCCCGTCATAATGCGCACCGCTTCCCCCGGAAGCAACGCTCGGCTTGCAACCGTGCCGCACGCTACCTCCTCCGTCACGCGCAGTCGAACTGGCTTCTCCAGCGAAGC
The DNA here is from genome assembly GCF_000283315.1 of Paenibacillus sp. OSY-SE. Lineage (NCBI taxonomy): Bacteria > Bacillati > Bacillota > Bacilli > Caryophanales > Paenibacillaceae > Paenibacillus > Paenibacillus sp. OSY-SE. The sequence continues at coordinate 15,871 of NZ_ALKF01000202.1, read as the reverse complement.
CTGCGTAATGTCTGCGGCACGGATGGCATAACCGTCCATGATGGACCGGCGAAAATGCGGCACCGGCACATCTGACCGCACGGTCGCCGCCGCATGTCTGCCGTATGCTTCTTCCAGCGGGATGTATTCCACCCCTCCCGCCTTCATTCGCGACATGACCATGGATTGCGCTTCCTGCACGGATATAATTGTGCGATTAAATTTTGGATCTGATGTATACGTATTGGGCTTCGTCATTTGCGCCCTCCTTCTAACCGCCTATTTGGGACATCGTACGTTCCGTCGGTTGATGCGATAACGATTGGCCGGACATTTCGTGCGCCATCTCATGGTTGAGCGGCTTCGCATCGAGCGATCGCAGCATCGCTTCAGCCAGCGCGGCCTCATTGCCTATATAAGTGCGAATGTTAAATTCATCGGACCAGCACAAGCAAGGCTTCAAGCAGCCATCCGCCGTCAGCCGCAACCGATTGCACGTTTCGCAGAAATGAGCGCTTACCGGATGAATGAGGCCGAATGAGCCTGGCGCCCCCGGCAGACGGTAATATTCAGCCGGTCCGCCTTACCGTGGCATGCCTTCCGGAATCGCTTTCGAGTTCACTGGCCGCCCGCCGCTCTTCAAGAGACATATAGCTTTCCTTCCAGCCTGTTTGCCGCCCGCCTATGGGCATATACTCAATAAAGCGCAGACACACCGCAGATTGCAACGATCTGTGATAGAGATTCGCATATAATCGTGAACACGCCCATGACCGTCGATCAATGTTTGCTTCACCGGCATCCCCCCTTCCGGACTAGCTCTAACACGTTTATTTCAATTAAAATGGACAGCATCTCTCTCCATAAAAAGCATCTGCTCATTGACAGGATATTATCATCAATGAACATCGTCTTTGCAAATACATATACACGGTTATTAGCAGACATGTCAAGGCAAGCACCCTAATAACACAAAGAAGGCCGCAGCACGGCCTTCTTAGAAAAAACTATTCGATATCACCCAGTTGTCGTATAGACGGGCTCCAATTCATTGTTACGGCTTGCAAAGTACGAATACGCGTCTTCTCCCGCCGCTCTGCCGCTGCGAATGCAGTCTGGCATGCCGACTCCTTCATATGGCTGACCAGCCAAATATACGCCAGGCAGATCGCGACGGACGCCATCGCGCAGCGCGCTAATCGCTTGCACGTGTCCAACCGGATACTGCGGCATGGAATTCCTTAAGCGGGTAATCTCCACGAACTCAGGCTCGGCTTCAATACTCATCAGATCGCGCAGCTCATTTTTCACCGTTCGTTTCAATGCATCGTCCGGCCATTCCACACGTTCTTCATCACCGGCACGGCCGATATAGCAGCGAACGATAAGTTTGTCCTCGCTGCTCGTGTGAGGCCATTTGATCGAAGTCCACGTACACGCGGTAATGGCTCTTCGTTCCTTACGGGAAATGAGGAAGCCGGTTCCATCCACTGGCATCTTAATCTGCTTGCGATCGAATACGCTGACGACGTTCGCTACCGACACATGATTGATGGCCTGAAGCGCACTTACATCCACATGTCCCTTCAGGAATGATGCCGCATGATAAGACGGAGTCGTCACGACGATGGAAGACGCCTCCAGCGTGCTGCCATCCTGCAGAGCAATGAGGTAGCGGCCATCTTCCAGCTTGTCGAACCGTTCCGCACCGACGCCTACCCGAAGCTCGACCCGGTCCTTCAGCACTTCTTCCAATCTCTCGACAAGCGAAGTCAAGCCGTTCCGGAACGTCAAGAACATCGATCCCTTCGCCACATCCGGCAGTCCGGGCAGCGATTGCCCCGCCTTGCGGTTCGCCTGCATCCCACGGATTAAGCTGCCATGCTTGCGCTCCACTTCCCCGAATTGCGGGAATGTCGCCTGCAGGCTCAACTTGCTCATATCCCCCGCATAAATGCCGGCCAAGAGCGGTTCTGCCACATTCTCGGTAACTTCCTTGCCTAGTCGCCGGTCCAGAAACGATCCCAACGATTCGTCATCCGACGAGGTGCGGGGCTTCTTCACCAAATCCATCAGCGCGCGCAACTTTCCGAAGACGGAGATAAGGCCCGTCTTGGCGAACGGTCCCAACTCCGTCGGAATGCCAAGCACGAGCCCCGGCGGCATGCGATACATTTTGCCCCGCCGTACAATATATGTTTTTTTGGCATGCGGATTCGTCGCCACGAGCTCCGATTCCAATCCTAAATCGCGTGCTAAATCAATCATCGGCAGCTTGCGGGCAAGAAAAGAGTCTGGTCCTTTCTCAATGACGCAGCCTTCCTTGCGCAACGTTTCTATCTTACCGCCCAAGCGCGAAGCAGATTCAACGATGGTGACGGACAGCGATTGTCCGCGCTCCTCCGCTTGCTTCACCGCGTAATAGGCGGCAGATAGTCCCGTAATTCCTCCGCCGATAATGACAAGATCCCGCGAACCATTCATGATGTGCCCCTTCTTTCTGTCAAGCTCACTATTGATCCAATGTCATAACGACATCCGCAAGCGCTGACATATATTTCGGATCATCATTCAGCATGCGAATGCGTTTAAAATTCAAGTTCATACGCTCTGCCGCCTGAGTCGCCTCGATATCCAAGTCATACAGCACTTCCAGATGATCAGATACAAATCCGATCGGTGCGGACAGCACATGCTTCACACCTTCTTGACGCAACGAATCAAGCGTATCCAGTATATCAGGTCCCAGCCACGGCGCAGCTGTCCGTCCGGCGCTCTGCCAGGTAAAGCGCCATTGTCCTTCCTTCAATTCGCAGCGCTCCGCAATGGCGGAAGCGGTCGCATTCAATTCGTCCGGATACGGATCATTCATTTCTAAGATGCGTGCCGGCAAGCTGTGCGCACTGAACAGCACTTCCACTTCTTCACGGGGCGCGCCTTCCGACACATAAGCATCTAATTGTTCTTGAACACGCTCTGTCAACGCATCTAGCAAATCGGGATGCAGATGGTAGCTATTCACGCATTTCAGCGCGATATCCTGCTGCTCCGCCGCTTCCTGCGCGCGTTTGTTGTAGCTTCCCACGCTCATTACGGAATAATGCGGCGCCAACACCACACTGACCGCTTCACGAATGCCATCCTGCGCCATCGCGGCAATGCCGTCTTCAATAAACGGATCGACATGCTTCAAGCCTTGATAGCACACATATTGCACGTCCGTTCCTTCCGCCGCACGATCAAGCATGCGCTGCAATCCTTGGACTTGACGGTCGGTATGCTCGCGCAGCGGGAATACTCCCCCCACAATCGCTTCATAGCGCTCTGTAAGCTCCTGAAGCTGCTCTTCTGAAGGCGGATTTCCACGGCGAATATGCGTATAATACGGCTCGATTTCTTCCATGCTGCGCGGAGTCCCATAGGACATCACGAGAACTCCTACTTTGCGTTTACCCATCTCTTCGCCTCCCTCTTGTCTCCAATACGTTCTATTCTATTGTTTTGCGAGTGCTTCGCTGGAATAAGAATGGATGAACTCCGTTAACTGTTTCAATTTATCTAGCGATGCTTCCGGGAACAGCCCGTGACCGAGGTTGAAAATATACCCCGGCTCCTGCATGCCCTCATCCATGATATGAGCCGCTTCGCGCTTAATGACATCCATCGGTCCTGTGAGCAAATAAGGATCTAAGTTGCCCTGTACCGCAAAGCGGCCATCCAGACGTCGGCGTCCTTCCTGTATCGACACGCGCCAATCTAAGCCAATCACATCAGCCTGCAGCTCATGCAAGCACGGCAGAAGCTCGCCCGAGCTTACACCCGGGAAGTAAATTTTCGGCACATCCAGATCAGACAGTTCCGCATAAATGCGCTCTATCGTCGGCAGCACAAAGCGCTTAAAATCGCGCGGTGACAAAGAACCTGCCCAGCTGTCAAACAATTGGAACGCCTTGCTTCCATTTTTAACTTGAGCACGAATATAGGTGATGACCATATCGCCCAACTTATCCATCAGGGCAAACCATACTTCAGGCATTTCATACATCATTGTCTTCGTACGGATATACGACTTGGACGGACGCCCTTCGATTAGATAGCTAGCGATGGTGAATGGAGCTCCCGCAAACGTGATGAGCGGAACCTTCAGCTCCGCATCCAAAATGCGAATCGTCTCCAAAACATGTCCCAGATCCCCTTCCGGATCAACTGGCTTCAGCCGCTCGACATCGGCAGCGCTTTGAATCGGATTGTGAATAACAGGCCCGACTTGAGCTACGATATCGAAATCAACACCAATGGAAGCAACCGGATTCATAATATCGGAATACAATATCGCCGCATCGACACCGAGCTTGTTCACCGGCATCATGGTGACTTCCGCAGCCAATTCGGGCTGGCGGCAAATTTCAAGCAAACTGTATTTCTCTTTAATTTTGCGATAATCAGGATCAGTACGTCCAGCTTGTCTCATGTACCACACAGGCAGCCGATCTACTTGCTCTCCTCGGCATGCACGCAAGAAACGATCATTATAATTCATCAATAACCCCCACTTTGACGGCATTGTGCAATTTGTTACAACCTACCGCTTCCATTATGCCCCTTTTCTCGTCTTGCCACAACCGGACCTTCCTACGAAGCTATGACAATCTGTTGACAAAAATCACCCAAATGTGAACAACTTTTGACATTTTATCACACAAATTCTTAAAATGCCGCTCCTCCCGCTTACAAGTAACTTTTACCTTTATAGTGACGAGCTAAACACATTCACGATCAACTTCTTCATTAATCATTGGAAAAAGGGACCGGCTTCACATGATAAGGGGGTGAGCGTATGGGTATCGGTAATATCGGCATCGTCCTGATCGTCATCCTTGCCCTGCTGCTCTTCGGCCGTACAAGCTTCTTTGTTGCTGTCATAAAAAAACAATATTTGCGCAACATATTCAGGTAATAAAAGGGATTGCAGAAGGACATTGAACGTTATAGAGCATACCTCCGTTTATGTCATATGACACAATCGATATAGTAAAAGTATGATATAATGAACACCAGTTGCTGGCGCATCGGACGGACCGTGACCTGAGAAAGTGGTGAATAGGGAAATGCAGCAATGGAAAGTAAATCTAATCATCCTATGGTTCGGGTCATTTTTAGCCATGGCAGGCATGACCATGGTAACGCCATTTTTGGCGCTTTATTTGCAGCACGACATTGGAATGAGCAATCAACATGAAATCGCCGTCTGGTCGGGCCTAATTTTTGCGGCGAATTTCTTGACCTCATTCATATTTCAGCCGATATGGGGCAAATTCGCGGATAAATACGGCCGCAAAATTATGATTTTGCGTTCTGGCTTCGGCATGGCGGTGGTAACGGCTTTAATGGGATTGGCGCAGACGCCTATGCATCTATTGCTCCTGCGCATGTTGAACGGAACCATTTCAGGCTTTAACCCGGCTGCCGTCGCGCTCGTGTCGTCAACGACACCGAAAGAACGCATGGGCTTCGCGATGGGCATCCTTCAGTCCGGTGTCGTCGCTGGTACGATTCTAGGCCCGCTTATCGGCGGGGTTCTAGCGGATATGGTAGGCTACCGTCCGATATTTTACATTACCGGTACGCTGCTCTTCCTCGCGACCATGCTCACTATGCTTATGGTTAAGGAACCGTTCGACCGCGAGAAGGCGGCCGAGACGCCGCAAATGTCCGTCATGGCCGGATTTAAGCAGCTGGCAGGCATTCCGCAGCTGCTTGCTTTGTTTGCGGTCACATTTCTGCTGCAATTCGCGATGATGAGCCCTGCATCCCTGCTGCCGCTTTATGTGCAGGAGCTGCATGGATCACAGCAGAACTTGGCGCTCCTCGCCGGCTTTGTTAGTGCAGTGGCGGGGATGTCGAACATGATTTGCTCGCCGATACTGGGCCGGCTCAGCGATCGGATCGGCTCCCACCGCATCTTAACGGTATGCTTAATCGGGGCTGCGTGTACGCTCATTCCGCAAGCCTTCGTGAGTAAAGTATGGCAGCTTGTCGCCATACGGTTCATGTTGGGTATGTTTATGGGCGGTCTTTTGCCCTCCGTCAACGCGCTCATTCGGAAATATACGCCTGACGGGATGGAGAGCCGTGCCTATAGCTTTAACAGCAGTACACTCGCTCTAGGAAATATGATCGGTCCTATTATGGGCGGGGCTGTTTCCGGCTTCATTGGAATTCAAGGCATTTTCATTATGTCTGGAGTATTTCTGCTTATCAATACAGCTTGGGCCCGCTTCTCTCTATATGGTCGGAACCGTGCGACGCACCGTCCGTGACGTCTCTATCGAACGAATGCAATCAACTAAGATAAGGTCACACGTCGCCACATCGATTCACACTGCCACTCAGCACGAACAGAGGCCAAGGGATAACCTTGGCCTCTGTTGTTATGTCAACGACTGGACTGATGCGCGTTCGACGAATTGAAAGGGCAGCTTATGCTTCACTGTCTCTTCGGCAGGATTAATTATTTTACGATAACAGACTTGAAACATGAGACTTCCAGCCTCCTCGTTGCAATGCCCCAGAGCCGTCAATTCCAGCACATCGGCAAGCGGCAAGTTCTCGCAGCTAATGATGGACATTTGGTCTGGCACCTTTATCCCCAGCTTCCGTCCTTCAAGCATCATACCCGCCGCAATCTCGTCTCCGGATACAAGCATCGCGGTAGGAAGCTCCTCCAGCTTGGCCAAGCTTCTTATCACTTCAGCACCCTTCGCAATGTCATAGCATTGATAGAACATCCACTCTTTCCTCGGACGCTCGCCAATCCGCTCCAATGCATCGCTGAAGGCGCGCTTGCGAATGCCGCTGTTGAAGCTGTGCTCCCGGGCCAGCGTAAGACCGATATGCCGATGCCCCCGCTGAATGAAATAATCCATCGCATGCATATAGCTGTTATAATGGTCGAACGACACCGACGAAATCGTCTGTTCGCCCGTATCTTCAAAGGCAACGATCGGCCCATACGCTGCGTATTCTTCCACGACATGCCAAGGAACTGCCTTGGACACGATGATTAATCCGTCAATCTGCTTCATCTTCAACATATCCAAGGCGCGCAGCTCTTCTTGCTCCCGATAGTCGGATTGAAAAAAAATGAGGTTGTATTGATGCTTCAATGCCTCATCGGCAAGCCCTTTCATAAAGCTCGTAAAAAAGGGCTGATTCATATACGGCAATAAAATTCCGATCATTTGCGTTCGACCTTTAACCAGATGGACAGCATTAACATTCTGGCTGTAATTCAGCTTCCTGACGACTTCCAGTACGGCTTCTCTCTTTTCCCGGCTGACATAGGGATGATTGTTCAAGACACGCGACACTGTTGTGACAGATACGCCAGAAAGCTCCGCGATTTGTTTAATGTTTGCCAAGCGCAAATCCCCCCTGTCCAGGCTAATACTTGTATTATAGATGATTACGATCGCATTAACGAAATTTAAATTTAGAGATTGTTCAAAAAAACCTTTTGAGCACGAAGCATCGCGAGATATGATTCGACATTTACAAATTCAGCTTGACCTGAAATGCATTTCATCATTTATGTTGGGATTGCAGTCACCTGAAGTCGGCGTAACCGGATGTTGTCGGGCGTTACGGCTCGGTGGCTCGCCCCTAAGAACAGCAGCATGAAGCAGGAGGTCTAGAATATGGAACGTAATATCGTTTTCTTCGATATAGACGGAACGATCTTGAACGAGAACCACGAAATTGCCCTATCGACAAAACGCGCCATCCAAGAACTGCAGGATGCCGGTGTATATACCGCAATTGCTACCGGCCGAGCACCATCCACCTTTACGTGGATCCGCGAAGAACTAGGCATCCACTCCTATGTATCGATTAATGGACAATACGTCGTCTTCGAAGATGAGGTCATTTACGATCAGCCGCTGGACACCGTTGAGCTTGAGGCTTTCGCTTCCATGGCCGCATCACTTCATCATCCTATTGTGTACATGCATTCGCACGGTATGTCCGCCTCCATGGAGCATCAACTTATTCACGACGGATTGCGAACATGCAATCTGGAGCATCCGCCCGTCTGTGCAACGGGCTATAGGGAAGCAGCAGTATATCAAGGCGTTCTATTCTGCAATGACGAGGCGACGATACCGTTTGCCGAGCGCTTTCAGAACATGCAATTCTACCGTTGGCACTCCTTGGCGACGGACTTCCTGCAGAAGGATGGCTCGAAAGCGGTGGGAATACGTAAATTTCTGGAACGGACCGGTATGAGCCAGGAGCACTGCTATGCATTCGGAGACGGCGTGAACGACATCGAGATGCTGCAGTTCGCCGGAACAGGCGTAGCTATGGGCAACGCTTCGCAGGAGGTCAAGCGGCACGCCGATCTCGTCACGGCTTCTCATACCGAGGATGGCATATGGAAGGGACTGCGGACCGTCGGCCTGCTGTAATACGAACAAGCCTCCGACCCACATGGGCGGAGGCTTGTTATTATTCATCCGCCTTGGCATCTGTCGGCAACGGAATGATGGTCATGTCGTCGAACCCGGTTTCCCGTTCTGTTGCCCATATCAAATTCAAACTGGCAGGATGTTCAGAACGTTTAAGAAAACGATAACGATGATGACCGGAATCACATATCGCAACAGCAGCACATATAAGGCCAAGCCTTTGCGCCATCCTGCCGCTTCCGATGAAAATTCGGCGTACAACCGTTCTTTTGGCATGCGGTATCCGACAAACAAGGCGATAAGCAGCACGCCGATCGGCATCAGAACATTCGTCACAGCGAAATCCGCCGCATCAAATAGCGACAATCCCATAATTTGGACGTTTGACCATACGCCAAAGGATAGAGCCGATGGAACGCCTGCCATAAAGATGAGGGCCCCGAACAGCCAGCTTAACCGTTTGCGCTTCTGCTCCTCCCCGCGGGAAAATCCCGAGACGAGAATTTCCAGCATCGAAAAGGCCGAGGTCATGGCTGCAAATAAGAACAGTGCGAGGAACAGCGCAATGAAGATGCTTCCGTATGGCATCTGCTCAAACAGTGCAGGCAATGTGCTGAACAACAGTCCCGGTCCTTCTTGCGGCTTCATGCCAAGCGCGAACACAGCCGGGAAGATGGCCAAACCTGCCATGAACGAGGTCAAGACGTTCAACCCGACAACGGATAAAGAGGACTTCACCAAAGATTCCTTTTTATTCAAATAAGAACTATACGTCACCATAACAGATACCCCGACGCTAAGACAGAAAAAGGATTGTCCTAATGCATACAAGATCGCTTTTCCTGTCAATTTTCCAAAGTCAGGCTGCAAAAAATACAACAGCCCTTCGGTCATGCCTGGCAACGTCAACGATCGCGCAATCAGAACGAGAAACAAGATGAACAAGCCTGGCATCAAAAGACGGCTAGCACGCTCAATACCACCTTTAATTCCTTGTCCGACCACGATAATCGTAATGAGCATGAAGGTGAACTGCGCCGTCACCGAAGACCATGGATTGGATACAGTCTCGTTAAACAACGTATCGTAATTCTGCCCCGCCTGCAGCAGCCCGCCAACTAATCCGCGCGCCAAATACAGCAGTATCCAGCCTCCTACCACGCTGTAATAAGATAAGAGCAGGAAGCATGTTCCCATACCGAGATACCCGGTCCAGTGCCACTTGGATCTGGGAGCGATGTCCCGATAGGCAGAAATCGCTTCTTTACCGGTACTGCGTCCGATAACGAACTCCGCAAGCAGCAGTGGCAACCCGATGCCTAATGTAAATAGTAGAAAAACGAGAAAGAAAGCGCCGCCTCCGCTCGTTGCCACCACATTGGGGAATTTCCAGATTGCGCCCAATCCGATGGCCGACCCTGCTGACGCCAATATAAAACCTATTTTTGAAGACCACTGCTCTCGCGATTTCATTTGTTCCTCCTGTTGTCACTCTTGTTGAAATAGTTGTGTGTTGTCATATACACCCTCTTTAAATGGGCAGCCAGTTCATCCCGTGCATGAAGACAAGCACGACGATAACGGGAAGGACAAATCGCAGCATGAAGACATACAAGGCAAGTCCCTTCCGGGCCCATGCCGACTCGCCTGACCACTCTGCCTGCAGCCGCTCCCGCGGAAATCGAAAGCCAACAAATACAGAGATGAGCAGCACGCCCAGCGGCAGCATCACATTGGTCACCGCGAAATCCGCCCATGCGAATACGTTTCTGCCCAGCCATACGAAGTCGCTGCCGACCCCGAAGGAAAGCGCGGACGGGATGCCGAGCATAAATATAATCGTTCCGAACAGCCAGCACATCTTCTTGCGGCGGGCTGCATCCCCGTGGGCGAAGGCCGCGACGACTATCTCAAGCAAAGAGAAGGCCGATGTCAGCGTGGCGAACAGGAACAAAGCTAAAAACACCGTAATGAACAGACTCCCGTACGGCAGTTGCTCGAACACAGCAGGCAGTGTCACGAACAATAATCCCGGTCCTTCTACCGGCTTCATCCCAAGCGCGAACAGAGCCGGAAAGATGGCAATGCCCGCCATGAACGAGGTCATCACATTCAAGCCGACAACGGACAGTGCCGGCTTGCCAAGCGGTTCGTTCTTCTGCAAATAGGAGCTATATGTCACCATGCAGGATCCGCCTACGCTCAAGCAGAAAAAGGACTGTCCGAGGGCATACAGCAGCGCCTCAGAAGACAGTCGGCTGAAATCCGGCTTTAGAAAGTAGACGAGCCCTTCACTCATTCCCGGCAGCGTAAGCGACCGGATAATAAGCACGACAAAGAGCAAGAACAGCCCTGGCATCAGGATCCGGCTTGCCTTCTCGATGCCCTGCTTGACTCCCCTGGCCACGACCACAATCGTCAGCAGCATAAATGCGCCTTGAGAAAGCACTGCCTCCCATGGATTGGCCGATGTCTGGTCGAAAAGAGCGCCATAATCGCGTCCGGCTGTCAACAAAGATCCGGTAATGGCGCGAATGAAGTACAGGACGATCCATCCACCGACGACACTGTAGAAGGAAAGCAATATCGAACAGGTCGCCATTCCTAAATATCCAACCCAATGCCAGCGGCTGTTCGGTGCCAAATCGCGGTAGGCAGACACCGCTTCTTTTCCGGTGCTCCGTCCAATGAGAAATTCAGCGAGCAGAAGCGGCAATCCGATCCCAAACGTAAATAAAATGAAAACAAGAAAAAAGGCGCCCCCGCCACTTGTCGCCACGACATTCGGAAATTTCCATATCGCTCCGAGTCCGATGGCTGAACCGGCTGACGCCAAAATAAATCCAAGCCTGGAAGTCCATTGTTCTCCCGATTTCATAATAGTCCGTACCCTCCGTTACATAAGTTGCTGTCACATATTATAACACAAGGGAGCAAAGGCCTTTCCAGACGCAAATCTTTACACTTATGCGAACTAGCGCACGATGGCTAATGCCAGACCGTCATAAGCCGGCAGCATTGTGCTAATCAGACGATCGTCTTGTGCGATCATTTCATTAAAGCGGCGCATCGCTAGCACAGAAGGACCTTGCTTGTCAGTGTCTAAGGTGCGTCCTCGCAGCATGAGATTGTCACCGGCGATAATGGCTCCAGGCCGGGCCAGTGTAATGGCATATTCCAAGTAATTCGGATAGTTGCCTTTATCAGCATCGATAAAGAAGAAATCGAAGCGTGCGCCTTCCTTCTTCAAAGCTGCCAACGAGTCAAGCGCTTCCCCGACCCGATACTCCACTTGTTCGCCGAAGCCCGCCTCCGTTAGGTGTTGCTTCGCTAAATCGGCATAGTCCTGACGCAATTCCAGCGACACGAGCTTGCCTTCCGCAGGAAGCCCCCTCAACAGGCAGCAGCCGCTGTATCCGCCTAACGCGCCGATTTCCAACGCATTCCTCGCATGCGACATGCGGACAAGCATCGTCAACAAGCGCCCATATCCGGCCGGAACGGATATTTCGGGCAGACCATTGGCGCAAATTTGCTCTTTAATATGCTCCAACGTGACATCCTTCGTGTATAACTGCTCTAAATACGTTTCTACCGCTTCATTAGACATTTTCCCAACCTCCTGCTTTTTATGATATGATGAATGCCATATGAGTACAAGTCAGACAAAGTAGAACGGAGTGAAGAACACCGATGAATCGACCTTGGTCGTTAATCGCTACCGCCCCGATGGGACTGGAAGCCATTGTGGCGCGAGAATTGCATCAGCTAGGTTATGAGGATGCGCATGCAGAGAACGGACGCGTGCATTTCAAAGGAGGACCGCTCGATGTATGCCGGACCAACCTGTGGCTGCGCACGGCGGACCGCGTGCTTATCAATATGGGAGAATTCCCGGCACGAACGTTTGAGGAACTGTTTGAAGGAACGAAGGCGATACCGTGGCACGAATGGATTCCCGCACACGGAGAATTCCCGGTCGACGGCCGCTCTCATAAATCCCAGCTTTCCAGCGTCCCCGCTTGCCAAGGGATCGTGAAGAAGGCGATTGTTGAACAACTGAAGCAGCATTATCATATCGACTGGTTCGAAGAAACCGGACCGCTTTACCGCATCGAGATATCGTTGTTGAACGACCGGGCGCTCCTTACCTTGGATACGACCGGACCGGGACTGCATAAGCGTGGATACCGGAAGCTTACCGGTAAGGCGCCGCTCAAAGAAACGATGGCAGCCGCATTGGTGCAGTTAAGCCGCTGGAATCCGAATCGCCCGCTGTATGACCCTTTCTGCGGTTCGGGTACGATTCTCATTGAAGCGGCAATGATAGGCTGGAACGTAGCTCCCGGGCTGCGTCGCTCCTTCCCTGCGGAAGCTTGGCACGTCATCGAAGAGGCTCACTGGGAGACGGCGCGCGAGGAAGCGTTCGATTCGGTGAAGGATGATATCGATCTGCAGCTGACGGGATCCGATATCGATGCCGAAGCGATTCATCTCGCTGAAGCGGCCGCCAAGAGCGCAGGCTTCTCCAGGGAGATTAACTTCCATGTTACACCAGTCGCCAAGGCAAAGCCAGAAGGCGATTACGGCGTTGTCATTACGAACCCGCCTTACGGGGAGCGGTTGAATGAAAAGGATGAAGTGGAACGCATGGTGCGCCAACTGGGCTTCATGGCGAAGGGCTTGCCGACATGGTCGTTCTTCACGATTAGTCCGAACCGGCAGTTCGAGCATTATTTCGGCAAGCCGGCGGACAAGCGGCGCAAGCTGTTTAACGGAAATATCGAATGCCAGTTCTACCAATATTTCGGTCCGCTTCCACCTCGACCGCCTCGCGGGTTGCATTCCCCAGAGCAGGGCTAGCTTGAATTAACCAGACATCCTTAACGAGCTAATCGTTTTGGATGTCTTTTTATTTTTATATATTTCGTAAATCTGTTATGATGGGGAGTGTTTATTTTTCCATACAGATTTTTTCAATTTGCAAGGAGAAAGGAAGAAGTTATGAAACCGACAATAAACGGTCCAGTCCGATACTCGAACCGCAGTCTACGGCTGCTGTCTTTAGTTGGACGGTTGGATATCGTCTGGTTTGTTGTCTTGATTTTGTGGAAGCTCATTTGGTTCGACAAGGCGCTCTCCATCCCGAATATGGCGATGTCCACGAGCGATTTCTGGGTTGCCCTTGGTGCGGTGCTTATCGTCGGGGGTTGGACCTTAGGGTTATCAGCGCGTTGGCGCACCTTGGCCTTAATGATACTGAATGTGATTCTCACGATACTGATTTTTTCGGATTTAGTCTATTTCCGTTACTTTCAAGATTTCATTTCCGTGCCTGTTCTGCTGCAAGCGGCGCAGGTCAGCTCGCTCGGAGACAGCATCGCTTCGTTGATAATGCTGAAGGATGGCTTGTTGTTCATTGATTGGATTGTCGTCATTCCGTTATCCATCGTGACATTCCGCATGCTGTCGAAGGAGCGTCGCGTTCAGAGCAGCAGCTATATTCTTCCAGGGTCATCCAGAAGACGTCCCAAGATAATAACGCGCCTGATCAGCGGCATTGTCAGCATCGCTATCGGTTCCTTGCTCATCGCAGTACCCGTGCAGCAAGCGACAAGCACGTGGGCGAAAGGCTTGTTCGCCGGTCATTGGTGGAACGCTTCGATTTATAACGTTACCGGACTACTCGGATTTCACGGCTATGACGTGTACCGCTATGCCAAGGATAACTGGTTCTCTGGCGCCACGATTTCCGCCGAGGAACTGGCGGGGGCCAAGCAATGGTTTGCCGACCATCGCGCCGATCGCCAAGGTCCGCCCGTCTCGTTCAGCAAATACAAAGACAGCAATGTCATCATCGTACAAGCAGAAGCATTTGAGAACTTCGTCATCGGCAAAAAGATTAACGGTCAGGAAATTACGCCGCACCTTAACGCCTTGTTGAAGGAAAGCATGTATTTTAACCGCTTCTTCCATCAAACGGGACAAGGCCGGACCTCGGATGCAGACTTTGGCGTCAATGGCAGCCTTCACCCGCTTCCGACGGGTTCCGTCTTCATTCGTTACCCGAATCAGACGTATGATATGCTGCCAGGAATTTTAAAATCAGCGGGTTATGAGACAGGGGCATATCACGCGTATGACGCAGGGTTTTGGAATCGCTATTTAATGTATAACAATATGGGCTACGATTTCTTCATGAGCCGCAAAGATTATAAAGTGGACGAGCCGCTAGGATGGTCGGTCGGAGACAAGTCTTTCCTGCGCCAGTCTGTTGCGCGCATGTCGGAAGCACAGAATCCGTTCTACAGCTTCTTAATTACGCTGACGAGCCATCACCCGTACAAGCTGCCGGAATCCGCACAGCAATTGAACGTCGACCCGCACAAAGATACTATCTTTGGTGATTACTTGCAGGCCATACGTTACGTGGATGATGCTGTCGGAGAGATGACCGCCGATTTAAAGCAGCGCGGATTATGGGATAAGACGATTTGGGTGCTCTACGGGGACCATGACAATTCCATCTGGGACCGGGAGCCGCTCGCCCAATTGCTGGGGCATGACATCAGCGACTTGGATATGCTCGAAATGAAGAATCAAGTCCCGCTCATCGTCCATCTTCCAGACGGAGCCAACGCAGGCACGTACGACACCCCAAGCGGCCAGTTGGACATTGCTCCTACCCTATTGCACTGGCTTGGCATCGATGCGGGTGACAAATATATGATGGGCCACAACCTGCTCGCCCCTAACAACCGGCTCGTCGTGCTGCGCAACGGCTCCTTTACCGACGGCAACGTATTCTATGTGCCTTCGGCAGACGGGCTGTTCGAGAACGGAACCTGCTTCGATTACAGCACGCGCCAGACGACTGATGCATCCCGCTGCGAGCCTTTAGAAGCTGAAGCCAAGCATCGTCTAAGCATCTCGGATCAGGTCATTACGCATAACTTGATTAAGCAGTTCCGGCAAGACGGAAATTGAACGTACATTGAGCAAAAAGGGTCGTCTCGTAAGTAGGTTTTTCTACTGAAGAGACGGCCTCTTTTTTAGAAAACGCCAGCACCACGTGCTTATCCAGCGACTGTACTCTACAGTTGAAACAATATAAGCCTTGAGGTATTACGTTCATAGTAGGATCCTTCATATAGCACTTAGCTCCACTCTCCCCTTAGTTCAGAAACTACATAAAGTTGATGCAGGATAATACCAGCGCGTGCACTTGCTTATAGCAGCACCTTTTCATTTTTTGAGAAGTTAAAAACTAGAGAGCTACGACATGAGATAAATATTTCAGAAAAAGGTTTTCAACACGAAGAACGCCAAAGAGCAGCAACTGGAATGGAGCATAAATACAATCAAGATGGTCAAACAGTCACAATTGGAACAATTCAAGAAATGCTGCTAGAACGCTCATACAG